>NZ_JBVIJE010000016.1:0-176680 GCF_055581585.1 Streptomyces sp. NPDC031426
CGGTTACATTCCGAACCCGGAAGCTAAGCCTCACAGCGCCGATGGTACTGCAGGGGGGACCCTGTGGGAGAGTAGGACACCGCCGAACAATTCTTGGGAAAGGCCCACGCCGGATGGCGTGGGCCTTTCTGCGTTTAGGGGACCCGCAATACCCCGAAGGGCGGCAGAGCCAGGGCGGATCAGAGCCGGCCCGCCGCCTTCAGAGCCAGATACGCATCCGCCAGTGCCGGCGCCAGATCCTCCGGCGTCGCGTCCACAACCGTCACACCGTGCCGTCGAAGCTGCTCAGCCGTGCGCTGACGCTCGCTCTGCGCCTGAGCCGCCGCCGCTGCCTCGTACACCGCCTCCGCGCTGCCCCGGGACTCTGCCATGCGGGCGATGTGTGGGTCGGCCACCGAAGCGACCAGAAGGGTGTGCCGCTGAGTGAGCTGCGGAAGCACGGGGAGCAGACCCTGCTCCACGGGGGCCGCGTCGAGCGTCGTGAGCAGCACGATCAGGGATCGGCGGGGGGCCGTACGCAGAGCTGCGCCGGTGAGGCCCCGAGCATCGGTCTCGACGAGTTCCGGTTCCAGCGGTGCCATCGCGTTCACCAGGCCCGGCAGTACGTCTCCTGCCGAGCGGCCTTGGACCAGGGCCCGCACCCGGCGGTCGTACGCCAGGAGTGCCACGCGGTCGCCGGCCCTGGATGCCAGGGCCGCGAGGAGGAGTGCGGCGTCCATGGAGGCGTCGAGGCGCGGTGCGTCGCCCACGCGGCCGGCGGAGGTGCGACCGGTGTCCAGGACGAGCAGGATGTGACGGTCGCGTTCGGGGCGCCAGGTGCGGACGGCGACGGCGGACTGGCGGGCGGTGGCTCGCCAGTCGATCGAGCGGGTGTCGTCCCCGGGGACGTACTCGCGCAGACTGTCGAATTCCGTTCCCTCGCCGCGGGTCAGCACGCTGGTGCGGCCGTCGAGTTCACGCAATCGGGCGAGTTTGGACGGGAGATGCTTTCGGCTGGTGAAAGGGGGCAGAACTCGTACGGACCAGGGCAGCTTGTGGGCGCTTTGGCGGGAGAACAGTCCGAGGGGGCCGTAGGAGCGGATCGTCACGCGGTCGGCGTGGCGGTCGCCGCGGCGGGTGGGGCGCAGCCTTGTCGTCACGCGTCGGCGTTCGCCCGGGGGGACGGTCAGTCGGTGCCGGGAGGCTTCGATCTCGGTGCCCGGCTCCCAGCTGCTCGGTGGCCATGCGTCACGCAGCCGTGCCCGCAGAAGGCGGCGGGACGGGTTGGTGACCGTGAGCGTGACGTCGGCGGTCTCCCCGAGGCGGGTGAAGGTGTCTCCGGACCGGGAGAGGACGAGGCGTCGTACGGGGGCGGCGAGCGCGTAATCGCAGGCGCAGGCGAGGGCCAGGGGGCCGTTGACCGCGAGGATGCCCGTCCAGCCGGGTTCCAGGATGCCGACGGGGATCGAACCGAGGGCCGCGAGGAGGGCGGCGCGTCCGGTGAGTGCCATCAGCGGGGGACCGGGACGTGGGCGAGGATGGCGTTGATGACGGAGTCCGCCGTCACGCCCTCCATCTCGGCCTCGGGGCGCAGCTGGACCCGGTGCCGCAGGCTGGGCAGGGCGAGGGCCTTGACGTCGTCGGGGATGACATAGTCGCGGCCCGTGAGCCAGGCCCAGGCGCGCGAGGTGGCCAGGAGGGCGGTGGCGCCGCGGGGGGAGACACCGAGGGTGAGGGAGGGCGACTCACGGGTGGCGCGGCAGATGTCCACGACGTAGGCGGTGATCTCGGGGGACACGGTCGTCTTCGCGACGGCGGCGCGGGCCGCTTCCAGGTCGGCGGGGCCGGCGACGGGGCGCAGGCCGGCGGCGCGCAGGTCGCGCGGGTTGAAGCCCGAGGCGTGCCGGGTCAGGACATCGATCTCGTCCCGGCGGGACGGCAGAGGGATCGTCAGTTTGAGCAGGAAACGGTCGAGTTGGGCTTCGGGGAGGGGGTACGTGCCCTCGTACTCGACCGGGTTCTGCGTCGCGGCGACGAGGAACGGTTCGGGGAGCGGGCGCGGGGTGCCGTCGACCGTGACCTGGCGCTCCTCCATGGCTTCGAGGAGGGAGGACTGGGTCTTGGGCGGGGTGCGGTTGATCTCGTCCGCGAGCAGGAGGTTGGTGAAGACCGGGCCCTCCTGGAAGGAGAACTCGGCGGTGCGGGTGTCGTAGACGAGGGATCCGGTGACGTCGCTCGGCATCAGGTCGGGAGTGAACTGGACGCGTTTGGTGTCGAGTTCGAGTGCGGATGCCAGGGCGCGGACGAGCAACGTTTTGGCGACTCCGGGGACTCCTTCAAGGAGAACGTGTCCGCGGCAGAGGAGGGCGACGACGAGGCCGGTCACGGCGGGGTCCTGGCCGACCACGGCTTTGGCGATCTCGGAGCGCAGGGCCTCCAGGGAGGCTCGGGCGGCGCCCGAATCCCCGGTGTTCCCGGCGTTGTCAGTGGTCGGGTCCATCATGAACGGCGTACCTCTCTTTCGAGGGCGTCGAGTTGGTCGGTGAGTGCGATGAGAGCCGCGTCGTCGCCGGGCGGCGGTCCGAAGAGGAGCGAGTGCAGGGCCTGTTGTTCGCCGGTGAGGTGGGCGGACAGGGCGGGGAGCAGGGCCTCGGGCGTGTGCGCCTGGGTGACGGGGATGCCGACGAGGGGGGCGAGGCGGGTGCGGGTGGTGGAGCGAAGAGCGGTGGCCGCGCGGTCGCGGGCGTCGGCCTTGCGGTAGAGGCGGGCTCGTCCTTCGGCGGTCTCGGAGGCGCGGATCGCGACGGGGAGTCTTTCGGGCACGAGGGGGCCGAAGCGGCGTGCCCGCCAGAAGGCGGCGAGTACCGCTGCGATGAAGAGCTGCAGGGTGCCCCAGAGCCAGCCCGAGGGGAGCAGGTCGAGGAAGTTCTTCTGGTCGCCGGTGCCGGTGGCCGAGGTGTCGGAGAGCGAGGGGAGGTACCAGACCAGATGGGGGCGGGAGCCGAGGAGTTGGAGGGCGAGCGAGGCGTTGCCCTCCTTGCCGAGGCGGTCGTTGTAGAGGATGTCGGGCGCGCCGAGCACGACGGTGTCGCCGCTCCCGGATGTCTCGGGGATGCGCAGCAGGGTGGCGAGGCGCGCACTGGGGTAGCAGCGGTCGGCGCCGAGGCGGGTGGTGGTGTAGCGGATGCCGCCGGTGTCGGCGCTGCCCGCGCGCCGGGCCGCGGGCAGGGTGCAGTGGGGGGCGAGCGTGGTGGCGCTGCTGGTGGCGGGGTCTGCGGTGACTCCCGGGGCGAGCCGTTCGACGGAGGGGGTGCCCGCCGCGACCAGGACGGTGCGCCCGCCGGAGGTGGCGGTGACCGCGCGCAGTTGGGCTTGTTGACGGTCCGTCAGGAAGTCGGGTGCGGCGACCAGAAGAGTGGTGTCCGGCCCAGCGGCGTCCCGTGCGGCGCCGAGCGAGGTGACCACGCGCGTTGCGACGCCCCGGTCGGCGAGGAGTTGAGCGACGGCACGGCTGCCGTAGGGGTCGGCGGAGCGCGGGTCCAGTGCGCCGTGCCGGACGGTGGAGCGTACGGCCGCCATGGCGACGGCCGCCACCAGGATCAGCACGGCGGCGAGTGCGATGCCTCGCGCGCGCGTCCATACCTGGCGGGTGGTGGGCGCGGTGGAGGTCGTCGGCAGCGCGGCCTCGGCGGTCACTCGGCGGCCCCCTGGTGGGCGGTGTGGGCCGTGCTGGTGGTGCTGTGGGTGAGGGCGGGTCTGGCGCGTTCCAGGTCACGGTCGAGTTCGGCGATGCGGTGGTACGACTGCTCGGTCGCCCTGCGACCGCCGTATGTGACATCGTCGAACTCGCGGGCCGCGGCCCGCAGTCGGTCGGTGTGTGCGGGCAGGGACCGGCCGGCTTCGGCGGCCGCTTCGTCGGCGGTGCGGCCCGGGCGGACGTCGAGCAGAGTGCGTTCCTCCAGGGAGCGGACGATGGCACGCATGCGTTCCTGCACGGCCTGGTTCCAGTGGCCCTGGGCCGCGTGTGCCTCGGCGGCCGCGCGGTGTTCGGCGGCGCTGCGGGGGCGGTCGTCGAACAGGGCGGCGGCGGAGGAGGAGGTGGGTTGCCGGCGCGGGGTGCCCAGGCGCCACCACAGGGCGGCCAGGACGGCGACGACGAACAGGACCACGACGACCAGGCCGATCGTGCCGCCGGGTGTCGCCGAGGCGGCCGAGTCGAGCAGCCGGCCGAGCCAGTCCCAGAAGGCGTTCAGGGCACGTTGGAACAGCCCGGGTTCGTTCTCGTGGTACAGCCGCTTGGACAGTTCGCGGCGTGCCGCCTCCCGCGCGGGATCACGCGGGATGGTCAGGGGCGGCTCGTCTCCCGAGCCGCCTGCGGCGCGGACGGCCGTGTCCGCCGCGCGCAGCAGGCCTCGTACGACCGTGCCGCCGGCGCCGGACGGGGCCGGCGCCGCGAGCACTCCCCCCGTGAGACTCACCGCATCAGCTCCCCGGGACGGGGCCGGGCCCGGCGGTGTTCTGGACACCGGCGGCGCGGACCAGTTCGAGGTCGAGGGCTTCGCGGCGGATGCGCTGGTCGATGTAGAGGAGCACGGTGACGCCCGCGCTGATCGGCAGGGTGAGCGTGGTGCCGATCAGGGCGCCGATACCCCGGATGATCAGGGCGGTCCAACCGATGTGCCCGCCGCTGGTACCGAGCACGTCGCTCGTGCTGTCGCCGCTGGCGGCGGCCCCGATGAGGGCGAAGGGGATGGAGATGACCGACGCGACGATGACGGTGATGAGCAGGGTGAGCAGCACGATGCCGAAGGTGCGCCACCAGGAGCCGCGGACGAGCTTCGCGGAGCGCTTCAGGGACTTCACGATGCCCTGCCGCTCCAGCATCAGAGCGGGCGCGGCCAGGTAGAAGCGGATCCCCAGCCATATCGCGACGACGGTGGCCGCGAGGAAGCCGAGCACGAGCAGGGCGGCTCCGCCGTTCCTGTTGCCGGAGAGCAGGAGGAGGAGGCCGGGCAGTCCACCGACGACCACGACACCGGCGAAGATCAGGCCGAGCAGAATGAGCAGTCCGAGGAGTTTCAGGATCTGCGGGCGGGATTCGCGCCAGGCCTCGCCGGCGGTGATCGACCTGCCGAGGACGGCCCGGCTGGTGATGGTCGTGAGCAGGGCGGTCAAAAGGATGATGGCGACCGTCCGGATCACCGAGACGATGCCGGTGCCGATCATGGTCTCGTGCAGGGCGTGGAGCGCTTCGTCGGGGCTGGCGTTGTTCGGGTCGTTGATCGTCGTCTGGACGGTGGTGTCGTTCAGGACGAGGCCCTGCAGCAGGACCATGCTGGTGTTCAGGAGCAGGGACACCGCCAGCGAGATGCCGAGGACCGTGCGCCAGTGCGTGCGCATGGTGGAGACGGCGCCGTCGAGGATCTCGCCGACGCCGAGCGGGCGCAGCGGGATGACGCCGGGCTTGGCCGCGGGCGGGGGACCGCCCCAGCCGCCGCCCCAGGCTCCGTATCCGCCGGGGTTGCCGTAGCCGCCGGGAGGGCCGCCGTACCCGCCGCCGTATCCGCTGGGAGGGCCGCCGTACCCGCCGTATCCGCCGGGCGGCTGTCCGGTCCAGCCCGGGCCTGGCGGCGAGGGTGGCGGGGTCTGGTGGGCGCCGGGGGCACCGGTGGGCGCGGACCACTGGCCGGGTGGCGGCTGCTCCTTGGACCACTTTCCGCCTGGGCCCTGCGCGTCGGCATGCGGCTGCGCCGGGGGTGCGGTTTCGCCGGGGCCGTCGGCAGGCTCGGCGGGACCGGACGCGCCGGGTTCCCGCCCCTCGTTCGCCGGGGCGGTTCCGGGCGAGGCCCAGCCCGGAGTGTCTGTCATCGAAGCTCCTTCTCGGTGCCCGTCCGCGGTCGCCGCGTCAGGTTGGCAGCCATCGTGCCATGGGGTGGTCATCAAGGGACCGGCCGCGGTGGGCGCTGGATGCCTTCAATTGTCCGCCGGATCCGGGGCAGACTGACCGCATGGCTGATCAGCAGGCGCGAACCGACGGAGACAAGCGGCCGACCGAGATACCTGCGATCCGATGGGAGGAACCACCCGAAGGCCCGGTGGTCGTGCTTCTCGACCAGACCCGGCTGCCGGCCGAAGAGGTCGAGCTGGTGTGCACGGACGCGCCGGCGCTGGTGGAGGCGATCAGTTCGCTCGCCGTGCGCGGGGCGCCGCTGCTCGGGATCGCGGGGGCGTACGGTGTCGCGCTCGCCGCCGCGCGCGGATTCGACGTGGCCGAGGCGGCGCAGGCCCTCGAGGGCGCCCGGCCCACCGCGGTGAACCTGTCCGTCGGCGTGCGCCGCGCCCAGGCCGCGTATCAGGCCGGGCTGGCGAAGAGCGGCGATCCCACCGAGGCGGCGACGGCGGCGCTGGCCGCGGCGCGGGCGCTGCACCGGGAGGACGCCGAGGCCAGCGCCCGGATGGCGGCTCACGGACTGGCGCTGCTGGACGAACTGGTGCCCGGCGGCGGGCACCGGATCCTCACCCACTGCAACAGCGGCTCGCTGGTGTCGGGGGGTGAGGGCACGGCCTTCGCGGTGGCCCTCAAGGCGCACCGCGAGGGGCGGCTGCGCCGGCTGTGGGTGGACGAGACGCGTCCGCTGCTGCAGGGTGCGCGCCTCACGGCGTACGAGGCGGCCCGCACGGGCATGGCGTACACCCTGCTCACCGACAGCGCGGCGGGTTCGCTGCTCGCGGCCGGCGAGGTGGACGCGGTGCTGATCGGGGCGGACCGGATCGCGGCCGACGGCTCGGTGGCGAACAAGGTGGGGAGCTATCCGCTCGCCGTGCTGGCGCGGTACCACCATGTGCCGTTCATCGTGGTGGCTCCGGTGACGACGGTCGACCCGGGCACCCCCGACGGGGCGTCCATCGAGGTCGAGCAGCGGCCCGGCTTCGAGGTCACCGAGATAGCGGCGCCTCAGGTGCCGGTGACGGGAGCGGGAGGCGGGGTGCCGGTGGCGCCCTTGGGGACCCAGGCGTACAACCCGGCGTTCGACGTGACGCCGCCCGAGCTGGTGACGGCCATCGTCACCGAGGAGGGTGCCGTCTCACCCGTGACGGCCGAGTCTCTCGCGGAGCTGTGTGCCAGGTCGCGCCAGGTGACGACCAGCTGATGGGCTGATGCCGGCTCGACGGTCGGCGGACGGGGGCAGACAGTGACGGCTCCGTACGACTATCGTCACCGGCCAGTGACCTCCCTCACCAGGGCGCCTGTCGCTGTTATGAGAATGGGATGATGTCGTTTATGAAGGGACGAGTCCTTGTCGTCGACGACGACACCGCACTGGCCGAGATGCTCGGCATCGTGCTGCGTGGTGAAGGTTTTGAGCCGTCTTTCGTAGCCGACGGCGACAAGGCGCTGGCCGCTTTCCGGGAGACCAAGCCGGATCTGGTCCTGCTCGACCTGATGCTGCCCGGTCGGGACGGCATCGAGGTGTGCCGGCTGATCCGGGCCGAGTCCGGGGTGCCGATCGTGATGCTCACGGCGAAGAGCGACACCGTCGACGTGGTCGTGGGCCTGGAGTCGGGCGCCGACGACTACATCGTCAAGCCGTTCAAGCCGAAGGAGCTGGTCGCCCGGATCCGGGCGCGGCTGCGGAGGTCGGAGGAGCCGGCGCCGGAGCAGCTGACCATAGGTGACCTGGTCATCGATGTGGCCGGGCACTCGGTGAAGCGGGACGGGCAGTCGATCGCGCTGACCCCGCTGGAGTTCGACCTGCTGGTCGCGCTCGCCCGCAAGCCGTGGCAGGTGTTCACCCGTGAGGTGCTGCTGGAGCAGGTGTGGGGCTACCGGCACGCCGCCGATACCCGGCTTGTCAATGTGCACGTCCAGCGGCTGCGTTCCAAGGTCGAGAAGGACCCGGAGCGGCCCGAGATCGTGGTGACCGTCCGTGGTGTCGGTTACAAGGCGGGGCCGAGCTGACATGTCCGGGGACAGCGCCGCTTCGGCACCCGGCCGGTCCGGGGCCCGTCCGGGGCGGCCTGTCGGCCGGACGGCGGGTGCCCGGTTCAGGAATCTCTTCGAGGGCGGGCTGCTCGAGGGCGGGGTCCAGGGCAGTCCGGTCATCAGGCTGCTGCTGCGCTGGGTGCGCCGTCCGCTGCTGCCGGTGATGCGGCTGTGGCGGCGCAACATCCAGCTGCGGGTCGTCGCCACCACGCTCGTGATGTCCCTGGGCGTCGTGCTGCTGCTGGGCTTCGTCGTGATCGGGCAGGTGCGCAACGGCCTGCTGGACGCGAAGGTGAGGGCCTCGCAGAGCCAGGCCACGGGCGGCTTCGCGGTGGCCAAGCAGAAGGCGGACGAGGCGGCCAGCGGCGCCGGTACGGGTGCGGCCGCCGGCAGCGGCACCGCCGACGGCACCGCGACCGCGGACGGCCGGCAGTCTCAGAACGTCATCCAGTGGATGAGCGACCTCGTGGAGTCGCTGTCCAGCGGCGGCGCGGGCGCCTTCGACGTCGTCACGCTGCCCGTCGGCGACGACAGCGGCGGCGGCCGCAGCCCGCGCGGTTCCGGGAACGTCAACCCGACCTCCAGCATCCCCGACGACCTGCGTGAACGGGTCAACAGCGGTACGACGGCCGCCCAGAGCTACACCCGGATCGTCTATGCCAACGGCAAGGAGTCGCAGCCGGCGCTGGTCATCGGCAAGCAGGTCAACGACCCCAACGGGCGGCCGTACGAGCTGTATTACCTCTTCCCGCTCACGCAGGAGGAGAAGTCCCTGAGCCTGGTCAAGGGCACTCTGGCGACCGCGGGGTTGTTCGTGGTCGTGCTGCTCGGGGCCATCGCCTGGCTGGTGGTGCGCCAGGTCGTCACGCCGGTGCGGATGGCGGCCGGGATCGCGGAGCGGCTGTCGGCCGGGCGGCTGCAGGAGCGGATGAAGGTCACCGGCGAGGACGACATCGCCCGACTGGGCGAGGCCTTCAACAAGATGGCGCAGAACCTCCAGGTGAAGATCCAGCAGCTGGAGGACCTGTCGCGGATGCAGCGCCGGTTCGTGTCGGACGTCTCGCACGAGCTGCGCACCCCGCTGACCACTGTCCGCATGGCCGCCGACGTCATCCATGAGGCACGCGAGGACTTCGACCCGGTGACCGCGCGCTCGGCCGAGCTGCTCGCCGACCAGCTGGACCGCTTCGAGTCGCTCCTCGCGGACCTGCTGGAGATCAGCCGCTTCGACGCGGGCGCGGCGGCCCTGGAGGCCGAGCCGATAGACCTCCGGGAGGTCGTCCGGCGTGTGGTCAGCGGCGCCGAGCCGCTCGCCGAGCGCAAGGGCACGCACATACGCGTGGTCGGCGATCAGCAGCCCGTCGTGGCCGAGGCCGACCCCCGCCGTGTGGAGCGCGTGCTGCGCAACCTCGTCGTCAACGCCGTGGAGCACGGCGAGGGCAGGGACGTCGTCGTCAAGCTCGCTGCGGCGGGCGGCGCGGTCGCCGTCGCGGTGCGCGACTACGGCGTGGGACTCAAGCCGGGCGAGGCCACGCGCGTGTTCAGCCGCTTCTGGCGGGCGGACCCGGCACGCGCGCGTACCACCGGCGGTACGGGCCTCGGGCTGTCGATCGCGCTGGAGGACGCGCGGTTGCACGGCGGCTGGCTGCAGGCCTGGGGCGAGCCGGGCGGCGGCTCCCAGTTCCGGCTGACGCTGCCCAGGACCGCGGACGAGCCGCTGCGGGGCTCGCCGATACCGCTGGAGCCCAAGGACTCGCGCCGCAACCGCGGCCTCGACGAGGCCGGTCTGCCCGGCGGAAGCGAGGAGAAGCGGGCGACCGTTCCCGTGCAGCAGAGCGGCGCCCAGGCGCCCGCGCTGCCGCCGCGCGCCCCTGCTGGGCCCACCGCCGGTCCGGCCGCGCTGCCCGGCAACGGAAACGGCGCACGCGTGGTACCCCGGCCCACCGGTGGCGCACGGCGTGCGGACGACAGGCCCACCACGCGTCCGGCACCCGATGGGGGCGCGGCCCGGCCGGATGCGGCCGACAAGGAGGACTCGACCGAGCCAGGGGAGGCATTTCGTGGGCGCTGACCGCAAGGGGGGCGCCCGGCCGCGGCCGGGACGCGCGTTGGCCTACGCCGCCCTGGGGACGGTACTTCTGGCCGGGTGCGCCTCGATGCCGGACAGCGGGGACCTGCGGAACGTGGAGTCCACGCCGCGGCAGGACACCGGGGTCCGGGTGTTCGCCATGCCGCCGGCCGAGGGTGCCGGGCCCGCCGAGATCATGCAGGGCTTTCTGGAGGCGCTGACCAGCGACGACCCGGCGTACGACACGGCGCGCAAGTACCTGACGCCCGACGCGGCGCACACCTGGCGGCCGGAGCAGTCGACCACGGTCCTCGCCAACGGGCCGAGCATCGAGCCCGACTGCCGGCCGGGCGCGGGGCCGGACCGGGCGGGCAGCGCGACCTGTGTCCTTGCCGGCAGCATGGTCGCGACCGTGGACGCGCAGCAGGCGTACGAGCCGGTCGGCGGCTCCTACCGCAAGAAGGTGCATCTGACGCGGGACCCCAAGAACGGCCAGTGGCGCATCGATGCGCTGCCCGACGGGGTCGTCATGGGCAAGTCGGATTTCCAGCGCAACTACACGCCCGTCGACAAGTACTACTTCGCCTCCGACACGGCGGTGGGGTCCGCGGGGGAGCCGGTGGCGGTCGCCGATCCGGTGTTCGTGCGCAGCAAGGTGGACCCGATGACGCAGATGGTCCGCTCGCTGCTGACCGGCCCCACCCGCTGGCTCGGGCCGGTCGTCAGGTCCAGCTTCCCGACCGGTACGGCCCTCCAGAAGGACGTGTCGGGGCTGGCTCCGGACGACCAGAACAAGCTGACCGTGCCGCTGAACCTCAAGGAGTCCCAGGCCGCGGCGACCAAGTGCACCGAGATGGCGACGCAGCTGCTGTTCACACTGCGAAATCTGGCGCCGACGCTGGAGTCCGTCGAGCTGCAGGGCGTCGGCGGCCACCGGCTGTGTGACCTGAGCGAGGAGCGCGCCGAGGCCACCGCCTGGCACGGGTCGGCCAAGAGCCCCGAGAACCTGTACTACCTCGACGGCAAGCACCGGCTGGTGCGGATGCCGACCGGGAGCACCACCACCAGCGCCGTACCGGTGCCGGGTCCGCTGGGCGAGGGCGGCAAGGCGTTCGAGTCGGTCGCGGTGTCGCGGGACGAGCACAGCGCGGCCGGCGTCGGCGACCAGGGGAAGTCGTTGTACGTGACGTCGCTGGCGTCGGGCGGTTCGCTGGGTCAGGCCCTGGTGACCAGCCAGGGTGCGACCCTGGACGAGCGGCTGACCACACCGAGCTGGGACGCCCGCGGCGACCTGTGGATGGCCGACCGGGACCCGCGCCGTCCCCGGCTGTACGTGCTGCAGCAGGGCGCCGCCAAACCGGAGGAGGTCGCGGTCCCGGACCTGCCCGGCCGGATCACGGACGCACGGGTCGCCGCCGACGGCGTGCGGATCGCGCTCGTCGTGGAGAAGAAGGACGGCAAGCAGTCCCTGCTGATCGGCCGGGTCCAGCGCGACGACGGCACCGGGCAGGACACGTCGGTGGTCGAACTGCGGTCGGCCGCGCCCGACCTGGAGCAGGTCAGCGCCCTGTCGTGGGCCGGGGACAGCAGGCTGCTCGTGGCCGGCCGGGAGCAGGGCGGCGTGCTGCAGATGCGGTACGTCCAGGTCGACGGCTCCACGCTCGACGGTCCGGCACCGGGCGCGCTCACAGGCGTGAAGTCGATCGCCGCGTCCGAGGACGAGCGGGTGCCGCTGGTGGCCTCCTCACAGGACGACGGGATCGTACGGCTGCCCTCCGGGTCGCAGTGGCAGAAGGTCGACAAGGACGGGACGGCGCCGGTCTATCCGGGCTGAGCGTCACGCACCGCCCCTTCCCCGTGTGGGTGAGGGGCGGTGCGCGTTTCCCCGGGTTGTCCACAGGGCGTTTTCCACAGGGGTGGCCGGGCCGTTTCCGCCTTGGCACAGTGGTGGACATGCGGGGGTGGTGGCAGGACCTCACCGACCTGGTGCTGCCGACCGACTGCGCGGGCTGCGGAGCACCCCGTGCGGTGCTGTGCCCGCGGTGCCGGGCCGCGCTGTGCGGGCGCGCGCCACGGCGGGTGCGGCCGGTGCCGGAGCCGGCCGGGCTGCCGGTGGTGCATGCCGTGGCTCCGTATGCGGAGGAGGTGCGCACGCTGCTTCTGGCGCACAAGGAGCGGGGCGCGCTGGCCCTCGCGGGAGCACTGGGTGCGGCCCTGGCGCGAGCCGTGCGGGCGGGGCTCGACGCCGGTTTCGGGCCCGTGCTGCTCGTGCCCGTGCCCTCCGCGCGGTGGGCCGTGCGGGCGCGCGGGCACGATCCGGTGCGGCGGATGGCGCTCGCGGCGGCCGGGGAGCTGCGGCGCACCGGTACGCCGGCCAGGGTGGCGGCCGTGCTGCGGCAGCGGCGGCCGGTGGCGGACCAGGCCGGGCTGGACGCTCGGCGGCGCCTGGCGAACCTCACGGGTGCGCTGGAGGTGACGGCGGGCGGTGGCCGGCTGCTCGGCGCGGGACACGTCGTGCTCGTCGACGACCTGATCACGACGGGCGCCAGCCTCGCGGAGGCGGCGCGGGCTGTCCGGGAGGTGGCAGAGGAGGGAACTGGAGTGAGAACAGTCGTGTACAGAGCCGTAACTCGGGAAGGAAGGGATGAACGACGGATCGGAGCACGATGGGAGAGTGGGAAGTGGGTGCATGGTGCACCGGAAAAGGCGGCTGTGAACACTCTCCGGCATGCGCTCCATGCGGCCGTGATCGCCGCCCCGCTGGATTCTTTCGAAATGAACAGGAACTGATCGCTGACTTGCATCGTTGCAGGTAGCGGGAGGGGTAATTCACCTGAACGGAGGTACGCCGGAGTAGAGGGTGACGACATCCGTCCGGGCGAGATATGTTCGGTTGTGAGGAAAGGCGCAGGCCACACCTCTCATATCGGAATGCCGTGCCACGGGTTTTCGGCAATCACCCGTGGCGATGGGGTGCAGATCTCGCCCTTGGGGGAGGAGGAGGTGGAAGTCACCGAGTCCGAGGTCCGGTGCTCACCGGATCTGGTGCAAAAGGGAGATGCTCCGCCGACGGAGCGGAGCGATCCGGGAACGGAGTTCTGCGTGGACATCGTCGTCAAAGGCCGCAAGACCGAGGTGCCCGAGCGGTTCCGCAAGCACGTGGCCGAGAAGCTGAAGCTGGAGAAGATCCAGAGGCTCGATGCCAAGGTGATCAGCCTCGACGTCGAGGTGTCCAAGGAGCCCAACCCCCGACAGGCCGACCGCTGTGACCGAGTGGAGATCACGCTCCGCTCTCGCGGTCCGGTGATCCGGGCGGAGGCAGCGGCAAGCGACCCGTACGCGGCACTCGACCTGGCGGCGGAGAAGCTGGACGCCCGGCTGCGCAAGCAGCACGACAAGCGTTTCTCCCGCCGAGGCGCACGCCGGATCTCGGCGGCCGAGGTTCCCGACCACGTGCCGGGCGCGGCGACGCTGAACGGCAACGGCCTCCCCGCTCAGGAGGAAGAGACGGACGGAGTGCCGACGAAGAAGATCGGCTCGCTGGAGGTCAAGGGAGAAGGCCCCCTCGTCGTCCGCGAGAAGACGCACGTCGCCGCTCCGATGAGCCTCGACCAGGCCCTTTACGAGATGGAACTGGTCGGCCACGACTTCTACTTGTTCGTCGACGCGGAGACGAAGGAACCCAGCGTCGTCTACCGGCGGCACGCCTACGACTACGGCGTGATCCACCTCAGCACGGACCCGATGGTCGCTGAGGCGCAGCATCCCGCGGCAGGTGGCACGCTGGGCGGCTGACCCATCCGGCCCACGTCGAGCCGGTGCCCCTGGAAGCGCGTGTGCGCCCCCAGGGGCACCTGTGTGCGACCAGTTCGCGCCTCGCTCGTCACCCCGGTGCCGTCCGGGCATGGAATCATGGCCGGACCGGCCCAACCGGTGGGCCGTTGCCTTGGGTTGGCGATGGCACAGGACCACAGGCCACAGCCTTCAGGGGGAGGAACGATGGCGGACACCTTCGGACCGATGCGGGACGAGGATGGCGACGACGGTGTCATCGGCATGGGCACGGATGCGGGCTCCGTTCGCGCGGAGCCGATCAGGGTCCTGGTCGTGGACGACCACGCCCTCTTCCGGCGCGGCCTGGAGATCGTGCTCGCGGCCGAGGAGGACATCCAGGTCGTCGGCGAGGCCGGTGACGGGGCCGAGGCCGTGGACAAGGCCGCCGATCTGCTGCCCGACATCGTGCTGATGGACGTCCGCATGCCCAAGCGCGGCGGGATCGAGGCCTGCACCTCCATCAAGGAGGTCGCCCCCAGCGCCAAGATCATCATGCTGACGATCAGCGACGAGGAGGCCGACCTCTACGACGCGATCAAGGCGGGCGCGACCGGGTACCTTCTCAAGGAGATCTCCACGGACGAGGTGGCGACCGCCATTCGCGCGGTGGCCGACGGCCAGTCGCAGATCAGCCCGTCCATGGCGTCCAAGCTCCTCACCGAGTTCAAGTCGATGATCCAGCGCACCGACGAGCGCCGGCTGGTGCCCGCGCCGCGGCTGACCGACCGGGAACTGGAGGTGCTCAAGCTCGTCGCCACCGGGATGAACAACCGGGACATCGCCAAGGAGCTGTTCATCTCCGAGAACACCGTGAAGAACCACGTCCGCAACATCCTGGAGAAGCTCCAGCTGCACTCCAGGATGGAAGCCGTGGTCTACGCGATGCGGGAGAAGATCCTCGAGATCCGCTAGCGCCTACCCGAGCAGGCCGGCGAGTTCCCTCGTCAGGGGCTCGCGCAGACCGGGCGCGTCCACCCGCTCCACCCGGACGTCCGTGCAGTTCACCCAGGTCGCCGCCTCGACCAGGGCCTCGGCGACCGCAGCGACCGCCTTCGGGCCGTCCAGGGTGACCTGCCTGGCCACCAGCGTGCGGCCCTCGCGCGCCGGATCCACCCGCCCGATGAGCCGGCCGCCCGCGAGCACCGGCATCGCGAAGTAGCCGTGGACCCGCTTCGGCTTGGGCACGTACGCCTCAAGGCGGTGGGTGAAGCCGAAGATCCGCTCCGTGCGCGCCCGCTCCCAGATCAGCGAGTCGAACGGCGACAGCAGGGTGGTGCGGTGCCGGCCGCGCGGCGGAGTCGCCAGGGCCGCCGGATCGGCCCAGGCCGGCTTCCCCCAGCCCTCGACCTCGACCGGCACCAGACCCGAGTCGGCGATCACCGCGTCGACCTGCTCGCCCTTGAGGCGGTGGTAGTCGGCGATGTCCGCGCGCGTGCCGACACCGAGGGACTCGCCGGCCAGCCGGACCAGCCGGCGCAGGCACTCGGTGTCGTCCAGTTCGTCGTGCAGCAGCGCCTCCGGGACCGCGCGCTCGGCGAGGTCGTACACCCGCTTCCAGCCGCGCCGCTCGACGCACACCACCTCGCCGTACATCAGCGCGCGCTCCACCGCGACCTTGGTGCCCGACCAGTCCCACCAGTCGCTCGTCTTCTTCGCGCCGCCCAGCTCCGTGGAGGTCAGCGGGCCTTCCGTGCGCAGCTGCTTGATGACCAGGTCGTAGACACCCTCGGGCAGCTCGTGGTTCCAGTGCGGGCGGTTGCGGTAGGCGCGGCGGCGGAAGGCGAAGTGCGGCCACTCCTCGACGGGCAGGATGCACGCCGCGTGCGACCAGTACTCGAAGGCGTGGGTGCCCGTCCAGTAGGTGGCCTCGACCGTCTTGCGGCCGACCGCGCCGAGGCGGGCGTACGGCACGAGTTCGTGGGAGCGGGCGAGGACCGAGATCGTGTCGAGCTGGACCGCGCCGAGGTGGCGCAGCACGCCGCGGACTCCGGCCCGCCGGTCGGGCGCGCCGAGGAAGCCCTGGGCCCGCAGGGCGATACGGCGGGCGTCGTCCGCGGTGAGAGTGGTGGTCGGGCGCGGAAGGGTCGTCATGGCCCGGACGATAGAGGGTGCCACTGACAGTCCGCGGTGAGCTGCGGCTTCGCTAGCCGCGGGCGGGCAGGTACGGCGCCGTGGACGGCAGCCCCAGGTCCGAGGGGAGCAGGGAGCCGACCCAGCAGTCCCGGCGCACTCCCTTGTTGTTGAGCGCGGAGCGCAGGGTGCCCTCGATGGTGAACCCCGCACGCTCCGCCACCGCTCGGGAGGCGCGGTTGCCGACCTCGGCGCGCCATTCGACCCGGTCGACGCCGACCTCGGTGAAGATCCACCGGCAGGCGGTGAGCGTGGCCTCGGTGACGTAACCGTGGCCGCGGTGCTCCTTGGCCGCCCAGAAGCCGACCTCCGCCACGCCGAGCGAGCGCATGGTGAGACCGAGCATGCCGGCGAGTTCCCCACCGGTGAGGAACACACCGAAGGTGAACATCGAACCCTCCGCCCAGCCGTCGGGGACCAGCTGCTCGGTGAAGCCGCTCGCGTGCTCGGGCAGATACGGCGAGGGCACCGTGGTCCAGCGCTGGATCTCGGGGTCCTGCGCGGCGTCGTGGACCGCCTGGGTGTCGTGCGGGCCGACGGTGCGCAGGATCAGGCGGTCGGTGGTGAGTGTGACGGGTTCCATCGGCTGATTGTGCTCGGCGATACGCGGCCGAGCCATCGGTTTTCGCTATATGTGAGCGCGTGATCACAGTTCGCGCAATTCCTCGCGCGGATGCGGCACTATCCGTGGGGCCCGTCCGTTGTCCGGGATGAAGCAGCCACGAAGCAGCCGTCGCACCGCCAGGCCTCCCGGCCCAGCCGGGGTCTCGCATACGATGGCCGTTGCTCAGTACGTCAAATGGAAACCGACCGTCCCAGGCCCGACCGGCAAGGAGACAAACCCCCGTGTCCGTCCTCTCGAAGATCATGCGTGCAGGCGAAGGCAAGATCCTGCGCAAGCTGCACCGCATCGCGGACCAGGTCAACTCCATCGAAGAGGACTTCGTGAACCTCTCCGACGCCGAGCTGCGGGCCCTCACCGATGAGTACAAGCAGCGGTACGCCGATGGTGAGAGCCTGGACGACCTGCTCCCCGAGGCCTTCGCCACCGTGCGCGAGGCCGCCAAGCGCGCCCTCGGTCAGCGGCACTACGACGTGCAGCTGATGGGTGGCGCCGCCCTCCACCTCGGCTATGTGGCCGAGATGAAGACCGGTGAGGGCAAGACCCTCGTCGGCACCCTGCCCGCGTATCTGAACGCCCTGTCCGGCGAGGGCGTCCACATCGTCACGGTCAACGACTACCTGGCCGAGCGCGACTCCGAGATGATGGGCCGCGTCCACAAGTTCCTGGGCCTGAGTGTCGGCTGCATCCTCGCCAGCATGACCCCGGCGCAGCGCCGCGAGCAGTACAACTGCGACATCACCTACGGCACGAACAACGAGTTCGGCTTCGACTACCTGCGCGACAACATGGCGTGGTCCAAGGACGAGCTCGTCCAGCGCGGACACAACTTCGCCATCGTCGACGAGGTCGACTCCATCCTCGTCGACGAGGCCCGTACGCCGCTGATCATCTCGGGCCCGGCGGACCAGGCCACCAAGTGGTACGGCGACTTCGCCAAGCTGGTCACGCGCCTGAAGAGGGGCGAGGCGGGCAACCCGCTGAAGGGCATGGAGGAGACCGGCGACTACGACGTCGACGAGAAGAAGCGCACGGTCGCCATCCACGAGGCCGGCGTCAGCAAGGTCGAGGACTGGCTGGGCATCGACAACCTCTACGAGTCGGTGAACACCCCGCTCGTGGGTTACCTGAACAACGCCATCAAGGCCAAGGAACTCTTCAAACGCGACAAGGACTACGTCGTCCTCGACGGCGAAGTCATGATCGTCGACGAGCACACCGGCCGTATCCTCGCCGGCCGCCGCTACAACGAGGGCATGCACCAGGCGATCGAGGCGAAGGAAGGGGTGGACATCAAGGACGAGAACCAGACGCTCGCCACGATCACCCTGCAGAACTTCTTCCGCCTCTACTCGAAGCTGTCCGGCATGACCGGTACGGCGATGACCGAGGCCGCCGAGTTCCACCAGATCTACAAGCTCGGCGTCGTCCCGATCCCGACCAACCGCCCGATGGTCCGCAAGGACCAGTCGGACCTGATCTACCGCACCGAGGTCGCCAAGTTCGAGGCGGTCGTCGACGACATCGCCGAGAAGCACGAGAAGGGCCAGCCGATCCTCGTCGGCACGACGTCCGTCGAGAAGTCGGAGTACCTCTCGCAGCAGCTCAGCAAGCGCGGCATCCAGCACGAGGTGCTGAACGCCAAGTACCACGAGCGCGAGGCGTCGATCGTCGCGCAGGCCGGCCGCAAGGGCGCGGTGACCGTGGCCACCAACATGGCCGGTCGTGGTACGGACATCAAGCTCGGCGGCAACCCCGAGGACCTCGCCGAGGCGGAGCTGCGCCAGCGCGGCCTCGACCCCGAGGAGCACATCGAGGAGTGGGCCGCGGCCCTGCCCGCCGCGCTGGAGAAGGCCGAGCAGGCCGTCAAGGCCGAGAAGGAGGAGGTCGAGGAGCTCGGCGGCCTCTACGTCCTCGGCACCGAGCGGCACGAGTCCCGGCGTATCGACAACCAGCTGCGCGGTCGTTCCGGCCGTCAGGGCGACCCGGGCGAGTCCCGCTTCTACCTCTCCCTCGGCGACGACCTGATGCGCCTGTTCAAGGCCCAGATGGTCGAGCGCGTGATGTCCATGGCCAACGTGCCGGACGACGTGCCGATCGAGAACAAGATGGTCACGCGCGCGATCGCGTCCGCGCAGTCGCAGGTCGAGCAGCAGAACTTCGAGACCCGTAAGAACGTTCTGAAGTACGACGAGGTCCTCAACCGGCAGCGCGAGGTCATCTACGGCGAGCGCCGGCGCGTGCTGGAGGGCGAGGACCTGCACGAGCAGGTCCAGCACTTCATGGACGACACGATCGACGCGTACATCCACGCGGAGACCTCCGAGGGCTTCCCCGAGGACTGGGACCTGGACCGGCTGTGGGGCGCGTTCAAGCAGCTCTACCCCGTGAAGGTCACCATCGAGGAGCTGGAGGACGCCGCCGGCGACCGGGCCGGTCTGACCGCGGAGTTCATCTCCGAGTCCATCAAGGACGACATCCACGAGCAGTACGAGGCCCGGGAGGCGCAGCTCGGCTCCGAGATCATGCGTGAGCTGGAGCGCCGGGTCGTGCTGTCGGTCCTCGACCGCAAGTGGCGCGAGCACCTCTACGAGATGGACTACCTCCAGGAGGGCATCGGCCTGCGCGCGATGGCGCAGAAGGACCCGCTGGTCGAGTACCAGCGTGAGGGCTTCGACATGTTCACCGCGATGATGGACGGCATCAAGGAGGAGTCCGTCGGCTATCTGTTCAACCTGGAGGTCCAGGTCGAGCAGCAGGTCGAGGAGGTCCCGGTCGAGGCCGCGGAGCCGGTCGGCGAAGGTGTTCCGGAGACGGTTCCGGCGCAGGCCGGGGCGCGTCCGGAGATCCGCGCGAAGGGGCTGGACGTTCCGCAGCGGAGGGATCTGCACTTCTCGGCGCCGACCGTCGACGGTGAGGGCGGCATCGTGGAGCGCGACCTGGAGGACGACGAGCCGGTGCGGTCCGAGGCGGACGGGCTGACGCGGGCGGAGCGGCGGCGGCAGGCCAAGGGCGGGCGGCGCCGTAAGAAGTAGCGGTTGCCCGCGGCGCTTCAGCCGTGTGTGAAGGGCCGGGTTCCTTTGGGACCCGGCCCTTCTGCTGCTAGGGGCGGGGGCCGGTCTCCACTGCTGTGCAGCGCCAGCGGAGGTCGTGGCCGCGTTCCAGGCGGAAGGCGAGGGCGCGCAGCTGGTTGCCGGCGGCGATGCGGGCGAAGACCTCCAGGGCTCCCTCGCTGGGGACGTAGTAGCCGATGTCGTGGACGACGGGGCGGGCTCCGCGGGTGCGCAGGGGGCTGCGTTCGGCGAGGCGGGTCAGGTCGTCGTAGGCGCGGCCGGCGGTGTGGCGGAGCATCCAGTGGACGGGCCGCTGACCGCTCAGGACGGCCAGCAGACGGTCGGCGAAGAGGTCGGTGGGGCGTACCGGGGGCAGGACGGTCTCCGGCGCTGTGCGGGCCGTGTCGGCGTTTCGGGGCGCGGCCGGTGGCATGGCGTGCCTACCCCTGATCGACGGCTTCCGGGGTGGGGCGCCGCCCGGGCGGCGGGTGTCGTGCCGGGTCGGCGGGCGGTGGCGCGGGTGCGGCGCGCGGTTCGTCGTCTGAGGCGCGGTGCGGCTCATGACCTTGTTCATGGGATCCCCGTTCGGCGGGCCCGGTGATACCGGGCGGTAACCAGCTGGTGGGGATCTTGTACGGGGGCGGCTGGCGGGGTGGCAAGCAGGGCGGGGAGGGCTCGGAAGGTGCGGGAAGGTTCACCTATCCGAGGGGTGCGGGGCGCTCCGGACGCCGAGGTGCGGCGGGTGTACCGGGTGAATCCGAGGCCTGGAATGGACGGCTCCCGCGGCCTGGGCACAGACCCGAAAGGGGACCGGCGCACGTATCCTGTAGGCCCTCGGGAGACGCGGCAACCGGCCTTCCCGGGGCCTCAGCGGAGCCTTTGAGCAGGAAAGAGCGGCCAGCATGCGCGTCTACGTCCCCCTGACCCTCCCCGGTCTCGCCGAGGCGCACAAGACGGGCGAGCTGGGGAGCGGCCCGTTCCTGGCGTACGCCGTCACGCCCGCGCTGCGCGAGTGGTACCTCTCCGAGGACATCGAGGAGCTGGAGTACGCGGCGCTCAGCCGGGCCGCGCTGGCCTCCCTGCGGCTGCTGGCTGCGGACCGGGGTGCGGTACGGCGCCGGGTCGTGGTCGCGGTGGACGTGGCCGACGGCGCCGCGAGCGTCGACCCGGACCGTGGGCTGGACCCGTCCGCCCTCGGCGAGGTGACCGTGACGGTGTCCGTGCCGCTCGCCAAGGCGGCCGCGGTGCATGTCGACGCCGATGACGCGGAGCAGGACGTGGCCGCTGCGGCGGAGGCGCTGGAGGCGGCCGACGGTGGGGACGACGACGCGCAGTTCGTGGTGGACGGCGCGGACGATCATGAGCTGCTGTGGTACGCCTCGCAGGAGATTCCCAACCTCGTCGGACTCGCCTGACCCGATCCGACCTGGGCGGATTCACCGGCCCGCCTCGTTGTCAGTGGGGGCGGGTACGGTTTCTGGCATGGGGATGAAGGGGAGTTCGCACATCGTCTGGGACTGGAACGGCACGTTGTTCCACGACAATGACGCGATCATCGGGGCGACGAACGCGGCCTTCGCCGAGCTGGGCCTCGAACCGATCACGCTGGAGCAGTACCGGTCGCTGTACTGCGTGCCGGTGCCGAAGTTCTACGAGCGCTTGATCGGACGGCTGCCGACCGATGCCGAGTGGGAGCTGATGGACGGGGTCTTCCACCGGTACTACGCCGAGCACCGGGCGCGGTGTGGTCTGGCCGAGGGCGCGGAGCAGCTGCTCGCGGGGTGGCGGTCGGCGGGGCACAGCCAGTCGCTGCTGAGCATGTATGTGCACGAGGAACTGGTGCCGCTGGTGCGCGGGTTCGGGATCGAGGCGCACTTTCTGCGGGTCGAGGGGCGTACGGGGCCGTCCGGGGGGAGCAAGGCCGAACACATGGTGCGGCATCTGGAGGCGCTGGACGGGGTCGTGGAGCCTGCGCGGACCGTGGTGATCGGGGACGCGGCGGATGACGCGGTCGCGGCGCGGTGGGTGGGGGCGCGGGCCGTGCTGTACACCGGGGGGTCGCACAGCCGGGCGAGTCTCGAGGAAGTGGGGGTGCCGGTGGTGGACACGCTGGCCGAGGCGGTGGAGGAAGCGCAGCGAATAGCGGCGTAGCCGTGGGTGCGGTGGCGGTGCTCTGTGCTGTGGCGGGGTGCAGGGCGCAGGGTGCTGCCGCTGGGCGACGGGTGTTTCGCTTGCCGCGCCGGCGGGGTGCGGCTGCCCCCACCCGTGCCGCCCAGCGGCACGACTGCCCGAGCCACGCAGGTGCGTCGGCCCGGTGGCACACGACTGCCGCGGCTGCGAAGCCGCGCAGCCCCTCAGCTCGCCGGTGTCTTGGAGCGCAGGATCTTGAGGAACTCGCGCATCCAGGTCGGGTGGTCGGGCCAGGCTCGGGAGGAGACCAGGGTGCCGTCGACCACGGCTTCGGTGTCCTGGAAGCTCGCCCCGGCTGCCTGCATGTCGGGCTCCAGCGCGGGATACGCCGTGACCCGGCGGCCGCGCAGGCTGTCGATCGCCGCGGTGAGCAGCGGGCCGTGGCAGATCTGGGCGACCGGCCGGTCGGAGTCGAAGAACGCCTTGAGGATCTTGCGGAGCTCGGGGTCGTTGCGCAGATACTCGGGGGCCCGGCCGCCGGGGATGACGAGGGCCGCGTACTCGCCCGGGTCCACGTCGGCGAAGGCCAGGTCGGCGGGCCAGGTGTAGCCGGGCTTCTCGGTGTAGGTGTCGTAGCCGGGTTCGAAGTCGTGGACGACGAATCGGAGGGTCTTGCGGGAGGGGGCCGCGATATGGACCTCGTAGCCTTCCTCGCGCAGGCGCTGGTACGGGTAGAGGACTTCCAGGGACTCCGCCGCGTCGCCGGTGACGATCAGGATCTTCGCGGGCATGTCGGCTCCTCCGGGTGCTCCGGTGCTCCTGCACTACCTGTGTGCTCCTGTGCGGGATTCACTGTCCCTGGCAACGTGCCAACACCGGGCGTGCTTGCCAAGAGGGCCGTCGCGGTTCCGGCCCACGTCCGAGCGCCGGGAGCGCACCTCGTGGCAGGGTGCTCTGCTCTCAGAGTGCGGTCAGGCACCGTCCGGCGCGACCGGGCACCTCGCCGGATACGCCACCGCCCCTCAACCCACCCCTGTGCAGAACGTCAAACTTCACCCCTCGGTTTTGTACACATACGGCTCATGACGGGCCCCCGGTAATGAGCGATAGCCTTGTGGCGTGATCAGCGCGATATCTCGCGGGGGCGATCCTGCTCCTGCCCTGCGCCCGGGTTGCACGGAACACCTCCGTGACCGGGCGGCGGTCGCTGGTCTTCGCGGGCGGGACGGGGCCGAAGCAGCCCCCGGGACGCCGAGGGCAACCCTGGACACGGCGGCGCCGAGAGCAGCGTCACACCCCACGGGCGTGTCGAGAATGGCCGAATACCCCCCGCTCATCTCACCTCGCGGCATAGCGTCGAAGCGGACCGGACACCCCGGGCCGTGGCGTCGAGCCGGAGGGAAAGAGACCGTACTTCCTTCTACGTCACGCAACGGCGCGCGACAGGAGTCAGAGGACAATGCAGACCAAGCTGGACGAAGCCAAGGCCGAGCTGCTCGAGAGGGCCGCCCGGGTAGCTGAGAACAGCCCGGTCGGGGGGCACCTACCGACCGGGACCAAGGGCGAGGGCTCCCCGGGCACCCCGGACAGCGAGTCCATGCTCGCGTTCCTCCAGCGCTACTACCTGCACACCGCCCCGGAAGACCTCACCGACCGCGACCCGGTCGACGTTTTCGGCGCCGCGGTCTCGCACTACCGTCTCGCCGAGAACCGCCCCCAGGGCACGGCGAACGTGCGGGTCCACACCCCGACCGTGGAGGAGAACGGGTGGACCTGCAGCCACTCGGTCGTGGAGGTCGTCACCGACGACATGCCCTTCCTCGTCGACTCGGTCACCAATGAGCTGACCCGGCGCGGGCGCGGCATCCATGTCGTCGTCCACCCGCAGTTCGTGGTCCGGCGCGACCTCACCGGCAAGCTCATCGAGGTCCTGCCGACCCCACCGGGCGGTGACCTGCCGCACGACGCGCACTTCGAGTCCTGGATCCACGTCGAGATCGACCGGGAGACCGACCGCGCCGACCTGAAGCAGATCACCGCCGATCTGCTGCGCGTGCTGTCCGACGTGCGCGAGGCCGTCGAGGACTGGGAGAAGATGCGGGAGTCGGCGGCCCGGATCGCCGACGGCCTGGAGAGCGAGCCCGTCCCGGGCGATCTGCCCCGGCCCGAGGTCGCGGAGGCCCGCGAGCTGCTGCGCTGGCTCGCCGACGACCACTTCACCTTCCTCGGCTACCGCGAGTACCAGCTGCGCGAGGACGACACGCTCGCCGCCGTGCCCGGCACCGGTCTCGGCATACTGCGCTCGGACCCGCACCACGCCGAGGACGAGCAGCACCCGGTCAGCCCCTCCTTCGAGCGGCTGCCGGCCGACGCCCGAGCCAAGGCCCGCGAGCACAAGCTGCTCGTGCTGACCAAGGCCAACAGCCGGGCCACCGTGCACCGGCCGTCGTACCTGGACTACATCGGCGTCAAGAAGTTCGACGCGGACGGGAACGTCGTCGGCGAGCGGCGCTTCCTCGGTCTGTTCTCCTCCGCCGCCTACACCGAGTCCGTGCGCCGGGTGCCCGTCATCCGCCGCAAGGTGGACGAGGTGCTGGAGCGCGCCGGGTTCTCGCCCAACAGCCACGACGGCCGCGACCTGCTGCAGATCCTGGAGACCTTCCCGCGCGACGAGCTGTTCCAGACGCCCGTCGCCGAGCTGCAGTCCATCGTGACCAGCGTCCTGTATCTGCAGGAGCGGCGGCGTCTGCGGCTCTACCTGCGCCAGGACGAGTACGGCCGCTACTACTCGGCCCTCGTCTACCTTCCGCGCGACCGCTACACCACCGGTGTCCGGCTGCGGATCATCGACATCCTGAAGGAGGAGCTCGGCGGCGTCAGCGTCGACTTCACCGCCTGGAACACCGAGTCGATCCTCTCCCGGCTGCACTTCGTGGTCCGCGTCCCGCCGGGCACCGTGCTGCCCGAGCTGTCGGACGCCGACAAGGACCGCATCGAGGCCCGTCTGGTCGAGGCCGCCCGGTCCTGGGCCGACGCGTTCGCCGAGGCGCTGACCGCCGAGTGCGGCGAGGAGCACGCGGCCGAGGTGCTGCGCCGCTACAACCACGCCTTCCCCGAGGGCTACAAGGCCGACCACACCCCGCGCGCCGCGGTCGCCGACCTGGTCCACCTGGAGCAGCTCAGCGAGGACAAGGCGTTCAGCCTGAGCCTGTACGAGCCGGTGGGCGCCGGGCCGGAGGAGCGCCGGTTCAAGATCTACCAGAAGGGCGGCACCGTCTCCCTCTCGCACGTGCTGCCGGTGCTCAGCCGCCTCGGCGTCGAGGTCACCGACGAGCGGCCGTACGAGCTGCGCTGTGCGGACCGCACCACCGCCTGGATCTACGACTTCGGTCTGCGCATGCCCAAGGCGGCCAGCGGCGACCACCTCGCCGACGACGCCCGTGAGCGCTTCCAGGAGGCCTTCGCCGCCACCTGGACCGGCAAGGCGGAGAACGACGGCTTCAACGCCCTGGTGCTGAGTGCCGGGCTGACCTGGCGGCAGGCGATGGTGCTGCGCGCCTACGCCAAGTACCTGCGGCAGGCCGGTTCGACCTTCTCGCAGGACTACATGGAGGACACCCTCCGCAACAACGTCCACACCACCCGGCTTCTCATCTCGCTGTTCGAGGCGCGGATGTCGCCGGACCGGCAGAAGGCCGGCCTGGAGATCACGGATGCCCTGCTGGAGGAGCTGGACGCGGCCCTGGACCAGGTGGCGAGCCTGGACGAGGACCGGATCCTCAGGTCCTTCCTGACCGTCATCAAGGCGACTCTGCGGACCAACTTCTTCCAGGAGGCGCACGGCGGCAAGCCGCACGACTACGTCTCCATGAAGTTCGACCCGCAGGCCATCCCGGACCTGCCGGCGCCCCGCCCGGCGTACGAGATCTGGGTGTACTCGCCGCGGGTCGAGGGCGTGCACCTGCGCTTCGGCAAGGTCGCCCGCGGTGGCCTGCGCTGGTCCGACCGCCGTGAGGACTTCCGCACGGAGATCCTGGGCCTGGTCAAGGCGCAGATGGTGAAGAACACCGTCATCGTGCCGGTCGGCGCCAAGGGCGGCTTCGTCGCCAAGCAGCTGCCGGACCCGGCCAAGGACCGCGACGCGTGGCTGGCCGAGGGCATCGCCAGCTACAAGACGTTCATCTCGGCGCTGCTCGACATCACCGACAACATGGTCGCCGGCGAGGTCGTGCCGCCGCAGGACGTCGTCCGGCACGACGGCGACGACACCTACCTGGTCGTCGCGGCCGACAAGGGCACCGCGACCTTCTCGGACATCGCCAACGGGGTCGCCGAGAAGTACAACTTCTGGCTCGGCGACGCCTTCGCCTCCGGGGGAAGCGCGGGCTACGACCACAAGGGGATGGGCATCACCGCGCGCGGCGCCTGGGAGTCCGTGAAGCGGCACTTCCGTGAGCTGGGCGTGGACACGCAGTCCGAGGACTTCACGGTCGTCGGCATCGGTGACATGTCCGGTGACGTGTTCGGCAACGGCATGCTGCTGTCCGAGCACATCCGCCTGGTCGCCGCCTTCGACCACCGGCACATCTTCATCGACCCCACCCCGGACGCGGCCACCTCCTACGCCGAGCGCCGCCGCCTGTTCGAGCTGCCCCGCTCCAGCTGGGCCGACTACAACACCGAGCTGCTGTCGGCGGGCGGCGGGATCTTCCCGCGCAGCGCCAAGTCGATCCCGGTCAACGGCCACATCCGCGAGGCCCTCGGCATCGAGGGCAAGGTCGCCAAGATGACCCCGGCCGACCTGATGAAGGCGATCCTGCAGTCGCCGGTGGACCTGCTGTGGAACGGCGGCATCGGCACGTACGTGAAGGCGTCGGCGGAGTCGAACGCGGACGTCGGCGACAAGGCCAACGACGCCATCCGCGTCGACGGCAAGGACCTCAGGGTCAAGGTCGTCGGCGAGGGCGGCAACCTGGGCCTGACCCAGCTCGGCCGGATCGAGTTCGCTCTGCACGGCGGCAAGATCAACACTGACGCGATCGACAACAGCGCCGGCGTGGACACCTCCGACCACGAGGTGAACATCAAGATCCTGCTCAACAGCCTGGTCGCGGACGGCGACATGACCGTCAAGCAGCGCAACAAGCTGCTCGCCGAGATGACCGACGAGGTCGGTGCGCTGGTCCTGCGCAACAACTACGCGCAGAACACCGCCCTGGCCAACGCCCTGTTCCAGGCCAAGGACATGCTCCACGCCCAGCAGCGGTTCCTGCGCCACCTGGTGCGTGAGGGCCACCTGGACCGGGCGCTGGAGTTCCTGCCGACCGACCGTCAGATCCGCGAGCGCCTCGGCCAGGGCCAGGGCCTGACCAGCCCGGAGACCGCCGTCGTCCTGGCGTACACGAAGATCACGGTCGCCGAGGAGCTGCTGGCCACCTCCCTGCCCGACGACCCGTACCTGCGCAGCCTGCTGCACGCCTACTTCCCGACGGCGCTGCGCGAGCGGTTCGCGGACGCCGTCGACAACCACCCGCTGCGCCGTGAGATCACCACGACCGTGCTGGTCAACGACACGGTCAACACGGGCGGTACGACGTATCTGCACCGTCTGCGCGAGGAGACCGGCGCCTCCCTGGAGGAGATCGTCCGCGCCCAGACCGCGGCCCGCACGATCTTCTCCTCGGCCCCGGTGTGGGACGCGGTGGAGGACCTGGACAACAAGGTCGACGCGGCCGTCCAGACCCGGATCCGGCTGCACTCGCGCCGGCTCGTCGAGCGCGGCACGCGCTGGCTGCTCAACAACCGGCCGCAGCCGCTGCAGCTCGCCGAGACGGTCGAGTTCTTCGCCGAGCGGGTCGAGCGGGTCTGGCAGGAGCTGCCGAAGCTGCTGCGCGGCGCGGACCTGGAGTGGTACCAGCACGTGTACGACGAGCTGTCCGCGGCCGGCGTCCCGGACGAACTCGCCACGCGCGTGGCCGGGTTCTCCTCCGCCTTCCCGACGCTCGACATCGTGTCCGTGGCCGACCGCATGGGCAAGGAGGCGCTCGACGTCGCCGAGATCTACTACGACCTCGCCGACCGGCTGAACATCACCCAGCTGATGGACCGCATCATCGAGCTGCCCCGTGCCGACCGCTGGCAGTCCATGGCCCGCGCCTCCATCCGCGAGGATCTGTACGCGGCGCACGCGGCGCTCACCGCGGACGTCCTCGCGGTCGGCAACGGCACCTCCACTCCCGAGCAGCGCTTCAAGGCCTGGGAGCAGAAGAACGCGCCCATCCTGAGCCGGGCGCGCACCACCCTGGAGGAGATCCGCGGTTCGGAGACCTTCGACCTCGCCAACCTGTCGGTGGCGATGCGGACGATGCGGACGCTGCTGCGCACGCACTCGTAGCCGTACGACGGTGAGAGCGCCCCGGGCCGACGACAGACCGGACCGGGGCGTTCCGCTTCTTGCCGACCCTTAGCCAAAAACGATCAGCGAATTTACCGTTTCCCGCTAATCGACGGCCTTCGGATAGGGTCGGCGCTGTGACTGTTCAACTCACCGAGATCACCGGGAGCCGGCCGGCAGCGCCCCCCGTGCCGGCTCCGGCCCGGCGGCCCGTCAAGCGGGTCGTGCTGGAGGTCGTGAAATTCGGGATCGTCGGCGGCAGTGGGGTCCTCGTCAATTTCCTGATCTTCAACCTGCTGCTGCACGGCCTGGGTTGGCAGGCGATGACCGCGACCGTCCTGGCCAGCTGTGTCGCCATGGCGACCAACTACCTGGGCTTCCGCTATTTCGCCTATCGCGACCGGTCCTCGCGCACGAGCAGTCAGATCACCCTGTTCTTCGTCTTCAGCGGCCTCGGTGTCGTGATGGAAATCGTCCTGTTCTGGGTCGGTTACCACGGTTTCGGCCTGCACAGCGTGCTGGCATCGAATGCGGCGAAGGCCCTGTCGATCGTGCTCGCCTCCGCCTTCCGTTTCCTCGTCTACCGCACTTGGGTGTTCCAGCAGGATGCACACCGCACCGCCTGATACTGATCCGGTGACCCGTACACCGTCCCCGCCGAGCGCCGCGTGGGCCGGCCGCGCCCTGCCGCAGGCCGCCGCCGCGCTCGTCGTCGTCCTCCTGCTCCTGGTGATCGTCCGCCTGCCCTGGACGGGCGACCTCGGCATGCACGCGGCCACCGTCCAGCGGCTGAGCCACAACCTGTTCCATCCCGGCAACCCGCTGGTCGACGCGGACACGCCGAGCCCCTACTACTCGCCGTGGATGCTGGTCCTGGGCGTGGTCGCCAAGCTGACCGGCCTTTCGGTGTTCGTGGTCCTGCGGCTCGCGGCGCTCGTCGGGTTGACCCTGCTCGTCACCGGCGTCTGGCGGTACGTCCGCACGCTCAGCTCCCATGGCATGGCGCCCGCGCTGGCGCTGCTCGGCCTGCTCTTCCTCTGGGGCCCGGTGCTGTTCAACTGGTCCGGCTTCCTGGGCCTGAACTCCCTTGCGCTGACGGTGTCGTATCCCAGTTGCTTCGCGCTCGGGCTCACCTTCCACTTCTGGGCCTGGGTCACGCGGGCGACGCGGGAGGAGACCGCGTGGGGAAGGTGGCTGTGGCTCGGTGTGCTGTGGGCACTGATTCTGCTGTGCCACCAGTTCACCGGCGTGGTGGCCTCTCTGGGCGCCCTGGCGATGGTGATCGCGGCGCGACCGAGCCGCTCGGTGCTGCTGCGACTGTCCGCCGCGCTCGCCCTGGGACTGCTCCTGCTGTGGCTGTGGCCGTACTACGACTTCTTCTCCCTCTTCTCCGCCGGCGCGGACCTGGAGGCCATCCACGAGCCGCTGTACGAGGACCTGCCCGCACGGTTCGGCCTGGTGCTGCTCGGGGTCGCGGCGCTGGTGCTGCGCTTCCGCCGCGACCGCTGGGACCCGCTGGTCCTGTTCTTCGCCCTCGGCGTGCTGATGTTCGCCGCGGGCGGGCTGTCCGGCCACTACTCCTGGGGCCGCGCCCTGCCCGCCGCGCTGATCCCGGCGCAGCTCGCGGCCGCGCTGGAGGTCGTGTCGGCCGGGCGCCGGGCGGTGCGCGTCGGCTGGGCGTGCGTGTTGGGTGCCGCCCTGCTCGTCGGCGCGTGGACGCAGGTGGGGACGCTCGGGTATGTGACGGGGCGTGCTGCTCTGCCGTCCGTGGTCGCCTCGAAGTACCGGACGCCGTGGGTGGGGTACCACTGGATCACGCCGTGGGTGAAGTACGGGGACGTGGTGATGGCCCGGACGACTCCGGCGCGGCAGATCCCCGCGTATGGGCCGTACACCGTGGCGCCGGGGTATCCGGATGTGTTCCTGAAGGACGCCGCGCGGCGGGAGGCGGCGGTGGGCCGGTACTTCGCCGCGGGGACCTCCGCTGCTGAGCGGGCCGGGATTCTGCGGGAGTACGGCGTGAAGTGGGTCGTGGGTGGGAAGAGCCTGGCGGGGCCGGGGCTCCGGAGGGTGACCGCGGGTCCGGCCGGACAGGTCCTGTATCGAGTGGTGCCCTGAGCTGCGCCCACCCGTGCCGTCCCCGCGCCCCGAAGGGGCGCGGGGAACTGCGCGATCAGCCACAACCGACCCGCAGTCGCCCACGCGCCCTCGGTACAGCGGCGCTTCGGGACCGGCCGTCCTACCTCAGCACGCTGGACAGCAGCTTCGCCGCCTTGCGGATCTTCGGGCGGGCCACCTTCTGGACGACCGGGCGGATGACACGTGCCGTGACTCCCACCGGCCGCCAGCGGAGCTGCAGGCGGCCGGGGTTGCGGCCCTCCGGTTCGATGGTGAGCTCGTGCGGGGTCGCACCGGAGCGGTACTCGATGCGGGTCGTGAGGGTGGGGAAGAAGAGCGGCGCCAGCAGGAGGCCGGAGTTGGCCAGGCCCTGCTGGTGCAGGCGCACCAGAGGGTGACGTACCCCGGAGAAGCCCTGCAGGGGGAGCGGAGCCTCGGTCAGGTCCAGGTGCACCGTGCCCTCGAAGACACCGGGGCGGACCGGGTCGAGGCGGAAGGGCACTGTCATGCGGCGGTTGCCGGGGGAGAGGACCAGACCGGCTCGCTGCGGACCGACCGGCAGGCGCAGGCCCGGGTCGTACGTGCGAATGGCCAGGGTGAGCGAGGCGCCGGCGCCGGGGGTCAGCTCCGTGATCTCGTGCCGGAACTGCGCGCTCGGGAACGGCCGCGTGTCCAACTCCAGGTCGGACACCTCCAGTTCGCGCCGGGCGCGGTCGGAGGAGGGCACGCTGTCGCCCCAGTACGGGACACCGGACGCGTCGGCCGTGACCTGCCGCGGCGCCACCCCGTGCCCGAGACCGCGGGCCGCGAGCCGTACGTCGTCCAGGCGGCCTTCCCGCAGCAGCTCCAGCACCACCCGCTCGGGGCGGGGCAGGCGGGTGTACGCACCCGGGGACAGCGTCTCCAGGTACGGGTTCATGATGTCGGCGAAGGCGGCCAGCCACTCCTCGTCCCGGTAGGGCAGGTCGCCCGCGTACATCCGGAAGTCGTGCTTGAGGAACTTGAAGTCCTTGTCCTCGCGCAGCCCGGCGTGACCGCTCTCCACCAGGAAGTCGTCGATCAGGCGCTGGACGTGGACGCGGTCGCGGACGTTCGTGACCTTGTGCCGCTGGTTCGAGATCGAGGCGGTCGCCGCCGCCGCGAACGGGTCGATGTACCAGACGTACACCGGGTCCGGAATGATCGTGAACGCCTTCGCCAGGCAGTACGCCTGCGCCGAGAACAGCTGGTCCTCGTAGTGGATGCCCTCCGGGAAGCGCAACTCGTGCCGGTCCAGGAAGGAACGCGCGTACATCTTGCTCGTCGACAGGTGCTCGAACAGCAGCCGCGGGTCGGCCTCGATGCCCTCCACCGTGCGGCGCTCGGCGACCAGGTGCGGCATCCACGTCGTACGGCGGCCGTTGTCCACCCGCACCCGGCGCACCGCGCCCATGGTGAAGTCCACCTCGCGCTCGCGGTGCGCGGCGAGCAGCAACTCGACCGCACGCGGCGGAAGTTCGTCGTCGCTGTCGAGGAACATCAGATACGGCGCCCGGGCGATCTCGACGGCCCGGTTGCGCGGGGCGCTGCACCCGCCGCTGTTCTCCGGCAGGCGGAGGTAGCGGATGCGGTCGTCCTGGGCCTCCAGCCGGCGCGCCACGGTCGGCGTGTCGTCGGTGGAGTGGTCGTCGCTGATGATGATCTCGATGTTCGCGTGCGTCTGCGCGCGCAGCGAGGCGACTGCCCGGGGCAGGCGGGCGGCGTCGTTGTAGACGATGACCGTCACCGTCACGTCGGGGGTCGTCATGCCGAGGCCTCCTCGGGGGTCGGGGCGGGGGTGCGTTCCTCCAGCGGGATCACCGGTGGCAGTGACTCCTCCGGTTCGCCCAGGAACACCCGTCGTACGACCCGTTCGGCGGCGCGGCCGTCGTCGTACTCGCAGAACCGGCGCCGGAAGGCGGCCCGCGCCTTCGCCGCGCTCTCGTCGCGCCAGGCGCCGGAGACGAAGATCTCCGTCAGCTCCTCCTGGGTGCGGGCGACCTGGCCGGGGTGTTCCGCCATCAGGTCGAAGTAGACGCCGCGGGTTGTCCGGTAGGTCTCCCAGTCGTCGGCGTAGACGACGATCGGCCGGTCGAGGTTGGCGTAGTCGAACATGATCGACGAGTAGTCCGTGACCAGCGCGTCGGCGGCCAGGCACAGCTCCTCGACGGGGTCGTAGGAGGAGACGTCGATGATCCGGCCGGAGCGGCGCAGACCGGTCAGCGGGGAGGCGGCGCCGCCGTAGAAGTAGTGGGCGCGGACCAGGAGCACGGTGTCCTCGCCGAGGCGGTCGGCGAGGGCCGCGAGGTCCAGGCGCGGGGTGAAGCCGGCCTCGTAGTCGCGGTGCGTGGGCGCGTAGAGGACGGCCGTCTTGCCGCGCGGGATGCCGAGGCGTTCGCGGGCGGCGCGGACATCGGCGGCCGTGGCCGAGTAGAAGACGTCGTTGCGCGGGTAGCCGTAGTCCAGCGAGGTGTAGCGGGCCGGGTAGGCACGCTCCCACATGCGGGTGGAGTGGCTGTTGGCGCTGACGCTGTAGTCCCACTTGTCGATGCGGGCCAGCAGGGCGTCGAAGTCCAGGCCCTTGGCGGCGGCCGGGTGTTCCATCTGGTCCAGGCCCATGCGCTTGAGCGGGGTGCCGTGGTGGGTCTGGAGGTGGATCGCGTCGGGGCGCTTGACCACCGCGTTGGGGAAGTTGACGTTGTTGACGAGGTACTTGGCGGTGGCCAGGGTCTCCCAGTAGCGGCGGGTGCCGGGGATCACATGGTCGGTGCCGGGCGGCAGCAGGGCCTCGTTGCTCTTCGACACCACCCACACCGGGTGGATGTGCGGGGCGAGTTCGCGGAGCTTGGCGGCGATCGCGGCCGGGTTGCAGGCCACTCCGCGCTCCCAGTAGGCGGCGAACACGGCGAGGTCCGGGTCGACCGGGCGGGCCAGGGCGCGGTGGTACTGCTGGTCGCGGAGCTTGGCGCCGACCTGCTTCTTACGGGTCCGTACGGCCTTCTTGGCGGCGCGGCGGGTGCGGTTGGCGGCCTGGAACGCGCGGTACTTGGTGTACGCGCCCTCCTCCAGCAGGGCGTGCCGTACGCCCTCGACGCCCGCCGGGCGCTCGTGGTTCTCGGGGCGCCAGCGGACCGCGGCGAGGGAGGCGCGGCGGAAGAACTCGCGGGCCACCGCGTCGGGCAGGTTCTCGCCGGCGAAGGTGCGCACGAGGTCGCGCATCATCAGGTCGTAGAGCACCGTGCGGGCGGCGCGGCGGTCCTTGGCGAGGGCGAGCAGCGACTCGTAGCGGCCGATCAGCTGGAACCGGTCCTCGGGGGCGAGCGGCGGCAGGCTCTCGGGGCGCAGTTCACGGTTCTCGTACGCCACCTGGTTCAGGCAGGCGACCCGGTCGGCGTGCAGCAGGACGGCGTGGGCGGCCTGCGGTTCGTCGTCGGTGGTGAGGTGCTGCTCGTGTGCCCGCCAGAACTCGGCGCGCAGGGCGCGGTTGCCGAGCAGCGGGGTGAGGCGCAGCAGGTCGGCGGCCTCGTCCAGGGGCAGGCTCTCGCGGCCGACGGCGGCGAGGAGCCGGCCGTCGCGGGAGGGGGTGCCGGCGGTCTGCCAGGTGGTGGTGAGGTGGTCGAAGACGAGTACGTCCACCCCGGCGCCGTCGGTGGCGTCCAGCTCGGCGGTGCGCTCGGCGATCAGCCGGGAGGCGCCCGCCGGCAGGCTGTCCTTGGCGTGGACGAAGTGCAGCCAGCGGCCGGTCGCACGGGCGGCGCCGGCGGCCCGGGCGGCCGCGTCACCGGTGCCTTCCGGCAGCGGTACGACCACCGTCTCGGGGGCGTGGCCCTCGGCCGTCTCCCGCGCCCAGTCGCCGACCGCGGCGACGATGACCTCGGCGGCGGGGACGGGGTGGGCTTCCAGGGAGTCCAGCAACTCTGTCAGATGCCCCTGTGCGTTCGGTCCGTAGACGATGACGCTGAGTTGGGGCATCGCAGTGGACTCCTTTGGTTCGTGGGCTAGGGCCGCCCTTCATAACATACTGTCACTAAGCGGATGAAAGGGATATCCGCGCTCACGGTAAGAGGACGACAGTATGGAAGAGGGTATTCCGTAGCCTAGGGTTTCACTTCCGGCAACTTCTACGCTGCCTTCTTACCAGCGGCCTTCTTGTCGCTCTTGTCACCGGTGAAGGCCTCGTACTCCTTCATGACGTCCTCGGTGGGGCCGTCCATGCGCAGCTCGCCGCGCTCCAGCCAGATGGTCCGCTCACAGGTGTCGCGGATCGACTTGTTGTTGTGGCTGACCAGGAAGACCGTACCCGCTGTCGCGCGCAGCTCGCGGATCCGTTCCTCGGAGCGCATCTGGAACCTGCGGTCGCCGGTGGCCAGGGCCTCGTCGATCAGCAGGACGTCATGGTCCTTGGCGGCGGCGATGGAGAAGCGCAACCGGGCGGCCATGCCGGAGGAGTACGTGCGCATCGGAAGGGTGATGAAGTCGCCCTTCTCGTTGATGCCGGAGAAGTCGACGATGTCCTGGTAGCGCTCTTTGATCTGCTCGCGAGTCATGCCCATGGCCAGGCCGCCGAGGTAGACGTTGCGCTCCCCGGTCAGGTCGTTCATCAGGGCCGCGTTGACGCCGAGCAGGGAGGGCTGGCCATGGGTGTAGATGTGGCCGTTCTCCACCGGCAGCAGGCCGGCGACGGCCTTGAGCAGCGTGGACTTGCCGGAGCCGTTGGTGCCGATCAGGCCGATCGCCTCGCCCTTGTAGGCGACGAACGACACGTTCTTCACCGCGTGCACCCGGCGCACACCGGCCGCCTTCTCCGCCTGCTTGCGGCGCAGGATGCGGTTGAGGGCGGCGGTGGCGGAGCCGCGGCCGGAGCCGGTGCCGTTGACCCGGTAGACGATGTCGACGCCGTCGCAGACGACGGTGGGGATCCTCTCGGCCTGGGAGAGGCGCTCGAGCCTCTCCCGCATCATGCGCTCGTCGGGAGTCTCCTCGCCCTTCTCGTCGGGGTTCTCGGGGTTCTCGGGGTTCTGCTCAGCCACGGCCGTACTTCTCCTCTGCCTTCCAGAAGTAGATGAAGCCGCCGACGCCGATGACCAGCGCCCAGCCGATCGCCGTCGGCCACACGTGCGGGGGCAGCTGCTTGGCGTGGAAGCTCTTGATCAGGGCGAAGCGCATGAGGTCGATGTAGACCGCGGCCGGGTTGGTCTGCAGCAGAACCGTGACGATGTGCGGCAGGTGGTCCTTCTTGGTGAGCTTGGCGATGCTCCACATCACGCCGGACACGTACATCCAGGTGCGCAGCACGAACGGCATCAGCTGGGCGATGTCCGGGGTCTTCGCGCCCATCCGCGCCATGATCATCGCCATGCCCGCGTTGAACACGAACTGCAGGACCAGCGTGGGGATCACCAGCAGCCAGGAGGCGGAGATCGGCACGCCCAGGCTGAGCAGGATGACGACCAGTGCGGCCATCGAGAACAGCAGCTGCTGGAGCTGCTGGATGCAGAAGGAGATCGGCAGGGCGGCGCGCGGGAAGTGCAGCGCGCGCACCAGGCCGAGGTTGCCGGAGATCGCGCGGGTGCCGACCTGGATCGAGCTCTGCGTGAACGTCCAGACGAACACGCCGGTGACAAGGAACGGGATGTAGTCCGGGACCCCGTGCTTCGTGCCGAGCAGCACACCGAAGATGAAGTAGTAGACCGCCGCGTTCAGCAGCGGGGTCATGACCTGCCAGATCTGGCCGAGTTTCGCCTCGCTGTACTGAGCGGTGAGCTTGGCGGTGGCGAAAGCGGTGATGAAGTGGCGCCGGGCCCACAGCTGGCGGACGTACTCCGGCAGGCTGGGGCGGGCGCCACTGACCGACAGGCCGTGGCGGGCGGCCAGTGCCGCGAGGTCGTCGTCGGCCGGGGCCTGGGTGGGGGGCGGTGTGTCGAGGACCTGGCTCACATCCGCTGCTTTCACTCGGGGGAGGGGATGCCGCGGCCCGGCCGGCAGCCGGGGCGCGCACGGTCACGAGGTCCGACGTTTCCTTACGATTCTCTTCACGTTCTCTTACGTCGGGACGGGACCGTATCGTCGCATCGCGAGCGTAGAACGAATCGACGTCGGAACGCAACCGTTTCGTCGTAACGGCAATATGCTGTGGGACATGACGACGAACGCCGACGAGCCCTCGACGCGTGCGCGCCGCCGGACCCCTGCCGGGGCCGCCGTACTCAGGGAGGATGTGACCGAGGCCATCCGGGCGGCGGTCTTCGGGGAACTCGCGGCGGTCGGATACGCGCGGATGTCCATCGAGGGCATCGCGCGGCGGGCGGGTGTCGGCAAGACGGCGGTGTACCGGCGGTGGCGGTCCAAGCTGCACCTGGTCCTGGACGTCGTCTCGGCGATGGCGGTGCTCGGCCTGCCGGTCCCCGACACGGGCTCCCTGGAGGGCGACCTCCGCCTCCTCTACGAGGTGACGTCCCGCGCCCTGCGCCACCCGGTCGCCTCGCAGATCATCCCCGACCTGCAGGCGGAGGCGGCCCGCAATCCCGACATCGCCGACGCCTTCCAGAAGGCCCTGCGGGACGGCCAGGAGGGCGTGGCCAGCAAGATCGTCGCGGCGGCGGAGGAGCGCGGGGAGGTGCGCGCGGGCGTCGATCCGGACCTCGCGCTCGACCTGATCTCCGGCCCGTTGTACTGGCGCGCGGTGGTGATCCGCTCCCCGAAGCTGCCCAAGGGCTATCTGGAGCATCTGGCCCGGGCCACGGCGGGGGCGCTCAAGGCGTTGTGAGCTGCGGCACGTCTGCCCGGCTACCCGGGTACGACCAGCCGCTCGGCCAGTTCGGCCAGGTCCTGGGCGCGCAGTACGCGGTCGGCGAATCCCGGTAGCGGCACGTGCAGGAGTTCGGTCCAGCGTTCCGGTATGGCGCCGGCCCCGTACGTCGCCCCCGCCAGCGCCCCGGTGACCGCCGCCACCGTGTCCGTGTCCCCGCCGAGGTCGATCGCCGCGCGGACCGCTTCCTCGTACGACGTCGTGGTCCGCAGCGCCCATACGGCCGAGCCCAGGCAGGGCCACACCGCGCCGTTGAACTCGGTTGCCTGGTCGGGGTGCCAGTCGGTGGAGAGGACCACCGAGTATCGCGCCGGTGATCGGGGTGGAGGGCGGCCAGGGTTTCCGGTACGGCGCCGAGCGGGTCCGGGCCCTCCAGGGCCACGCGGACCAGGTCGTGCAGCACCGCCGTGCCCTCCCACGCCGCGCGGTCGCCGTGGGTGAGCGCGGAGAGACGGCGGGCGGCGTCCATGGTGGTCTCGCGGCCGTCGCGGGCGAAGTGCACCGCGGAAGGGGCCGCCCGCATCAACGCGCCGTTGCCCGCGGCCCGTTGGTTCACCTGGAAGTGCAGTGCGGCGGCCGTGTCCCAGGGGTCGCCACCGGTCAGGACCGCCTCCGTCTGGAGGCCGATGTCCTTCGGGTCGGCCGCCGCCCACCGCTGGAAGCGCCGGAAGACATCGGGCAGGTCCAGGCCGCCGTGGTCCAGCAGGGACTCGGCGACCAGGACCGCCGTCTGGGTGTCGTCCGTCGCCTCGCCGGGCTCCCAGCCCCCGCCTCCGCACATCTCGCCGCCGTGTCCGGGGCGGGGGAAACGGGCGGAGAAGGCGCCCTCGGGGCCGAACTCGAAGGGCGCTCCGAGGGCGTCCCCGACGGCGGAGCCGAGTACGGCGCCGATCGCGCGTTCGAGATCTGCGGGAACGTTCACCCGCGGAGCCTACGACCGCGCCGCCTCCGGGTGGTGGTGGACCCAGCCCTCCCAGGCCGAGGTGATCATGTCCTGGACGTCGTACTTGGCCTGCCAGCCCAGTTCCGTGCCGATGCGGTTGGCCGAGGCGACGACGCGTGCCGGGTCGCCGGGGCGGCGCGGGGTGACGGTCGGCGGGCGGTCGTAGCCGGTGACCGCGTTGATGCGGTCGATCATCTCGCGGACCGACACCCCCTCGCCGCGACCGATGTTGAGGGTCAGATCACTGCCCGGGGAGGAGGCCAGGGCACGGGCGACGGTGACGTGGGCCTCGGCCAGGTCGACCACGTGGATGTAGTCGCGCACACAGGTGCCGTCCGACGTCGGGTAGTCGTCGCCGAAGATGCGCGGCGGCGCGCCCTCGGTGAGCTTCTCGAAGACCATCGGGATGAGGTTGAACACACCGGTGTCGGCGAGTTCGGGGCCGGCCGCGCCCGCCACGTTGAAGTAGCGCAGGGACGCCGTGGACATGCCGGTCGCCCTGCCCGTCGCGCGGACCAGCCACTCGCCGGCCAGCTTCGTCTCGCCGTAGGGGGACAGCGGCAGACAGGGGGTCTCCTCCGTCACCAGGTCGACGTCCGGCATGCCGTAGACGGCGGCCGAGGAGGAGAAGACGAAGGACGGGACCTCCGCCTTCGTCACCGCCTCCAGGAGGGTGCGCAGACCCTCCACGTTCTCCCGGTAGTAGTGCAGCGGTCGCTCCACCGACTCGCCCACCTGCTTCTTCGCCGCCAGGTGCACGACCCCGGTGATCTCGTGCTCGGCGAGCGTGCGGGCGACCCGCTCGGCGTCCAGGACCGAGCCCCGCACCAGGGGGACCCCGGCCGGCACGCGCTCGGCGACGCCGGTGGACAGATCGTCGTAGACGACCGTGCGCTCGCCCGCCTCGGTCATCGCCCGTACGACATGTGCCCCGATGTATCCGGCACCGCCGGTGATCAGCCAGGTCATTGCGGCCGTCTCCTCGTCAGTTGGCCCGTTCAGCTGCTCGGTGGAGCAGCGGGCATCTCTCTCAGTGAAGCAGTGGGCGTCCCGCCGGATCAGCGGGTGTCCCGGTGAAGCGCTGGGTGTCAGTGAAGCAGGCGGCGGAGTCGGCTGCGCACCACCTGCCACACCCCGCGCACGCCGGTCGCCATGCGCACGGCCAGCGCGCCGGAGTGCGTGGCGTACGGCTGCACCAGGAGCACGACGTGCCGGGCGCTCGGGACGGCGCGTCGGCCGAGCCGTCCGGCGCCCGCCAGGGCGTGCGCCGTCACTTCGCGCTCTGCGCCGTCGGCGAAGCGCACGGTCAGCCGCAGATCCCAGGTACCCGCACCGAGCCCGGCCAGGTCGACGGGCAACTCGGCCGACCACCAGCTGTCCGGGCCTGTCTCCGCCCCGGAAGGCACGAGCGGAACCGTCATGCGCCCGTGTGTGCGGTCGTCGTCGCGGGAGTGCCACTCCACGTCCATCTCGCGTGGGCCCGCCTCGGCCACCCTGCCGTACAGCTCGTGCAGTCGCAGCCGGAGCAGCGAGGTACGCGCGCGTGCCTGCAGTTCCGCGTCGACCGCGAGCGGGAGGATGCCGGTGGGGCGGGTCAGGAGCGGGGTCAGGGTGACCTGGGGGAGGTCGGCGGACCAGATCGGGACGCCGTCGGCCGTGCGGGCGTAGGGCGGCAGCAGGCGCGCCGGCCGGGCGGCCAGCTCGCGCAGCCGGGGCAGGTCGCGGGGCTCGGGCGACTCCAGGACGACCCGCGCGAGCAGCCGGCCCGGAGCGCCCGGGTTCAGCTCCCAGTCGGCGGCGTCATAGCCCGCGAGGTACTCCCGGGTGTGCTCCCACCACGCGCGCCGGTAGTCCGCGTCACGCAACCCCAGCTCACGCGCGTACATGCGCACCTCGTGGTCGAGGAACTTGGCCCGCGCCGCCCGCGCCAGCTCCTTCTGCCCGGCGCTCAGCAAGATCTCGTACGCCAGCGCGCACGCCGTCACGCGCGCCTTCCAGTTGTCGATGTGCTCCCGGTCCAGCGAGAGCGACAGCTGCTCGGCGGCACGGCGCACGTGCCACACGTACACGAGGTCCGGTATGAGCGCGAGGCGCGGGCCGGCGGCCAGCACGCGCGCGGTGAAGACGATGTCCTCGTAGAGGAAGCGGCCCTCGGGGAAGCGGATGTCGTGCTCGCGCAGGAAGTCGGTGCGGTACAGCTTGTTGACGCACAGCGTGTCGTGGACCAGGCGCGGCTGCTGCGAGGGGCGCGCGAGCACGGTGTGCGCCGTGTAGAGCGGCGCCTGCCAGGGTTGTTCGCGCCCCGACGGCAGCTCCCGGCGCACGCACAGCCCGCTCGTGACCTCGGCGTGCGCCCCGGTGGCCGCCGCCAGCAGCGCGTCCACCGCGCCGGGCGGCAGGACGTCGTCGCTGTCCAGGAACATCACGTACGGTGTGGTCACTGCGTCGATCCCGGCGTTGCGCGGGCTGCCGCAGCCACCGCTGTTCACATCCCGGCGCACCACCCGCAGCCTGGGCTCGTCGGCGGCCAGCCGGTCGAGCAGCTCGGCGCTGCCGTCCGTGGAGCAGTCGTCCACGGCGACGACCTCGGCGACCGCCGGCCCCTGGGCGAGCGCCGAGCGTACGGCATCACCCACATGGGTACTGTCGTTGTAGCCGATGACGACGACACCGACCTGCGCTGGGCGCGGCGACTCGGCGGTACCAGCTGTATCGGATGTGTCGGTCGGGTCTGATCGCATCGGGTCCACAGGGCGGGAGCGTAGAATTCTTCGGTAATAAGACGTTAAGAAAGACTTAGCGCGCGGTCCGGAAGACGGTCGGAACCGGCTCGGGGTTCCGTTGTTTGCACGGTCTTTTCATCCGGACCCGTCGATCGCCACAGCCGCATGAACGAGAGTACGGCCGCGGCCGCCAGGATGCCGTTGCGGGCCAGCATCAGCAGACAGCCCGCCCAGGTGCCGTTGACCACCTCGGCGTAGTGCATCGGGAACACCAGGGTGCTCAGCGCGGCCGCCGCGAGGACCAGCGCCGCCACCGGCCGCTGGCTGGTGTGCCGCGAGGTCAGGCACACCGCGGCGAGACCGAGCAGCCAGACCATGTACTGGGGGCTGATCACCCGGCTGGTGACCGTGAACAGCAGCACCGCGCTCAGCGCCGCGTCGTACGGCGTGGCCTCGCTCCAGCGCTGCGCCTGCAACCGCCACAGCACCAGCAGCGTGAGGGAGACCGACGTCAGCGTCAGGGAGAGGGTGGCGACGGCGTACACGTGCGGGCCGACCAGCTCGGTCGCGCCGTACTGGTAGCGCGCCCGGCCCGGCCAGCCGGCGTGCCGCGCCAGGTTCAGCACCGTACCGCCGAGCGACTCGATCTGCACGCCCCGCCCGCCCTGCCCCTGCAGAAAGGACAAGGGGTGGTCGAACAGCACGGCGAGTGCTCCGAGGGAGGCGGTTCCGGCGGCCGCCGCCCATCCCCACGCCCGGCGTGACGCCGGCCCCCGGGGCGTGCCCAGCAGCACCAGCGCCGGCCACACCTTCACCAGCGCTCCCAGCGCCCCGAGCACCCCGCACGCGCGCGTGGAGCGCTTCAGCATCAGCAGGGAGAGCACCGCGAGGGCGGTGACCTGGACGTCGTACCGGGCGAGCGGGAGGTGCAGCAGCAGCGGCAGGCCGCCCGTCCACAGCGCCGCGCCGAGCAGGCTGTGCCCGGGACGTCCGCCCGCGCGGGTCAGCGCCGCCGTGACCAGCGCGTCCACGGCCAGCGTGAGCACGACGAAAGCCTCGAAGTACGGCAGCCACGGCAGCAGGCGCGGCGCCAGCAGCAGCACGCCGGCGCCCGGCGGGTACTGCCACAGCACGTCGTGCGTCGGGAACGCGCCGTGCGCGAGGACGCCGTACCACTCGACGTACAGCCGCGACACCTCACGGGACACCGTGCCCCCGCCGAGCAGCGGGGTGTCGTCGTGTGCGAGCAGCCACAGCATCAGGGCGCGGCTCGCCAGCCAGAGGGCAGTGACGCCGAGCGCCGAACGGGAGTTGACACGGAGACGGTTCATCGCATGGGAGCCTAATCGCCGCGAATGGCGTATCCCCACCGATACGCCGTCATGACCGGAAAACGCTGGCTAATCGCAAAAGATCGGGCGGACCGCGGTGAACGTCGGGCTTCTTGTGAAACCGCAGTCGCACAGGACGGCTGCGACGGCGGTCGTCGCGCCGGTGGGCGGGGCGGCGCGCGTGCCCCGCGGCCACCGCGCCCGGCTCCGCCGCCGCACCGCCGTGGGGGTGCCCGCGCTGGTCATGCTCGCGGTCGGGCTCTGGGGGCTGGACCGGGGCGGGATGTGGCGCGACGAGGCGGTCAGCTTCCAGGTCGGCCGGCGTACGGTGCCGCAGATCTGGCTGCTGCTGCACGATGTGGACGCCGTGCACGGGCTGTACTACCTCCTTGCGCACGCCGTGCTCACCGTTCACCCCGGCGAGGTCGTGCTGCGGCTGCCGTCGGTGTGCGCGGCGGCGGTGACGGCCGCGCTGGTGGCCGCACTCGGCACCCGGCTGGCCCGGCCGCGCGTCGGACTGTGGGCCGGGCTGCTGTACGCCGTCGTACCGATGACCGGCCACTACGCGCAGGAGGGCCGCAGCTACGCCCTGGTCGCCGCCGGGGCCACCGGGGCGACGCTGCTGTTCGTCCGCGCCGTGCAGCACGGTTCCACGGGTTCCTGGGCCGCGTACGGCGCCGTCCTCGCACTCACCTGCTGGCTGCACGAGTTCGCGGTGCTGCTGCTGTGCGCCCACGCGGTGTCACTGGCGCTGGGCCGGGTCGGGGGGCGGGTGTTGCGGGCGTGGGGGTGTGCGGCGGGCGGGGTGGCGGTGTCGCTGGTGCCGATGGTTCTTGTGTCGCGGGGGCAGGCGGCGCAGGTGGCGTGGCTGCGGAGGCCTACGGCGGTGACGGCGGAAGGGCTGTTGCGGGCGTTTCTCGGGCCTTCGGGCGCGGTGTACGCGGTGTGTCTGGGCCTTGCGTTGCTCGGGTCGGCGGGGCTTGTGGGGCGGCGGGGCGAGATCACTCTTGCGGGGGTGGCCTTGCCGTTGACGGTGGTGCCGCCCGTGGTGCTGATGCTGGCCTCCCAGGCCTCGCCGCTGTTCGTCGACCGGTATGTGCTGTACGCGCTGAGCGGGGCGCCGTTGCTGGTGGCGGCGGGGGCCGAACGGGTGGCGGGGGTGGTGGGTCGCCCTCTGAAGTGCCCTCTGCTGCGGCGCCGCAGGGTGGCGCGGTTTCCCCGGCACATCCCCATTGTCACCCTCACCGGTGTCCTGGCGATCGCGCTCGCCTTTCTCCATCAGCTCCCCCTCCTCCGCGCGGACCGCAGCCCGGGCACCCGGCCCGACGATCTCGCGGCCGTTTCACGGGTCGTGGCACGGGAGTTGGCGCCCGGGGACGCCGTGCTGTACCTGCCGGCGAGTGCGCGGAACGTGGCGCTGACCTATCCGGGCGCTTTCCGGGAGGCTCGGGATGTGGCCCTGGTGGAGGGGGCCGCCGGGTCGGGGACGCTCTACGGGCGGGAGGCCGGGCCTCGTCGGATGAAGTGGCTGATGGATCGGCTGGAGCGGGTGTGGGTCGTGGCGGACCCGGCTCTGCTCGCCGGGCGCTGGAGTCCGCGCAGGCCCACCGAGCGGGCCAAGCTAGCCGTACTGGGGCGGGACTTCACCGCGCGGGAGGAGGTCCGGCGGGGCGGGATGGCCGTACGGCTGTACGTCCGTGACGCCGGGAAGCCCCATGACCCGGTCAAGCCCCCGTCGGCGCGGGCCGGGTCTCCTCGGCCGCCGCTGTGAGGGCCGCTGCGTCCAGTGCGGTCGTGAGCCGGTCGAGGCGTTCGCGCAGCTCGACGATCTCCGCCAGCTCGAAGCCGGTCGCCCGGGCGATGCGGCGCGGCACCTCCAGGGCCCGCTCGCGCAGCGCCGCGCCCTCCTCGGTGAGCCGGACCCGCACCGAGCGCTCGTCCTCGGCGCTGCGCTCCCGGCGCACCAGACCGGCCCCCTCCAGCCGCTTGACCAGCGGGGAGAGCGTGCCGGAGTCGAGCCGCAGATGCTCGCCGAGCTTCTTGACGGGCAGGTCGCCCTGCTCCCAGAGCACCAGCATGACCAGGTACTGCGGATAGGTGAGCTCGAGGTCCTTGAGGATCACCCGGTAGACGCCGTTGAAGGCGCGGGACGCGGCGTGCAGGGAGAAGCAGATCTGGCGGTCCAGTCGGAGCCAGTCGGCTTCGGCGGGGAAGGCCGGCGAGGTGGTCATGGGTCCAGGATAGCTCTTGCGGCCCATTTAGTTGTGCACAACTTAATTGTGTGCTCTACTCGTACTCGCAACCAAGCGACAACCACGCGACAACCTCGCGACGGACACCGCATCGAACGATCGAGAGGACGGGTCCCCATGGACGCGCTCTACACCGCAGTCGCCACCGCCACCCACGGCCGTGACGGTCGTGCCGTCTCCAACGACGGCAAGATCGACCTCAAGCTGGCCCCTCCGGTGGAGCTGGGCGGCAACGGCCAGGGCACCAACCCCGAGCAGCTCTTCGCCGCCGGTTACGCCGCCTGCTTCGGCAGCGCCCTCGGCCTCGTCGGCCGGCAGGCCAAGGTCGACGTCAGCGACGCCGCGGTGACCGCCGAGGTCGGCATCGGCAAGCAGGGCGAGGGCTTCGGGCTGAAGGTGACGCTGCGCGTCGAGCTGCCCGACACCGTGGACGAGGCGACCGGCCGCAAGCTGGTCGAGACCGCCCACCAGGTCTGCCCCTACTCCAACGCCACCCGCGGCAACATCGACGTCGACCTCGTCATCGAGTGACCCACGCGTCCCGGGGTGCCGGTGGCCGACTCGGCACCGGCACCCCCGCGCCCTACGCCGACGTCAGCGTGCCCTGGCCGGCCGCCTGACCCGGGATCCGGACCTCACCCGGGCCGCTCATCGGCTCGCCGAGCAGCAGCGTCCGTACGACCCGCTCGGCGGCCCGGCCGTCGTCGAACTCGCAGAACCGGGCCCGGAAGAGCGCGCGCAGCCGCGCCGACTCCTCGTCCCGCCAGGACCCCGAGGCGAACAGCCAGGCCAGCTCGCGGTAGGAGCGGGCGACATGGCCGGGCGGCTCGGCGGTGATGTCGAAGTAAGCGCCCCGGCTCGCCGTGTACGCGGGCCAGTCGTCGGCGTGCACCACGATCGGCCGGTCCAGACAGGCGTAGTCGAACATCACCCCCGAGTAGTCCGTGACGAGCGCGTCCGAAGCGAGCAGGACGTCCTCGACGCACGGCTCGTCGGTCGCGTCGACCACGATCCCGCGCCGGGCCAGCTCGGCCAGCCCCATCCCGCGCGCGGGACCGGTCGCCAGCGACGGGTGCAGCCGGACCACCAGCGTGAGCCCCCCGCCCCGGCCCCCGCCACGCAGCTCACCCCTGCCTTCGCCCAGGCTTTCGCCCAGGTCCGCCGCGAACCGGGCGAGGTCGATCCGGTCCACATGCCCGCTGCGGCGGTAGTCCCGGCGGGTCGGCGCGTACAGCACGACCGTGTCCGTCTCCGGGATGCCGTACCGCTGCCGGAAGTCACTGGCACCGCCGTTCACGAGCACGTCGTTGCGCGGGCTGCCCGTGCGCAGCGAGGTGAAGTGGCAGGGGTAGGCCCGTTCCCAGACCAGCTCGGAGTGGCGGTTGGCGACCAGGCTGTAGTCCCAGCGGTCGGCCCGGCGCAGCAGCTGCGGCACGTCGAGGCCGAGCCGGGCGCCCGGCTTGTCCAGCAGGTCGGCGCCCATGTACTTCAGCGGGGTCCCCTGGTGGGTGTGGATGTGCACGCTGCCGGGCCGCTTGGCGATCGTGCCGGGCCAGTTGACGTCGTTCACGAAGAACTTCGCCCGCGCCGTGACCTCCAGACAGCGCCGGGAGCCCAGGACCACGTGCTCCACCTCGGGCGGCAGCCGGGCGGCGGTCTCCTCGTCCTTCACCACCCACACCCCGCGCAACTGCGGGGCGATCTCCCGGGCCTTGGCGTACACGGCGGCCGGGTCGCCCAGCATGCCCCGGTGCGAGGACGCCGAGTAGACGACCAGGTTCGGGTCCAGCGGCCGGTGCGTGTGCACGGCCGCCCAGCCGGCGCGGGCCCGCGCGGCGGCCACGTCCCGGACCAGACCGGCACGGCGCGCCGCCTCCTCCCCGGCGCGCGCCGCCTGCCGTCTGATCCGGTACGCCGTCCAGGAGCCCTGCAGCAGGCCGGCCTCGCCGCCGGTCAGGGCGCCCTCCGCCGGCTTGTGACGGCGGAACATCTCCCGCGTGCGCCGGAAGAACTCGGCCTTGTCGGCGGGCGGCAGCCGGTCCGGCTTGGCGAGGATGTCGAGGCAGTGCTCGCCCATCTTGCGGTGCAGATACGGCCGCCAGTGCGCGAGCCGAGGGTGCTGCTCGACGAACGCGAAGACCCGCTCGTACTGGTCGTGGATGTCGAAGTGCTCGCGGCTGGTCGTGGACAGGATGTTGCCCTGCCGGCGCTGCCGGTAGTTCAGGCAGATCCGGTCCAGCGCGGCGATCCGCCGGGCGCTGAGCATGACCGGGAAGGTCCAGGGCGTGTCCTCGTAGTAGCCCGGGGGGAACGCGAAGCCCTCCGACACCACGAACTCCCGCCGGTAGACCTTGTTCCACACCACCATCAGCAGGTCCAGGATCCGCGGGAACTCGTCGGCGGTGAAGGTGTCCGGGCCGGCCTCGGCGAGCACCTCGGCCAGGGCGTTGCGCCGGGTGCCGCCCCACCAGTAGGTGCGCGCGTAGTCGAAGACCAGCACGTCCGGGTCCGTGGCCTCCGCCAGCCGGTCGGCGATGGCCCGCAGCGCGCCCGGGGTGAGGGTGTCGTCGCTGTCCAGGAAGAACAGGTAGTCGCCGGTGGCGTGCGGCATCCCGGCGTTGCGGGCCCGGCCGAGGCCCACGTTCTTCGGCAGGTGCAGCACCTGCACGCGCGGGTCGCGCTCGGCGTACTCGTCGAGGATCGCGCCGCAGCCGTCCGGGGAGCGGTCGTCCACGGCGATCAGCTCGAAGTCGCTGAAGGACTGCAGCAGCACCGAGTCCAGGCACTCGCGCAGAAAGCCCTGCACCTTGAAACAGGGCGCGATCAGACTGAAGCGGGGCACGGCGGGTCAGCTCCTCACGAGGGTCGCGGCGGCCGGGGCGGGGACGCGCTGGGCGAGCGGGATCACGGGCGGGACCGCCTCCGGCGGCTCGCCGAGCAGCACCCGCCGTACGACGCGCTCGGCGGCCCGGCCGTCGTCGAACTCGCAGAACCGCTCCCGGAACGCGGCCCGCAGCGCCGCGGCCTCCGCGCCCGCGTACGAGCCGTCACGGAAGACGGCGGCCAGCTCCTTCGGGGTGCGCGCGACCGGTCCCGGCGGCTCGGCCGGCAGGTCGAAGTAGACGCCCCGCGTCTCCCGGTACACCTCCCAGTCGTCGGCGTACACGACGATCGGCCGGTCCAGGTTGGCGTAGTCGAACATGATCGAGGAGTAGTCGGTGACCAGCGCGTCCGCCGCCAGGCACACGTCCTCCGAGGAGCGGTGCGCGGTGACGTCGATGACGCGGCCGTCGCCGCGGCCGAGCCGCCCCTGGTCGTAGAAGTAGTGGGCGCGCAGCAGCACGACGACGTCCTCGCCGGCCGCCTCGCAGAAGGCCTCCAGGTCCAGGCCGGGCTCGAAGCCGGTGTGGTGGTCGCGGTGGGTGGGTGCGTAGAGGACGGCCGTGCTGCCCTCCGGGACGCCCAGCCGCCGTCTGATCCGCGCCACGTCCTCGGCGGTCGCCGTGCAGTAGACGTCGTTGCGCGGATAGCCGTACTCCAGCGCCTCCCAGGAGCCGGGGAAGGCGCGCTCCCACATCTGGGTGGAGTGGCGGTTGGCGGAGAGGTTGAAGTCCCAGCGGTCCACCCGGCCCAGCAGCCTGGTGAAGCTGCCCGACTGCGCCGCCACCACCGGGTACGTCGACTGGTCCACGCCCATCGTCTTCAGCGGGGTGCCGTGCTGGGTCTGGAGGTGCACACTGCCGGGGCGCTTGACGATCCCCTCGGCGAAGTTGGCGTTGTTGATCAGGTACTTGGCCCGGGCCAGCACCTCCCAGTAGCGGCGGGAGCCGATCACCGCGTACTCCACGTCCTCCGGCATCGCGTGCGTCTGGTCGGCCTCGACCAGGAACACCGAGCGGATGTCCGGGGCGAGTTCGCGGGCCTTGGCGTGGATCGCGGCCGGGTTGCAGGCGTAGCCCCGGCCCCAGTAGGCGCAGTACACGGCCAGGTTCTCGTCGAGCGGGCGGCGCAGATCGCGGATGTAGCGCAGCCGGGTGCGCACCGCGCGCGGGCGCGGCAGGCGCTCGGCGGCGTTCGAGGCCAGCTGGTTGGCGCCGCGCAACGCCCGGAACGCGCTGTACGCCCCGGTCGCCAGCAGCCGGTGCTGCACGCCCAGGCTGCCGTCCGGCGCCCGGAAACCGGCCGGCCGGTGGCGCCGGTAGAGCCGGGCGGCGCGGCGGAAGAACGCCCGGTGCCCGGACGGCAGCCGCTCGGGCCGGGACGCGGTCTTCAGCACACAGGTGAACAGCTGCTCGAAGAGCGCGCGCGCCCGCTCGGCGGGCAGCTCCTGTTCGGCGGCCCGGGTCAGCACCAGCTCCACCTGGTCGAGCAGGTCGTGCTGGTGCGGCCCCGGGAGATTGAGCCGGCTGCCCTGCCGGCGCAGCCGGTGCCGTACGACGACCCGGCGCAGCACCGCGATCCGCCCGGCCGCGAGCGTGGTGAGCCCGCCCCAGCCGAGGTCGGTGAAGTGGCTGTCCGGAAAGGTGAGTTCGTGCTCGGTGAGGAAGCCGCGGCGGTAGACCGCGCTCCAGGCCGGGAGCTGCACGCCGGTCAGCTCCGGCAGGTCGGCGGGGGCGAAGGCGTTTTTCGGGGCCCCGGCGAACAGGGGCCTGGCCGGGTTGGTCGGCTCGCCCTCCCACCAGGGGGCGCGCTCGTGCTCGGCATAGAGCACGTCCACGTCGGCGGTCTCGGTCAGCCGGGCGTCCAGCGCCGCGAGCGCGCCCGGCAGCAGCAGGTCGTCGCCGTCGAGGAACAGCACATACGCGCCGGTCGCGGCCCGGATCCCGGCATTGCGCGCCCCGCTCAGACCGGCGGACGGCGGCGAGTGGACCGGGATCACCCGGGAGTCCCGCTCGGTGTGTCCGGCGGCGACGGCGGCGGCCGGGGAGTCGGGGGCGTCGCAGACCGGGATCAGCTGCAGATCACCGAACGACTGGCCGAGGACCGAGTCCAGCGCCTGGGACAGCCGGGCGGCGACGCCGTGGGACGGGACGATGATGCTGAAGCGGGGCATGCTGTTCTCTCTGTTGTCTTGCGGACGCGTGTCCTGCGGACGAGACCTGCCATGCGACCGGGCCGCCCCGCCGGACGCCAGGTGGACGGCCGGCTCGGGACGGGCCGCGTCGAGCCGAGGGACACGGGGACTCCCGGAGGGACCAACGCCGTTCATCGCCTCTCGGTGACGGAAAGGGGACCGGCAGGTTGCGGCACGGTGGCCAGCGGCGAGCGCGCACAGGCCGACGGCACCGGCTTGCGCTCCTTGAGCGGCACCACCGGAGGCAGGCCCGTCCCGCCCAGCACCACATGCCGTACGACCCGCTCGGCGGCGCGTCCGTCGTCGTACGGGCAGAAGCGCTGCCGGAACGTCGCCCGCAGCTGGGCCGAGCGCGAGCCGCGCCAGTGTCCGGTCGCGAAGATGTCGATCAGCTCGTCCTCGCTGCGCGCGACCGCGCCCGGCGGGAAGGCACGCAGGTCGAAGTAGGTACCGCGGGCCGCCTGGTATGCCTCCCAGTCGCCGGTGTGGACCACGATCGGCCGGTCCAGGTTGGCGTAGTCGAACATGATCGACGAGTAGTCGGTGACCAGCACGTCCGAGGCCAGACACAGCGACTCCACGCTCGCGCGGTCACCGACGTCGATGATCCGGCCGCCCGTGCCCAGGGGGCCGCCGCCGTGCACGGGGTGGGGCCGGGCCAGGATCACGAAGCGCGGGCCGAGGCGGCGCACGATCCGCTCCAGGTCCAGCAGCGGGCGCTGGGTGCGCAGATGGTCGCGGAAGGTCGGCGCGTACAGGATCGCCACCGCGTTCTCCGGGATGCCCAGCGACTCGCGCAGCCGGGTCACGTCCGCGGAGGTCGCCCGCTGGAAGACGTCGTTGCGCGGGGCGCCGTACTCCAGCGTGGTGTAGCGGCCCGGGAAGACCCGCTCCCAGGTCAGGGTCGAGTGCCGGTTGCCGGACAGGACGAGGTCCCACTGGTCGACGCCCCGCAGCAGTTCGGCGAAGTCGGTGTCGCGGGCCGCCGCGGGGCGCTCCTGGAGGTCCAGGCCCATGTGCTTGAGCGGGGTGCCCCGCCGGGTCTGGACCAGGATCTGCCCGGGCCGCTTGCGCAGGTCCGGGTCCAGTACGTCGTCGGTGACCAGGTACCTGGCGCGGGCCAGCGCCGTCCAGTAGGCGGCGCTGCCGGGCCGCAGCCGGCGCGGGCCGGGCGGGACCGCGTGCTGGTGCTCGGGGCGGGCGATCCAGGCGGTGCGGATGTGCGGGGCGTGGGTGCGGAAGGCCTCCTCCAGGGCGCCGGGGTCGCCGCCGTGACCCCGGCCGGCCCCGGAGGTGAACACCGCCCGGTCGGTGCGGACGGGCAGCCACAGCTGGATCCGGTAGTGCAGCCGCAGCACTCCGGTCCGCACGGCGCGGACCAGCTTCACCACCGCCTTGGACATGCGCCGGCGCGCCGCAGAGACCAGCCGGAACGCGCGGAAGGTGCGGTGCAGACCGAAGCGGACCAGGACGTTGCGCCGCCGCATCCGGGTGCCGGGGACCCGGTAGCGGCGGTAGTGGGCGCGGGCCCGGCGCAGGAACTCGCCGTGGCTGCCGCGCGGCACCCGGTCCGGCATGGCGAACACCGTGGCGTAGTGGTCGATCATGCGGCGGAACAGGTCCGGCCGCCACCGCGCCAGTTCGGGATGGGCCTCGACATACGCGAACACCCGGTCGTACTGCTCGAAGAGATCGAAGTGCTCACGGCTGGTGGTGCCGAGGATGTTGCCCTGCCGGCGCTGCCGGTAGTGCACGCACACCCGGTCCAGGGTGGCGATCGACTCCGCCGCCATCAGCACCGGGAAGGTCCAGGGGGTGTCCTCGTAGTAGCCCGGCGGGAAGGTGAAACCGTGGCCGGCCACGAACTCCCGCCGGCACGCCTTGTTCCAGGCCACCATCAGCACCCGGAGCAGCCCCGGCCGGTCCTCCAGGCGGAACGGCGCCGGGCCCTGCTCGGTGAGCGGGGCGGACAGCTGGTTGCGCACCGCCCGGCCGTCCCAGTAGGTGCGCGCGTAGTCGTACACCAGGACGTCGGGTTCGCCGGACTCCTTGATCCGGTCGGCCATCGAGCGCAGCGCGTCCGGGGTGAGGGTGTCGTCGCTGTCCAGGAAGACCAGGTAGTCACCGGTCGCCTCGGCCAGCCCGGCGTTCCGGGCCCGCCCGAGCCCCTGGTTCTCGGCCAGGTGCACGGGCCGCACGCGCGCGTCGCGGGCCGCGTACTCGTCGATGATCGCCCCGCAGGCGTCCGGTGAGCAGTCGTCCACGGCGATCAGTTCCAGATCGGGATACGACTGCGAGAGCACCGAGTCCAGGCACTCGGAGAGATACGCCTGGACCTTGTACGCGGGGACAATGACACTGAACCTGGGCAAGGGGCATCCATGGGTCGTCGGTCGGCGCGGGGGTTCTGACCGGAAACGGCCGATGGTGTGAATTGGTTACGGTTCATGCGGCATGTGGGGGACGGCGGGTGAACGCAAGAAGGCGGGCCCGGAAAGGCCCGCCCTCGTCGCAGCCGGTGGCCGTGGCTACTTGACCGCGCCCGCCATCACCCCGGACACGAACTGCCGCTGGAACGCGAAGAACACGGCCAGCGGGATCACCATGGAGATGAACGCGCCGGGTGCCAGCACGTCGATGTTGTTGCCGAACTGCCGTACCTGCGTCTGCAGCGCGACCGTGATCGGCTGGGTGCCCGACTTGGTGAACACCAGCGCGACCAGCATGTCGTTCCACACCCACAGGAACTGGAAGATGGCGAGGCTGGCGATCGCCGGCCCGCCGAGCGGCATCACCACCCGGGCGAACAGCCGTAGTTCACCGGCGCCGTCCAGGCGGGCCGCCTCCAGCAGCTCGCGCGGGATCTCCGCGAAGAAGTTCCGCAGCAGGAACACCGCGAACGGCAGTCCGAAGCCGGTGTGGAACAGGATCACCCCGAGGATCGTCCCGAACAGGCCGATCCTGCCGAACAGTTCGGCGATCGGGATCAGCGCCACCTGCACCGGCACCACCAGCAGGCTCACCACTCCCAGGAACCACCAGTCCCGGCCCGGGAACTCCATCCACGCGAACGCGTAGCCCGCGAGGGAGCCGACCACGACGACCAGCAGTGTCGCCGGGACCGTGATCAGCACGGTGTTCCACAGGGAGTGGGTGATGTCGCCGTTCTCCAGCAGCTTGCGGTAGCTGTCGAAGGTCAGCTGGGACGGCTTGGTGAACACCTTCCACCAGCCGCTCGCGCTCATGTCCTCGGGCGCGCGCAGCGAGGAGATGAGCAGACCGAACGTCGGCACCAGCCAGAACAGGCCCACGACGATCAGGAACACCCGGACCAGGCCGCCGCTCAGCCTCTCGGCGATCTTCGAGCCGAGGGACTGCCGCGCCTTCACCGTCCGGACGGGCCCGACCTTCCCGATGCTTCCGGCGCTCGCCGTCATCGCCGCACCTCCCGCCTCAGCCGACGGATGTTGAACGCCATCACCGGGATCACCAGCACCAGCAGTAGCACCGCGATCGCGCTCGCGACGCCCGGCTGGTTCTCCGCGAAGCCCTTGCGGTACAGCTCCAGGGCGAGCACGTCGGCGTCGTCCTGGGAGGAGCCCGGCGCGATGATGTAGACGAGGTCGAACACCTTCAGCACGTTGATCATCAGCGTGACGGTGACGACCGCGAGGACCGGCGCGAGCAGCGGCACGGTGACCCTGCGGAACACCTGCCACTCGTTGGCGCCGTCCACCCGCGCCGCTTCCAGCAGCTCCCGGGGCACGCCCGCGAGACCGGCCGCGATCAGCACCATCGCGAAGCCCGCCCACATCCACACGTACGCCCCGATGATCGCCGGGGTGACCAGCGCCGGGCCGAGCCACTCGACGCCGTTGTACGGCTCCTTGAAGTTGCTCGCCGGGAGCCGCAGCCGGGCCCCGTCGGCCGAGGCGGGCAGGGTGAAGGTGCCGTCGCCGGCGGCCTTGGCGGAGGCGACCACCTTGCCGTCCTTCACCGCCTCGATCCGCATCCCGGCATAGCCCAGCTCGGACGGGTCGGGCGCGCCGAGCCGGCCGACACCCTTGCCGCGCGTGAAGTCCTGCCAGGTGGTGCCGGTGATCCTCCCCGGCTCGGACCTGGCGGCCACGGCCTTCTTCGCGCTGTCCGGCATCTGGTCCGGGGCGACGCCGACGAGGGGGAGGGCGACCGCCTGCCCGGCGTGGACGGTGGCCTTGGTGATGAAGCCGCCGTTCTGCGCGACCAGCGGCGACTCGCGGCCCGGGTGGGCCTTCGGGAACGCCGACGACTGCGCGAAGGTGTCGTGGACGCCCACCCACACCGCGTTCGCGACGCCCTTGTGCGGATCCTGGTCGTACACCAGCCGGAAGATGATCCCGGCCGCCAGCATCGAGATCGCCATCGGCATGAAGACGACCAGCTTGAACGCCGTACCCCAGCGCAGCCGTTCGGTCAGCACCGCGAAGACCAGACCGAGCGCGGTGGAGACCGTGGGTGCGAACACCACCCAGATGACGTTGTTCTTCAGTGCGGTCCGGATGCCGTCGTCGGTGAAGAGGGTCCTGTAGTTGTCGACGCCGGTGAAACCGTCGCCGGAGGCGTTGTAGAAGCTGCGGATGACCGAGTACCCGATCGGGTAGACCACGAGCGCGCCGAGCAGCACCAGGGCGGGCAGCAGAAACAGGGCTGCCACCGTCCTGCGGGTGCCGGTCACGCTCCTACGACTGCGGGGCGCGGCGGGACCCGGTGGGGCCCCCGCCGCCGTTGCCGCCGACGCCATGGCCGGATCAGCTCCCGCTTCCGTACGCGGCCGCCGCGTCCTTCTCCAGCTTCGCCTGGGTGCCCGCCACGTCCGTCGGGTTCTTCAGGAAGTCCTGCAGGTCCTTCCACTCACCCTTGCCCGGAGTGCCGCCGAAGGCCTGCGGGGCCTGGTCGGACATGTCGAAGCGGAAGTCGTCGCCGGACGCGATCAGCGCCTTGGCGATCTTCTGCTGCACCGCGTTCGGGTACGCCGAGATCGGCACGTTCTTGTTCGGCGAGAGGAAACCGCCGAGCTTCGCCTCGATCGTCGCCGCGTCCGGGGAGGCGAGGAAGGTGACCAGGGCCTGGGCCGCCTTGGAGTCCTTCAGGACCACCGCCGCGTCACCGCCGGAGACCACCGGCGCGGTGGAGCCGACCGCCGGGAACGGGAACACCTTCGCGTCCGTGCCCACCTTCGCCTTGGTCTCACCGATGTTGACCTGCACGAAGTCGCCCTCGTAGACCATCGCGGACTTGGGCTGGTCGCCGCCGGTGAAGGTCTGGGTGACCGAGGCCGGGAACTCCGTCTGCAGCGCGCCGTCCTGGCCGCCCGCGAGATAGTCCTTCTTGCCCCAGATCTGCGCCAGCGTCGTCAGCGCCTGCTTCACCGACGGATCGGTCCACTTGATCTTGTGCTGGGCGAGCTGGTCGTACTTCTCCGGGCCGGCCTGGGACAGATACACGTTCTCGAACCAGTCCGTCAGCGGCCAGCCGTCCGCGCCGGCCACCGAGAACGGCGTGACACCGGAGTCGTACACCGCCTGCGCGGCGCCCAGCAAGTCCTTCCAGGTCTTCGGCTCCTTGGCGTTCGCGCTCTCGAAGACCTTGGCGTTGTACCAGATCAGCGACTTGTTGGCGGCCTTGTAGTACATGCCGTACTGCTTGCCGCCGACCTTGCCGATGTCCTGCCAGCCCTGGGAGTAGTTCTTCTGCAGCTCCTTCAGGGCGTCCGGCCCGAGCGGCTTGGCCCATCCACGCTGCACGGCCTGCTTGATGGCGCCGGGCTGCGGCAGCATGGCCACGTCCGGCGGCTGGCCACCAGCGATCTTCGAACCGACGAAGTTGATGATCGGGTCCTGGGCGGGCACGAAGGTCACCTTCGCGCCGGTGCGCTTCTCGAACTCGGCCAGGACCTGCTTGAAGTTCTTCTGCTCCTGACCGGTCCAGACGGCGGCGATCTCCAGGTTCGTGCCGTTCAGCTTCGGCAGGGTGACGGTGGAGCCGCTGGCCCCGCCGGTCTTCCCGCCGCTGCCCGTGTCGCCGTTGTCCTTGCTGCTGGAGCAGGCGCCGAGGGCGAGGGCTCCCGTGAGCAGAGCGGCGAGTGCGGTGACGGTCCTCTTTGTCCGGATGGTGCTGCAGCTGTGGGTGCGCATCACTTCCCCGTTCGTCGTTCCTCGTTGAACGTCGTCGAGCGTGTCCCGTGCGGTCCGGTCTACGCGGGCCGCTCAGGGGCGGCAAGAGCGCCTGCCGTGTCGAGCGGCGCATCGTGACCGGCTCGTGACCGGGGGTGTATGCGTCCTTCCTGGTTACAACAGTGTCTCCGGCTACAGCAGGGACGGCACCTCCGCCGCCGACACCTCCCGGGCCGCCCGCTGCACCGCGCTCGCCAGGAGGGCCAGGTCGGTCGGGCCGTTGCCCAGCTCCCGTACTGGCCGGCGGGCCGGGGGGTCGCCCATGCGCTGCCAGTCCAGCGGGACCACCGTGGGCCGCTGGGTCGCGGTACGCGGGATACGGCCCGTCACCCGGCCGCCCTGGAAACCGACGACCCGCCCGTCCGCGTACGCCAGCCGCCCACGCCCTGGCGCCGGTTCGTCCGGCCCCGGCTGCGGAGCGTCCAGCGCGACCCGCAGGGCGGCCCGCCGCGCGGGCTCGGTCTCCGCCGTACGGCCGCCGGTCCCGGCAGCCGCCACCAGATGCACCCCGAGCCGCTCGCCCTCCCGGGCCACCGTCTCCAGCGCGCGCATCACCGAACCGGCGGCGGGCCGGCCCGGCGAGCCGAGCGGGGGCGAGACCAGCGCGTCCAGGTCGTCCACGACGAGCACGAGCCGCGGCAACGGCGGCGCCGCCCCGTCCCGCTGCCGCGCGGCCCCGCCCGGCCGCAGCCGCAGGGTGGAGCTGGGCGGCGCCTCTATGTCACCGCCGGGGGGGGCCGGCGCGCGCTGGGCGACGATGCGGCCGGACACCGCACGTCCCGCATGCCACTGCGCGAAGTCCGTCCGTCCCAGCAGCTCCGCCCGCCGCTTCAGCTCGGCCGCCAGCGACTGGGCGAACTCCCGCATGCGCACGGGGTCGTTGGCGACGAGGTGGGTGGTGACATGCGGTATGTCGGTGCATCCGCGCAGTCCCTCACCGTGCGCGGGGCTGGTCCCGACCCCGTCCCGGCCGTCGATCAGCACGAGGCCCAGCCGGTCCGGCCGCTCGGCGGCTGCCAGCGAGGCCACCACGGCCCGCAGCAACTCCGTACGACCGCTGCCGGCCGGCCCCTCGACCAGCAGATGCGGTCCGTCGGCCACCAGGTCGGCGGTGAGCGGCCCGCGCGGCCCGGCACCGAGTATGGCCCGCGCCCGGCCGCCCAGCGCCTGGGTGTCGTCGGCCGCGTCGGCCCAGCGCGCCATCAGCGACGCCGGGGTGGCCCTGGCCAGCCCCAACTCGTCCAGCAGCCGCGCCGACTGCGGCAGGGGCGCCGCCACGCGCGTGTCCCGCTCGCCGGCCGGGCCGTCCGGCCGCAGCGGCGCCAGCGCCCGGGCGAACCGCTCCGCCCAGGCGACGGACACGGCGTCCACGGCGGCGAGCGTTCCCGGTCCGACGGGTCCGCCCGGCGCCACCCGCAGCAGGCGCAGGGCGGTCGCGACATCCCCGCTGAGCAGCGCCACGGCACCGCAGTGCCGGAACGTCGGCGTCACCGCGCACGCGGCCTCGTACGTGCGCGTCACGGGGGAGGCGGGCGAGGCGGGCTCGGTCTCGGCGAGACAGACCACGTGGATCCCGGCCCGCGGCCCGGCCACGGCCAGCCGCGCGACCGCGTCCCGCAGCGCGCTGCCGCCGGGGTCTCCGTCCACGACGACGACGGTGTAGGGCCCGGCGAAACCACTGTTTGCGCCGACCTCGGCGTCCTCCTTGGCCCATGAGGGGCGGCGGACGAGGGCCGAGGGGGTGGCCGACGGCCGGGTGCCGGTGTGAGGAGGGGAGGTGGGGCCGGGCGCGTGATCGCCGGTCCGGCCGGGGGCGAGTCCCGGCAACGGGGCGCCGGCAGTGCCGGGGGTGGCCCACTCGGCGGGGGCGCGGTCGGCCGGGACCTGCGCGGGAGGGCCGAAGGCCTCGGCGGGGGTGCCGGGGTCGCCGGGGACGAGGCCCTGGGCTTGTGTGCCCGGGGTGAGGGTGGCGCCGCGGTCGCTCGTGGCCCCGACCGCTTCCGTCGCGGTGCGGGTGGGGTGGGCCGCGGTTCGGCCGGTCGCGGCGTGGTCGTCGACCCGGCGCAGGAGCTCCTCCGTGCGGGCCGCCGCCTGCTCGCGGTCGTAGGCCAGCAGCAGCCGGCAGTCCTGGCCGTGCCCCGGCCGCACATGCGGGAGCCAGCCCAGCCAGGACCACTCGGCCGTGCGCTCCTCCACGGGGCGCGAGCGGTCGGCGCTGATCAGCACGATCTCCAGCAGGTCGGGCGAGTGCAGCGCGGCCAGCTGGGCCAGCACCGCGCGGGTCAGCCCGGACAGCCGGGGGCGCGGACCGGCCAGGCCCAGCGCGCCCGCCTCGCGCAGCGCCGCCGTCACGGGCACCGCGGGCACCGGGCCGGAGCCGTCCGGCGCGCTCCGGTCCGCCGTGCCGAGCCGCACGGTCAGCGTCTCCGGATGACCGGGCCCGCGCTCCCACAGCCGGGACCCGGGACCGAGTGCCGCCAGCAGCAGTGCGGCCGGATCCGGCCAGGTCTCGGGCTGCTGCGGCGCGGTGGCCGCCGGGCCGGTGACGGCACGGGTGTCGGTGCCGTCGTAGGCCTCGGGACCGGTGGACTGCTCACCACGCGCACCGGCCAGCCGGCGCGCCCAGGCGCCGAGGCCACGCCGGCGTGCGCCCTGCGCGGCGTCGATGCCGCGGAGGGGAGTGGCCTTGCGCCCGCTGTCCAGCGGCTCCCCGTCCGCCTCCCCGACTCCGAAGCGCCCCGCGTGCGTGTCTCCGCCGGAAGCGGAACCGGACGCGTTCTCGATCCGGGGCGCCCCGCTCTGCCCCGGCACCACGGCCGACCCCCGCCGATGCTCCTGGCCCCCACTGCCCGAGGTCCCCCAGCCACCCGAGCCGTAGCTGTGCTGCCCGATCCCGGAGGCGCCTTCGGCACTTACGGACGTCGGTCCGCTCACACCACTGTCACCGGCAGTCGCCGAGGGCGCGTCACCCCCACCGGGGCCACCCGCACCCGGCAACGCGTCCCGCACGACCCGAAGGCACCCCTCACCGTCGGCGACCGTCCGTGCTCCCGGTCCCACGGACGGAGCAACCCGAAGCGCCGACTCCCCGATCCGCAGCAAGCCCCCGGCAGGGACCCGCACCGGACGCTCGCTCACCGGCACCCCGTCCAGCGTCGTGCCGTTCGTGGAGCCGAGGTCGGCGACCGACACGCGCCCGTCCGCGCCGACCGTGACCGCGCAGTGCAGCCGGGACACGTCGGGGTCGTCCAGCGGCACGTCCGCGTCGGCCGAGCGGCCCACCGTTATCCGGCCGCCGTGCAGGAGATGGACCCCGCCCGCGTCCGGGCCCGCGACGACATGCAGCTGGGTCGGCGCGTCGTCGAGTTCGGGATGCGGCTCGGCGGCCGCCGGGGCGCCCAGGGACAGCACCGCGCCGTCGACCAGCGGAGGCTCGCCGAGGGTGCGGCGGCGGGGGTCGAGCCGCTCGGTGCCGGCGTACAGCACCGGCGCGCCGCCGGTGTCGCGTCCCTCCCCGGTGACCGCGCCGGCCAGCGCCGACGCGACCGCGGCCAGGTCCGTGCCCGTGGGCGCCGTGACCAGCACGTCGCGGCTCGCGGCGCGGCCCCGCTGCGGGGGCGGGCCCAGCGGGTCTACGACGGTCAGCCGGATCTGCATCGGCGTCAGCGGTCCCTTCTGCGCGGGTCTGCGCGGGACGGACTTCCCCCCACCCCACACGAGCACGTCGGCCAGTACTGGAAGGCATCCTCGCACCTGCCACTGACAACGCGCCCGGGACCCGGCACGAAGTGATCTTGATTGGTCGGCTCTGCCCCCAAAAGTGCCTGACCAGTGGCGCACGGGCGATCACTTGAGATCGGTCACGTCCGGCTTCGGCAACCAGGAGACCGGGAAGCGCGTCTTTCCGTCGACACGTGGTGCCGACGAGGGCGGCACTACAGTGGTCCGGAGCAACCGGAACGACAACCGGAACGCAGGCAAGCAAGCATCAGCAAGCAGCAGGGAGCGCGTGACGTGCGGCCAGTCGGCAGCAAGTACCTGCTTGAGGAGCCGCTCGGACGCGGCGCCACAGGCACCGTCTGGCGTGCCCGCCAGCGCGAGACCGCGGGCGCCGAGGCGGCCGTACCCGGGCAGCCCGGCGAGACGGTCGCGATCAAGGTCCTGAAGGAAGAGCTGGCGAGCGACCCGGACATCGTGATGCGTTTCCTGCGCGAGCGCTCCGTCCTGCTCCGCCTCACCCACCCGAACATCGTCCGGGTCCGCGACCTGGTCGTCGAGGGCGATCTGCTCGCCCTGGTGATGGACCTCGTCGACGGCCCCGACCTGCACCGCTACCTGCGCGAGAACGGCCCCCTCACACCGGTCGCCGCCGCGCTGATGACCGCGCAGATCGCCGACGCGCTCGCCGCGAGCCACACCGACGGAGTCGTCCACCGCGACCTGAAGCCCGCCAACGTGCTGCTCATGCAGGCCGGCGGCCAGATGCACCCGATGCTGACCGACTTCGGCATCGCCCGCCTGGCAGATTCCCCGGGCCTGACCCGCACCCAGGAGTTCGTCGGCACGCCCGCGTACGTGGCGCCGGAGTCCGCCGAGGGCCGCCCGCAGACCTCCGCCGTGGACATCTACGGCGCCGGCATCCTGCTGTACGAGCTGGTCACCGGCCGCCCGCCGTTCGCCGGCAGCACCGCGCTGGAGGTGCTGCACCAGCACCTGAGCGCCGAGCCGCGCCGCCCCTCCACCGTCCCGGACCCGCTGTGGACGGTCATAGAGCGCTGCCTGCGCAAGAACCCCGACGAACGGCCCAGTGCCGAGAACCTGGCGCGCGGCCTCAGGGTCGTCGCCGAGGGCATCGGCGTGCACGCGAACGCGGCGCAGATCGCCGCCGCCGAGGGCGTGGGCGCGCTGCTCGCACCCGACCCGGCCCCGACCGCCGTCCCGGGCGTGCCCGGCGCCGCCGACCCCACCCAGGTGCTGCCGAACACCGGCCCCCAGGGCGCGTACGACCCCAACGCCGCGACCAGCGTGCTGCCGCACACCGGCGGCCCCGCCGGCGCCGCCGACCCCACCGCCGTACTGCCGAGCACGGGCGCGGCGGACCCGACGGCGGTGCTGCCGAACACCGGCCCGCAGGGGCAGCAGCCCGAGCAGCCGCACCCCTGGCAGACCCAGCTGCGCGCCGCCCGCGACCGCAACGAGCAGACGCAGATCCAGTACCTGTCCCCGGAGGACGACCCGCTGCACCACCGGCCCCAGCGGCAGGTGGCCCGTCCTCAGCAGCCGCCGCGGCAGGCCCCGCAGGCACGCCCGCAGCAGCCGCGTGGCCGGCAGCAGGGGTACCAGCAGGGGTACGGCTATGCGCCGCAGCAACAGCCCCAGCAGTACGCCCCGCCGCAGGCGCCGCAGCGGTACGCGCCGCCCGCGCCGGAGCCGCAACGGCCCGCGCGCGAGCCCCGGGCGCCCCGTCAGCGCAGCGCCAACCCGATGAAGATCCCGGGGCTCGGCTGTCTGAAGGGCTGCCTGTTCACGATCGTCATCCTGGTCGTGGCGAGCTGGATGATCTATGAGCTGACCCCGGTGCACACCTGGATCGGCCAGGGCCGGAGCTACTGGCACGAAGTGAGCCACTGGGTCGGCCAGGTGAGCAAGTGGGCCAAGGATCTCGGCGGTTCCTCAGGCGGCGGCAACTGACCGCACGCACGCGTGGCGGCCGATCGCGCGAACGCCCGGTGAACGACCGCGAGTTTGCGGATTTGTCGACACCTGGCGGGTGATTTCCGTCTCCGCGGTGAAGGTTGGCTCCTCGGACGCGTAGTTTTGTCGGCAACACGCGTCTGGTAGGAGCAGTCTTGGCACGGAAGATCGGCAGCCGGTACACCGCGAACCAGATCCTCGGGCGGGGCAGCGCCGGCACGGTGTGGCTGGGCGAGGGGCCGGAGGGTCCCGTCGCGATCAAGCTGCTGCGCGAGGACCTCGCCTCCGACCAGGAGCTCGTCGGACGCTTCGTCCAGGAGCGCACCGCGCTGCTCGGCCTGGAGCACCCGCACATCGTCACCGTGCGCGACCTGGTGGTCGACGGCAACGACCTGGCCCTGGTGATGGACCTCGTGCGCGGCACCGACCTGCGCACCCGGCTGGAGCGCGAGCGCCGGCTCGCCCCCGAGGCGGCCGTGGCGATCGTCGCCGACATCGCCGACGCGCTGGCGGCGGCCCACGCGGCCGGGGTCGTCCACCGGGACGTCAAGCCCGAGAACGTCCTCCTCGACATGCAGGGCCCGCTGGGTCCCGGTGGCTCCCACCCCGCCCTGCTGACGGACTTCGGCGTCGCCAAGCTGATCGACTCGCCGAAGCGGACCCGGGCCACAAAGATCATCGGCACGCCGGACTATCTGGCCCCGGAGATCGTCGAGGGCCTGCCGCCGCGCGCGTCCGTTGACATCTACGCCCTGGCGACGGTCCTGTACGAGCTGCTCGCGGGCTTCACCCCGTTCGGCGGAGGCCACCCCGGCGCGGTCCTGCGCCGCCATGTCACCGAGACCGTCGTACCGCTGCCCGGTATCCCGGAGGAGCTGTGGCAGCTGATCGTGCAGTGCCTGGCCAAGGCGCCCGCGTCCCGGCTGCGCGCCTCCGAGCTGGCGGCCCGGCTGCGGGAGCAGCTGCCGACGCTGGCCGGACTGCCGCCGCTGGACGTGGACGAGCCGGAGCTCTCCGAGGGCGCGGCGGAGGAGGAGCCGGGGCCGGCGCCTGCGCATGGTGAGCCGGCGCGACGGCGGGGCGCGGTGTCGCTGGTGCCGGGCGCCAAGCCGGACTCCAACCGGGACACGCACACCTCGATGCGGGTGCCGGGGCCGGACGAGCTCGCGGGCGGCGCGCACGGGACCGCTCGCGCCCCCCGGGCCAGCGGTGCGCCCCGGCCGGGGTCGGCCCGGCACAGGGCCGCGGTGCGGCGGCGCCGGGTGACTCTGGGAGTGGCCGGAGTGGTCCTGGCCGCCGTCGTGGGCGTCGGCGCGTGGCTGGCGTCCGCCGACGGGGACTCGGACACCCCGCAGAACACCCACAGCACGTCGACGCCGTGACCCACCCAGGGGGGCGACCGCGGTACCGGGTGCAGCCCGGCCGAGGTCGGTTGCCACAGCCGTTACGCTTGAAGGCGTGGCAGTCGTCGATGTATCCGAAGAGCTGAAGTCCCTCTCCTCGACCATGGAGTCGATCGAGGCCGTCCTGGACCTCGACAAGCTGAGGGCAGACATCGCCGTGCTCGAGGAGCAGGCGGCCGCGCCGTCCCTCTGGGACAACCCGGACGAGGCGCAGAAGATCACCAGCAAGCTCTCCCACCTCCAGGCCGAGGTCAGGAAGGCGGAGGCGTTGCGCGGCCGGATCGACGATCTCGCCGTCCTCTTCGAGATGGCCGAGGAGGAGGACGACCCCGACACCCGCGCCGAGGCCGAGTCCGAGCTGACCGCGGTGCGCAAGGCGCTGGACGAGATGGAGGTCCGGACGCTGCTCAGCGGTGAGTACGACTCCCGTGAGGCGCTCGTCAACATCCGCGCCGAGGCCGGTGGCGTCGACGCCGCCGACTTCGCCGAGCGACTCCAGCGCATGTACCTGCGCTGGGCCGAGCAGCGCGGCTACAAGACGGAGCTCATCGAGACGTCGTACGCCGAAGAGGCCGGCATCAAGTCGACCACCTTCGCCGTCCAGGCGCCGTACGCCTACGGCACCCTCTCCGTCGAGCAGGGCACGCACCGCCTCGTGCGCATCTCGCCCTTCGACAACCAGGGCCGCCGCCAGACGTCCTTCGCCGGTGTGGAGGTGCTGCCCGTCGTCGAGCAGTCCGACCACGTCGAGATCGACGAGAGCGACCTCCGGATCGACGTGTACCGCTCCTCCGGTCCCGGCGGCCAGGGCGTGAACACCACCGACTCCGCGGTCCGCATCACCCACCTCCCCACCGGCATCGTCGTCTCCTGTCAGAACGAGCGGTCGCAGATCCAGAACAAGGCGACGGCGATGAACGTCCTCCAGGCCAAGCTGCTGGAGCGCCGCCGGCAGGAGGAGCAGGCCAAGATGGACGCCCTCAAGGGCGACGGCGGCAACTCCTGGGGCAACCAGATGCGTTCCTACGTTCTGCACCCGTACCAGATGGTCAAGGACCTGAGGACGGAGCACGAAGTGGGCAACCCCGAGGCCGTGTTCAACGGTGAGATCGACGGGTTCCTGGAGGCCGGTATTCGCTGGCGCAAGCAGCAGGAGAAGTAGCTTTGTCGACATCACAACTGCCGCCCAGGAGGCGGCAGTTGTCTTTTGTCTGGGTTTTACATCACACTCACAGGCTTCAACTCGCTACAAACGCCCCCCGATGGGACATCACGCCCGCAACGGCCTTGACGTTGCTTTGAAAAATCGGAAGGGTGAAGTGCGGCATGCGTACTCAGGGGGCGCATGTGAACCGGGGGAATGAGTTGACGCGGACTTCGTCGCCGGCTGCCTCCCGTCGATCACGGCAACGCCCCATGCGCGCCTCATTGACGAACAGCTACTGGGGGTAGCAACCATATGACGAAGAAGACGCGGATCCGGGTCGCGCGGATAGCCGCCGGCGCCGTGATCGCGGCCGGTGCGTCACTGACCGCGGCCGGCGCGGCCTCCGCCCTGGACCTCAATGTCCAGGCGGGCCCGATCAGCCTGGGCGCGCACACGAACGGCGAGGGCGACGGCGGCACCGACGGCGGTGCCGGGGGCTGCGACCTCGGCGTCTGCACCACGACCGGCGGCACCACCACCGGCGGAACCGCGACTGGTGGCACCACCGCCGGCGGTACCACGACTGGTGGCACCACCGGCGGCGACGCCACCACTGGCGGTGACACCACCGGCGGTGACACCACCGGCGGTGACACCACCGCCACCGGCGGCGACAACGGCACCGGCGGTGACGTCACCATCGGCGGCGTCATCGGCGGCGGCGACTCCAACGGTGGTAACACGAACGGTGGCGACAACGGCACGGGCGGTGACAACGGCACCGGCGGCACCTCCACCACGGGTGGCGGCACCACGGGTGGCGGTAACGGCACCGGCGGCACCTCCACCACGGGTGGCGCCAGCACGGGCGGTGGCAACAGCACCGGCGGTTCCGGCACCACGGGTGGCGGCAACTCCGGCGGCTCCTCCAGCACGGGCGGCAGCGGCACCGGTGGCTCCTCCAGCACCGGCGGCAACAACGACACCCCGCAGGGCGGCGGCAACGACAATGCCTCGCAGGAGGAGGGGTCCTCGACCCTCACCGACACCGGCTCCGACACCCAGGCGCAGGGCGGCGGCAAGCAGCTCGCCGAGACCGGTGCCGGCCAGACCGCGTTCCTGGTCATCGGCGCCGCGACGATGATCGCCGGCGGTATCGGCTTCCGCGTCCTGCCGCGTCTGGTCAACGGCCGGGGCGGCGCGGCCGCCTGAGCGTAGCCGTACGGTCACGCAGCGCGCGCGATGCGCACACCGAAGGGCCCGGAGCCTGACGCTCCGGGCCCTGACGGGTTTCTGAGGCTTTTCTCACGCGGTCGTTCTGATGGCACGGCGTCTTACGCGGTCTGATGCGCCAGCAGCGCCACCGCGGCGATCAGCACCGCCAGCAGGGCGATCAGCGCCATCGGGTTCACCCCGCCGAGGAAACCCTCCTGCTGCAGCCGCTCGCGGTTGGCCCGGCACACCGGGCACCGGCCCTCGCTCACGGGCGCCGCGCAGTTCGCGCACACCAACCGGTCGTACGTCATGCGCTCGCCCTCCTCGCACCGGCCATCACTCGTACAACGCTCACGGGAACCAGAACGTTCCCCCCTCCACTGTGCCAGGTTCCCGACGAGCTTGCGCGGGGCCTCGGAGAGCCGAGAGAGAGCAGCTGTCGGTACAAAAACGTACAAGCCTTACCCAACCTCGACCTGCGACTGCACTTGCGCACCCGGTTCGCGTATGGTCACGCTCATCTACCCCCGGCGACCCGTGGTGCATCCGTGATCCGATTCGACAACGTCTCCAAGGTCTACCCCAAGCAGACCCGCCCCGCGCTCAGGGATGTCTCCCTGGAGGTGGAGAAGGGCGAGTTCGTGTTCCTCGTGGGGTCCTCCGGCTCCGGAAAGTCCACCTTCCTGCGGCTGGTCCTCCGCGAGGAGCGGTGCAGCCACGGACAGGTGCACGTGCTGGGCAAGGACCTCGCGCGCCTCTCCAACTGGAAGGTGCCCCAGATGCGCCGCCAGCTGGGGACGGTGTTCCAGGACTTCCGGCTCCTGCCGAACAAGACCGTCGCGGAGAACGTGGCCTTCGCCCAGGAGGTCATCGGCAAGTCCCGCGGCGAGATCCGCAAATCCGTGCCGCAGGTGCTCGATCTCGTCGGGCTCGGCGGCAAGGAGGACCGGATGCCCGGTGAGCTCTCCGGTGGTGAGCAGCAGCGCGTGGCCATCGCGCGGGCCTTCGTCAACCGGCCCAAGCTGCTGATCGCCGACGAGCCCACCGGCAACCTCGACCCGCAGACCTCCGTCGGCATCATGAAGCTGCTCGACCGCATCAACCGGACGGGCACCACGGTCATCATGGCGACGCACGATCAGAACATCGTGGACCAGATGCGCAAGCGCGTCATCGAGCTGGAGAAGGGCCGCCTCGTCCGCGACCAGGCCCGCGGCGTCTACGGCTACCAGCACTAAGCAAGTTCACGACGGAAAGGCTCGACAAGACGCCATGCGCGCCCAGTTCGTCCTGTCGGAGATCGGTGTCGGTCTCCGCCGCAATCTGACGATGACCTTCGCCGTCATCGTCTCCGTCGCCCTGTCCCTGGCGCTCTTCGGCGGCTCGCTGCTGATGAGCGACCAGGTGAGCACCATGAAGGGCTACTGGTACGACAAGGTCAACGTCTCGATCTTCCTGTGCAACAAGCACGACGCCGACTCGGACGTCAACTGCGCCAAGGGCGCGGTGACCGAGGACCAGAAGAAGCAGATCCTCTCGGACCTGCAGAAGATGCCGGTCGTCGAGAAGGTGGCGTACGAGTCGCAGGACGAGGCGTACAAGCACTACAAGGAGCAGTTCGGCAACTCCCCGCTCGCCAGTTCGCTCACGCCGGACCAGATGCAGGAGTCGTACCGGATCAAGCTCAAGGACCCGCAGAAGTACCAGGTGATCGCGTCCGCCTTCAACGGGCGCGCCGGTGTGCAGTCCGTGCAGGACCAGAAGGGCATCCTGGACAACCTCTTCCAGCTGCTGAACCTGATGAACCGGGGCGCGCTCGGCGTGATGGCGATGATGCTGATCGTCGCGCTGCTGCTGATCGTCAACACCGTGCGCGTGTCGGCGTTCAGCCGTCGGCGCGAAACCGGGATCATGCGCCTGGTCGGTGCCTCGGGCTTCTACATCCAGGCGCCGTTCATCGCCGAGGCCGCGGTCGCCGGCCTCATCGGCGGCGGCCTCGCCTGTGTGGCCCTGGTGGTCGGCCGGTACTTCACCATCGACCACGGCATGGACCTCGCCCACAAGCTGACTCTCATCAACTTCGTGGGGTGGGACGCGGTGTTGACCAAGCTGCCGCTGATCCTCGCAACGAGCGTTCTCATGCCGTCACTTGCCGCGTTCTTCGCGTTGCGCAAGTACCTGAAGGTGTGACGCATGCCAAGAGGGCCGTACGGGCATCCGCCCGTACGGCCCTTCGCGTTGTCCTAGACTCACCGCCATGTCGGGCCGAGGACTCACCGCAACGCCAGGCCGAGACCTGTTCGGTCAGCCCCGCCGCGTCAGCCGCGGGGCCGCCCTGACCCTGGTCTTCGCCGGCGTCCTGGTCACCGGCGCCGCCACCGGTTCCTTCCCGGAGCCCGACGCCACCGCGCGCAGGTCCGTCGCCGGGCCGGCGCCCACGGCCACCGGGCACGAGGACGTGCAGAAGGCAGCCGCCGAGGCGATGGCCGACGGCAAGTCCCCGATGGAGGCCGCCGAGCGGGCCGTCAGCCGCAGCGGGGACCGCTGGGGCGCGGTGTACTCGGAGGGCCAGTACCAGGAGTTCCAGGAGGCCCTCGACGGCCGCTACACCGGCGTCGGCCTGTGGGCGCGGCGCGAGCGGGACGGCCGGATCGAGGTGACCAGGGTGCAGCCCGGCTCGCCGGCCGCGGCGGCCGGGATCCGCAAGGGGGACCGGCTGCGCAGCGTCGACGGCAGCAAGGTCGACGGGCAGCCGGTCACCGAGGTCATCTCCTTACTGCGCGGCGACGCCGACGACGCGGCCGCGGGCACGCCCGTCACCCTGGGCCTGCAGCGCGGCACGCGCGCGTGGACCGAGACCTTGCACCGGGCCAGCCTGTCCACCGACTCGGTGACCGTGCGCCGGCTGCCCGGCGGGGTCACCGTCATCAGGATCGCCGCGTTCACCAAGGGCTCCGGCGCCGCCGTCCGCGCCGCGGTGCGGCAGACCCCGGCCGACGACGGGATCGTCCTCGACCTGCGCGGCAACTCCGGCGGCCTGGTCACCGAGGCGGTGGACACCGCCTCCGCCTTCCTCGACGGCGGCCTGGTCGCCACCTACGACGTCAAGGGCGCCCAGCGCTCGCTGCACGCCGCGCCCGGCGGCGACACCGCCCGGCCCCTGGTCACCCTGGTCGACGGCGGCACGATGAGCGCGGCCGAGATGCTCACCGGCGCCCTGCAGGACCGGGGCCGCGCGGTGGTGATCGGCTCGCGCACCTTCGGCAAGGGCTCCATCCAGATGCCGACGACGCTCCCCGACGGCTCGGTGGCCGAGCTCACCGTCGGCCACTACCGCACCCCGTCCGGCCACGCGGTCGACGGCCGGGGCATCACCCCCGACCTGGACGGGGGCCCGCAGGCCCTGACCCGGGCCGAGACGGTGCTCACCGGCCTGGGCGACGCCTCGTAGCCACTCGTAATCGGCTGTACGCACACCCCCTGTGTGGTGCGAAAATGGTCGGCACTATGGCTAAGGAAAAAGGGCGCAAGCTGATCGCGCAGAACAAGAAGGCGCGGCACGACTACCACATCCTCGACACCTACGAGGCCGGACTGGTCCTCATGGGCACCGAGGTGAAGTCGCTGCGCCAGGGCCGGGCCTCGCTGGTCGACGGCTTCGTGCAACTGGACGGTCACGAGGCGTGGCTGCACAACGTGCACGTCCCCGAGTACAGCCAGGGCACCTGGACCAACCACAGCGCCCGCCGCAAGCGCAAGCTGCTGCTGCACCGCGAGGAGATCGACAAGCTGGAGTCCAAGTCCCAGGAGACGGGTCACACGATCGTGCCCCTCGCCCTGTACTTCAAGGACGGCCGGGCCAAGATCGAGATCGCGCTGGCGAAGGGCAAGAAGGAGTACGACAAGCGCCAGACCCTGCGTGAGAAGCAGGACCGGCGCGAGGCGGACCGGGCGATGGCGGCGGTGCGCCGGAAGCAGCGGGGCTAGTCCCCCCGGCGAGGGGAATACGCTGGCGTCGACCTGCGTTGTTCCCGTACGATGGCACCAACACCGGACGGGGACGCCCGGTGTGCACATTGAGAAATCAACATGGGGATGATCGGTTTCGACAGCGGCTGTCGAAGCAGGGGAAGCGTGTCGAGGAAGCGGCCATGATCTCGTAAACCACAGGCCGAAAAAAATAATCGCCAACACCAAGCGCGATTCCTTCGCCCTCGCTGCCTAAGTAGCGACTTGCGAAGTGTCAGCCCGGGGCTGTTCCCGACCCGGATCCTGGCATCAGCTAGGGAACTAAACCTTGATCCCGGTCACGGGGTGAAGAGGGAAACCAAACAGTGACTGAGCCCGTCGGCGACTTGTTCGCGTGATCGCCGGGGCCGAGAAAAGCGAAGCGAACTGCACACGGAGAAGCCCTGATTCCGCACCGTTGGACGCGGGTTCGATTCCCGCCATCTCCACGACGTCCCTCCGGGGGCACCCCATGTGGGCAACGGCCCCGTCGCTTTCGAGCGGCGGGGCCGTTGTCATTCCGGCGGCACCCCGCCCGCGCGGGTGAGCGAAGCCAACCCGAGGGCAACAGCCGCGCCGGCCGCCGGTACGGCGTACGCGGCCGTGGGGGAGAGGCGCTCCGCCGCCCAGCCCCCCGCCGCCGAGCCGCACGCGATGCCCGCCAGCAGCCCCGTCACCATCAGGCTCATGCCCTCGTTCAGCCGGTCGGCCGGGGTACGCCGCTGGACCAGCGTCATCGCCGTCACCATGGTCGGCGCCGTCGCCATCCCCGCCACCAGCAGCGCACCCGCCAGCACCCACAGCGAACCGTCGACCCCGGCGGCAGCCCACGGCAGCGTCATCAGCACGGCCATCCCCGCCAGGCAGTGCCCCAGCCGCACTCCCGTCGGCTTCAGCGCGCCGTACCCCAGGCCCGCCGCGCACGACCCCGCCGCCTGCAATGCGAGCACCGCGCCGGCCGCCGTGCGGTGACCCTGCGCGTCGGCGTAGGCGATGGTGACGACCTCCATCGAGCCGAACACCGACCCGGTCGCGGTGAAGCAGGCCAGCAGCGGCGGGATGCCCGGGCTGCGCAGCGGCGAGGGCGCCTGGGAGCGGGCCCGCGGCGGCGGCTCGGTGGCCCGCTGGGCGGTGAACAGCAGCATGCCGGTGAGCAGCAGCACCGCGCCTGCCAGCGTGCCCGCCTCCGGGAAGAAGGTGCCGGTGAGGAAGGAGGCCAGCACCGGGCCGAGCATGAAGCACAGCTCGTCGGCGGCCTGTTCGAAGGAGTTCGCGGTGTGCAGCGCGCCGGGGTCGTCGCGCAGCAGATGGGCCCAGCGGGCGCGGGACAGGCCGCCGATGTTCGGGGTGGCCGCGGTGAGGGCGTAGGCGGCGAACAGGGTCCAGTCCGGGGCGTCGTAGCGCACGCACAGGAGCAGGGCCAGGCTGCCGAGCACGGAGACGAGCGTGGCCGGTACCGCGATCCTGGCCTGCCCTCGGCGGTCGACGAGCCGGGCGATCCAGGGCCCGGCCAGCGCGGTCGCCGCGAGGCCGGTCGCGGTGACGGCACCGGCCAGGGCGTACGAGCCCCGCGAGCCGGCGATCATCACGACGGCGCTCACGCTGAACATGCCCATGGGCAGCCGGGCGAGAAGGTTGCCGGTGGTGAAGGCGCGGGCGCCGGGGAGCGAGAGGAGGCGGCGGTAGCCGCTGGTGGTGGATATGACCGAGGACATGGGTCCACCCTCGCCGTGAGTGGATCACCCGGTCCAACACCTTCTCGGTGCCGATTCACGCACCTGCGTTGTAAGTTCACGGACATGCCCGTCCCCGCCGACATGGAGCCCCGTCTGCTGCGCGCCTTCGTCGCCGTGGCCGAGGAACTGCACTTCACCCGCGCCGCGGCCCGCCTGTACGTCGCCCAGCAGGCGCTGAGCCGGGACGTGCGGCGGCTGGAGCGGGAGTTGGGCGCCGAGCTGTTCGTGCGGACGACCCGGCAGGTGACACTGACCCCGGACGGCGAACGGCTGCTCCCGCATGCCCGGCGGGTGCTCGCCGCCCAGGACGACCTGCTCGCCGCCTTCGCCTCCGGCCGGTCCCGCCCGCTGCTGGTGGACCTCAACTCGCCGGGCCTGGCCACCGGCCGCCGCGTGCTGCACCGAGCCCGCGAGCTCGCCCCCGACTGCGAGCTGATGGCACGCTACGAGAGCGGCCTGACCCGGGCCGCCGCCGAAGTGCTGGCCGGCCGGCTGGACGCCTCCTTCGGCCGTTTCGCCGGCCTCGACCCGGCGCTGCGCTCCGGCCTCGGACAGCAGCCCGTCCGCTACGAGCCGATGGCCGTCGTACTGCCCGAGGACCATCCGCTGGCCGCCCGCGCCGAGGTGCCGCTGGCCGCGCTGGCCGGCGAGACCGTGTACGCCGGCGCCGGGAACCCGCGCACCCTGGAGTGGACCGACCTGGCGACCCGGCTCTTCGAGGGGCGCGGCATCCGGCTCGCCGCGCCGCTGCCGCTGGCCGTCGGGGACGAGGAGTTCGAGCGGATCATGGCCAAGAACCGGCATCCGGTGCTGGCTGTCGTGGATTTTCCAGCGCTGCCCCGCACGGTGCGCCGGCCGCTCGTCGATCCCGTCCCGCTGTCGCCGGTCTCCCTGGTGTGGCGGAAGGGGCTGGTCCATCCCGGGCTGGACGCGCTGCGCCGGGCGGCGGCAGAACTCGCGGCGGCGGAGGGGTGGCTGCGGCGGCCGGCCGGCGGGTGGATTCCGGCCACTGATGAGGGCGTGATGAGGGGGTGACCAGCGGCTGGAAGTGATGCCTGGCCGTCACCGGTGCAGCACGTGCGCTACATTCATGGCCCGAGCGCAGAGTGGTATTTGGGGGCGCTCGAACCAGGGTGGGGGCGTGTTTCGGTCGACGGTGCTCGGGCCGTCAGCGCACCCGGAACTGTCCCGTGGGGGGAAGTGCGCGCGTGAACAGGTGGCCAGAAGACGCCCAACCGGAGGGTCCGAGAACCGCACCCGCGGAGGCGCCCCCGAGGGCGGCCCGGGGCGGGACCCCGGCCGTGCCGGAGCCCGGCAGCGCTCAGGGCGAGGCGACCGTTCCGGACACCGATTCGCACACCGATGTGGTTCCGGGTGCCGGAGAGGCTCCAACGGGTGGCGCCGCCGACGGCGACGCGAAGTCCGAGTACACCGAAGCCGTGGAGACCGTGGACACCCTGGACGGCGAGCGGGTCGTCGAGACCGTGGGCGCCGAGGGTGCCGAGTGCGCTGTGGGCGGCGAGGTCGGTGAGGTCGGTGAGGTCGGTGAGGTCGGTGAGGTCGGTGAGGTCGGCGAGGACGCCGAGGAACCCGAGGACGCCGAGGAACCCGAGGACGCCGAGGAAGCCGAGGTCGGCGAGGAAGCCGAGGACGCCGAGGCCGCCCTGGTGAGCGCCGAGCGGCAGGATCCGGAAGCCTCCGCAGAGCCCCCGGCCCGCGAACCCGTGCACACCCTCCCCGACGTGACCGTCCAGTTGGCCCCGGTCGGGCCCGGAAAGACGTCGCCCGGATCCGCCACGAAAGCACCGAGTGCCGGCGGCGATGGCGGTGACGGGCCGGTCTTCGTCGACGCGTCCGGTCGCCGTGGACGGCGTTTCCGGCGGCTCGGCATGGCCGTCGCCGTCGCCTGCGCCGGCTACGCCGCCGTCATCGCCGCGACCCTGCTGTCCGGCAACTCCACCGCACCGTGGCTGCCGGTGCCCGGCCAGGGCGACGACAAGCCGGCCGGCCAGAGGCACACCTCGCCGCACCCCAGCGCCTCCTCCGCGCCGAGCCTGTCCGGTCCCCGCGCGGTGACCGGGACAGGTGTCCCCGCATCGGTGGGCGCCACCGCCGTACCCGCTGCCGGTTCGTCCAGCCCGGCGCCCGGTGGCTCGGCAGCCGCCACACCCACGGCCGGTGCCTCCGCCACCGCCATGCCGAGCGGTCCCGGGGACTCCCCGTCCGCGTCGGCTCCGTCGCCGGGCACCTCCCCGACCGCCTCCGGCCCCGGGTCCACCGCCGGCGCCTCCGCGTCCCCGACGCCCAGCAGGCGCACGCCTCCCGGTCGGGCCCGGCACTCGCACCCCCCGCTCCCGCTCTGACTCGCCAGGGAAACAACCTCTGATGGCTTCGCGTTTCCGCGACGGCCGTACCCCGTCATCGGTACGGCGCCCCCGACTGCCACTGCGCTATCTGCTCCCCGTCCTGGTGCTGTGCGCGACCCTGGCGATGCTCATGCTGCGTGGCTACGTGCACAGCGAGATCCTCGCGGACCACCGCATCCGGTCCGGGGCCGCGCAGGACAAGGTGCCGTCGAAGATCGTCGACGGCGGCCCGGTCATCGACACCCGGGACGGCGCCGTCACCAGCCTGCGGATACCGGACCACCGGATCGTGCTCACCTTCGACGACGGCCCCGACCCGACCTGGACGCCAAAGGTCCTCGACGTCCTCAGGAAGCACCACGCGCACGCGGTCTTCTTCGTCACCGGCACGATGACCTCGCGCTGTCCGGACCTCGTCCGGCGCATGGTGGCCGAGGGCCACGAGGTCGGCGTGCACACCTTCGACCACCCCGACCTCTCGTACCACTCCAGGCAGCGCATCGACTGGGAGCTGTCGCAGAGCCAGCTCGCGCTCGCCGGTGCGGCCGGCATCCGCAGCTCCCTGTTCCGGCCGCCGTACTCCTCCTTCGCGGACGCCATGGACGACGCGTCCTGGCCGGTGACCGAGTACGTCGGCAGCCGCGGCTATCTCACCGTCGTGGACGACATCGACAGCGAGGACTGGCGCAGGCCGGGCGTGGCCACGATCATCCGCAACGCCACGCCGCACGGCGGCAAGGGCGCGGTCGTCCTCATGCACGACTCGGGCGGCGACCGCCACCAGACGGTCCAGGCGCTCGACCGGTACCTGTCCCGGCTCCAGCAGCAGGGGTACGCCTTCCAGACCGTCACCGAGGCGCTGAAGGCGCCGAGCGCCGACACCCCGGTCACCGGCCTCGACCTGTGGAAGGGCAGGGCCTGGATCTTCCTGGTGCGGGCGTCGGACAGCGTCACCGGTGTCCTCGTCGCCGGTCTCGCGGTCGTCGGCGTCCTCGTCCTCGCCCGCTTCGCCCTGATGCTGCTGCTGGCCGGCGTCCACGCCCGGCGCACCCGGCGCCGGGACTTCCGCTGGGGCGGGGAGCCGGTCACCGAGCCGGTGTCGGTGCTGGTTCCGGCGTACAACGAGGCCAAGTGCATCGAGAACACGGTCCGTTCGCTGATGCGCAGCGAGCATCCGATCGAGGTGCTCGTCGTCGACGACGGCTCCACCGACGGCACGGCCGGGATCGTCGAGGCGCTGGACCTGCCGAACGTCCGGGTGATCCGGCAGGTCAACGCGGGCAAGCCGGCCGCGCTCAACCACGGCATCGACAACGCGCGGTACGACCTGATCGCGATGATGGACGGAGACACGGTCTTCGAGCCGTCCACGGTCCGTGAACTGGTGCAGCCCTTCGCCGACCCGTCCGTCGGCGCCGTCGCCGGCAATGCCAAGGTCGGCAACAAGAACCGGCTCATCGGCGCCTGGCAGCACATCGAGTACGTGATGGGCTTCAACCTCGACCGCCGGATGTACGACATCCTGCGCTGCATGCCGACGATCCCCGGCGCGGTCGGCGCGTTCCGCCGCTCGGCGCTGCGACGGGTCGGCGGGATGAGCGACGACACGCTCGCCGAGGACACCGACATCACGATGGCGCTGCACCGCGACGGCTGGCGGGTCGTCTACGCCGAGCGCGCCCGCGCCTGGACCGAGGCGCCCGAGTCCGTCCAGCAGCTGTGGTCGCAGCGCTACCGCTGGTCGTACGGCACCATGCAGGCGATCTGGAAGCACCGCCGGGCCCTGTTCGAGCGGGGTCCCTCCGGCCGTTTCGGCCGGGTGGGCCTTCCCCTGGTGTCCCTGTTCATGGTGGTGGCCCCGCTGCTGGCGCCGCTGATCGACCTCTTCCTCGTCTACGGCCTGGTCTTCGGGCCGACCGGGAAGACGATCGTGGCCTGGTTCGCCGTCCTCGCGGTGCAGGCGGTCTGTGCGGCCTACGCCTTCGCCCTGGACCGCGAGCGCCTCACCCCGCTGCTCTCGCTGCCCCTGCAGCAGATCCTCTACCGCCAGTTGATGTACGTGGTGCTCCTCCAGTCCTGGATCACCGCGCTCACCGGTGGCCGGCTGCGCTGGCAGAAGCTGCGCCGCATGGGCGGCGTGGCCGCGCCCGGTCCGCCGCGGGACCTCTCATCCCCGCTCCGGCCGGGGTGAGAGCAACGTTCCCTTCCGGTCACTCACAGCCACAGGGCCGGAAACGCGCCCTCCCTACCTTCGGGCTCAGTCGGTCGATGGCAGGTCGACGGCAGACCGAGCAGCCGGAGCCCCCGTGGAGGCGTGATGACAGCCCCAGCCCCAACAGCCCCAACCCGTCGCAGTGGCCGCTGGATCGAGCGCTGGGACCCGGAGGACGAGGGATTCTGGAAGGCGACCGGGCAGCGGACCGCCAACCGGAACCTTTGGTTCTCCGTCCTCTCGGAGCACATTGGCTTCTCGGTCTGGACCCTGTGGTCCGTCCTCGTCCTGTTCATGGGCCCGCAGTACGGACTCACGCCGGCCGACAAGTTCCTGCTGACCTCGATGGTCACCCTCGTCGGCGCGGTCGTGCGGGTCCCCTACACCTTCGCGGTGGCCGTCTTCGGCGGCCGCAACTGGACGATCATCTCGGCGAGCCTGCTGCTCATCCCGACGATCGCGGCCTTCGCGGTCATGACACCGGGCACGTCCTTCGGCACATTCCTCGTCGTCGGCCTGCTGGCCGGCATCGGCGGCGGCAACTTCGCCTCCTCCATGACCAACATCAACGCCTTCTTCCCGCTGAGGAAGAAGGGCTGGGCGCTCGGCCTGAACGCGGGCGGCGGCAACATCGGCGTGCCCGTCATCCAGCTCGTCGCCCTGGCGGTCATCGGCGCGAGCGGCGGCCCGCGGGTCCTGCTGGGCATCTACATCCCGCTGATCGTCGTGGCCGCGGTGCTGGCCGCCCTCTTCATGGACAACCTGGCTTCCGTGAAGAACGACACCGGCGCGGCCAAGGACGCCGCCAAGGACGCCCACACCTGGATCATGTCCTTCCTCTACGTCGGCACCTTCGGCTCCTTCATCGGCTACAGCTTCGCCTTCGGCCAGGTCCTGACGATCCAGTTCGGCCGCACCCCGCTGCAGGCGGCGTACCTCACCTTCATCGGCCCGCTGCTCGGTTCCCTGATCCGCCCGCTCGGCGGCCGGCTCGCCGACCGTTTCGGCGGCGCCCGCATCACCCTGTGGAACTACGTCGCCATGGCCGCCGCCACCGCCGTCCTCATCGGCGCGAGCCGGCAGAAGTCGCTGCCGCTGTTCGTGTCCGTCTTCGTCGTCCTGTTCGTGCTCAGCGGGCTCGGCAACGGCTCGACGTACAAGATGATCCCGGGCATCTTCCAGGCGAAGGCCCTGGCCAAGGGCCTGGAGGGGGAGGCCGCGGTGGCCTACGGCCGCCGCCTCTCCGGTGCCTCCATGGGCCTGATCGGCGCGGTCGGCGCGCTCGGCGGGGTCGGCATCAACCTCGCCTTCCGCCAGTCCTTCCTGTCCTACGGCACCGGCACCGGAGCGTTCGTCGCCTTCCTCGCCTTCTACGGCCTCTGCTTCGCGGTGACATGGGCCGTATACCTTCGCCGCCCGGCGCGAGAGACCGCGACGGTGGCAGCTTCGGAGACAAAGGCGCAGCTCAGCTACGCCGAAGTGTGACGTAACACCGGTGCAATGAAGCCGAACCGAGCCTGTCATGCGCCGTTGACAGGCTCGATTCGCGCGCCGGTCAGCTAGGAGAGGCCTCCATGTACGACGAAGAGCAGCAACCCGGAGCCGTCGAGCACGGTCCGCTCGCGGGATTCACCGTGGGCGTCACCGCCGCGCGCCGGGCCGACGAGCTGGGCGCCCTGCTCCAGCGGCGCGGGGGCGCCGTCCTGCACGCGCCGGCCCTGCGCATCGTGCCGCTGGCCGACGACGGCGAACTCCTCGCCGCGACGAAGGAGATCATCGACCAGGTGCCCGACGTGGTCGTGGCCACCACGGCGATCGGCTTCCGGGGCTGGATCGAGGCCGCCGACGGCTGGGGCCTCGGCGAGCAGCTGCTCGGCGGGCTGCGCGGCGCCGAACTCCTGGCCAGGGGGCCGAAGGTCAAGGGGGCGATCCGCGCGGCCGGCCTGACGGAGGAGTGGTCGCCGTCCTCGGAATCCCTGGCCGAGGTCCTGGACCGCCTGCTGGAGGAGGGGGTGGACGGCCGCCGTATCGCCGTACAGTTGCACGGCGAGCCGCTCCCGGGCTTCGTGGAGTCCCTGCGGGCCGGGGGAGCGGAGGTGGTCCCGGTGCCGGTGTACCGCTGGATGCCGCCGGAGGACATCACCCCGCTGGACCGACTGCTGGACGCGACGGTCTCCCGCTCCCTGGACGCCCTCACCTTCACGAGTGCCCCCGCGGCCGCCTCGCTGCTCTCCCGGGCGGAGGACCGGGGCCTGCTCACCGACCTGCTGTCGGCCCTCGCCCACGATGTCCTCCCGGCCTGCGTGGGCCCGGTCACGGCGGTCCCCCTCCAGGTCCACGGGGTGGACACCATCCAGCCGGAGCGCTTCCGTCTGGGCCCCCTGGTACAGCTGCTGTGCCAGGAACTCCCGGCCCGCGCCCGCGCGTTGCCGATCGCCGGCCACCGGGTGGAGATCCGGGGCCACGCGGTCCTGGTCGACGGCGCGCTCAAGCCGGTCCCCCCGGCGGGCATGTCCCTGCTCCGGGCCCTGTCCCGCCGCCCCGGCTGGGTGGTGCCCCGGGCCGACCTCCTGCGCGCCCTGCCGGGTGCGGGCCGCGACGAACACGCGGTGGAGACGGCGATGGCGAGGCTCCGTACGGCCCTCGGCGCGCCGAAGCTGATCCAGACGGTGGTCAAGCGCGGCTACCGCCTGGCCCTGGACCCGGCGACGGACGCGAAGTACGCGGACGCGTGAACGCCGTTGCCCTTCGCCGCCCGGGCCCGACGAATCCAGCGGGCGCAGGGGGTGCCCCAGAGCCGCCATGCCGACAGCCCAGTCAGCAGCAGCGCGCGTGGCCGCCGCGGCGGTCGTGGTCGGCGTGGTCGTCCTGGCCGAGGCGCGCGTTCGCATACGCGTGCGTCCAGGAGGTACGAGGGGTTCCGGCCGGGCGCCCGGGCGGGCACTGTGAAGAGAAGAGCCCCACGCTTCCTGCCTAGGCGGTGACAGGCACATGGCACTGGGTACGGCCACACCCCCGTACGAGCCACGGTTCGACGCCGGACGGATCTGTCTCGATCTCCTCGCGACCACGCATCCGGCCGAACGCCTGGACGGCGTCGAGGCGCTGTGCGCGTGGATCGCCGGGACGGGACTCGTGCCGGAGGGTACGGCGCTCGGTCACGCCGACGCCTCCTGGCTCGTCGGGTTCCGGGAACTGCGCGCGCACATCGGGCAGTTGGTGCGGAACCCGCATGCGCCGGACACGCCGTCGTACGAGAGCGCGCTCCGGCGGGTCAACGAGGTCGCCCATGCCTCGACCCCCGTCCCGCGAGCCGTACGCGGTGAGCGCGGCGGACTCACCAGGGAGTTGGCCGATCCGCCGGCCTGCGCCGGGCTGCTCGCGCTCGTCGCGCGGGACGCCGTGGAACTGCTCACCGACCCCGTCGCACGGGCGGCCGTGCGGGAGTGCGAGGGTGACAACTGCCCGCTGGTGTACCTGGACACCTCCCGGGGGCGGCGCCGGCGGTGGTGTTCCAGTGAGGTCTGCGGGAACCGGGAGCGGGTGGCCCGGCACCGGCGGCGGGCCGCGCTCGCCCGGGCGTGATTTCCGTAACACCGGTTTTGGTTGGCCCGTACACGGGGATCCCGCACCCCTCCCCGCGATGTGTCTGAAATGTGAAGATCAACTGGTGGGATTGTGGTCGCATGTCCCGCTCGTCACGTCACCCGCGAGAAAACTGTCACCTCCGTTTGAACACCGCGCCACTTCCTTCCGTACGGGTGGGCGAGCGACCGACTGGGGGAACCCCCGGACACCGGAGGTGGGCGTGCGCAAGGATGCGGCCGTGGCCAATGAACGTGGATCGAGGGCCCGACATCGCATGTCCTCACAGCCCTCGGAACCCGATGAGGAGCTGATGCGTGCGCTGTATCGAGAGCACGCCGGCCCCCTGCTCGCCTATGTCCTGCGGCTGGTCGCCGGTGATCGGCAGCGCGCCGAGGACGTCGTACAGGAAACGCTCATCCGTGCCTGGAAGAACGCCGGTCAGCTCAATCGGGCGACCGGTTCGGTACGCCCCTGGCTGGTGACGGTCGCGCGCCGCATCGTCATCGACGGCCACCGCAGCCGGCAGGCCCGGCCGCAGGAGGTCGATCCGTCGCCGCTGGAGGTCATCCCCGCGGAGGACGAGATCGACAAGGCGCTGTGGCTGATGACGCTGTCGGACGCGCTCGACGACCTGACCCCGGCCCACCGGGAGGTCCTCGTCGAGACGTACTTCAAGGGGCGTACGGTCAATGAGGCGGCCGAGACGCTGGGCATCCCCAGCGGCACGGTGCGCTCTCGGGTGTTCTACGCCCTGCGATCGATGAAGCTGGCACTGGAGGAGCGGGGGGTGACGGCGTGATGAGCAGTGGTTACGGGGGAATGCAGGGATTCGGTGCAGGTGGTCCGGGTATGTCTGGGCCCATGAACCCCCAATCGGGATCTTCGGTGCCGAGCGAGCACGAGACCGTCGGCGCCTATGCCCTCGGGATTCTCGACGACGCCGAGGCAACCGCTTTCGAAGCGCACCTCGCCGGCTGCGAGTGGTGTGCCCAGCAGCTGGACGAGCTGGCCGGGATGGAGCCCATGCTGGCCGCCCTCGCGGACCTGCCGGGCTCCGGCAGCACCCCCGCGATCGGCGAGTCGCTGTCCGCCAGGCCCAGCCCGCGGATCGTGGAGAAGCTGGTCGACGAGGTCGCGGAGAAGCGCGCCCAGAAGCGCCGGCGCAGTTTCTACATGATCGCGGCGGCGGCCGCGCTGATCATCGCCGGACCGCTGGCCGCGGTGGCGGTGAACAGCGGCTCGGGCGGCGGGCAGGTCACCGCGTCCTCGGCGCAGACGACCTTCGAGGCCATGCCCGACAAGAAGTCGGCCACGGACCCGTCGTCCCAGATCAGCGCCACCGTCGCCATGGCCCGGAAGGACTGGGGCACCCAGACGGTCCTGCAGCTGAAGAACGCCAAGGGCCCGCTGAAGTGCTCACTGGTCCTCGTCGCGAAGAACGGGCAGCGCGTGACGATGTCGTCCTGGTCCGTGCCGGACTGGGGCTACGGCATCCCGAACGGGAAGACGCCGGAGTCCAGGAAACCGCTCTACATCGGCGGCGCGGCGGCCTTCAAGCCGAACGAGATCGACCACTTCGAGGTCGTCACCTTCCAGGGGAAGAAGCTGGTGCAAGTCGACGCGTAGCTTCCACGGGCCCCCTTCGCGTACGGTTGACGGCTGCCCAGCACGTCAGAAGGGGGCCCGGTGGCCGCTCAGGTTCAGCAGTCCGCGGTCGGCTCGGTACACGGCGCACACGACTCCGTCCGTGACCGAGAGATCAGCGTCGAGCAGGAACACCTGGACCGGGTGTACCGGCGGCTGGAGGAGAAGATCCACGAGGCCGAGTTCCTGATGCACGACGCGGCCAAGCGCGGACAGGTCGGCACGCCGGGTGCGCTGGCCGAGCGGGACGCGCAGGTCTTCCGGGCCGGCATCCACCTGAACCGGCTGAACAACGAGTTCGAGGACTTCCTCTTCGGGCGCATCGACCTCCTCCTCGGCAAGGACGGCAAGAAGGGGCCCGACGGCGCCTACACCGCCGTGGAGCCCGCCGAGGGCGCCGTGCGGGACGACAACACCGCCGACATCGCCGAGACCCTGCACATCGGGCGCATCGGCGTGCTCGACGAGGACTACGCGCCGCTGGTCATCGACTGGCGGGCGCCCGCCGCCGCGCCCTTCTACCGGGCCACTCCGGTGGATCCCGGGCGGGTCGTACGGCGCCGGGTCATCCGGTCCAAGGGGCGGCGGGTGCTCGGCGTCGAGGACGATCTGATGCGGCCCGAGCTGACCGCCCACCTCGACGGCCGTGAGCTGCCCGTGATCGGCGACGGCGCCCTCATGGCCGCCCTCGGCCAGGCCCGCAGCCACACCATGCGGGACATCGTCTCCTCCATCCAGGCCGAGCAGGACCTGGTCATCCGCGCCCCCGCCGCCTCCATCACCCATGTCGAGGGCGGCCCGGGCACCGGCAAGACCGCGGTCGCCCTGCACCGCGCCGCCTACCTGCTCTACCAGGACAGACGCCGTTACGCGGGCGGCATCCTGATCGTCTCCCCGACCCCGCTGCTCGTGGCCTACACCGAGGGTGTGCTGCCCTCGCTCGGCGAGGAGGGCCAGGTCGCGATCCGCGCGATCGGCTCCCTCGCGGTGGACGCCGTCGGTGCCGAGGCCACGCTGTACGACTCCCCTTCCGTGGCCCGGGCCAAGGGCTCGTACCGGATGCTGAAGGTGCTGCGGAAGGCGGCCCGGGGCGCCCTGGAACTGGGGCCCGCCCCCCGCCCCGCCGCCGCCGACGACGCCGGGCCGCGGGCCTTCGACGGGCCGCCGTCCCGCCTGCGCGTCGTCGCCTTCGGACGCCGGCTGGAGCTGGAGCGGGAGGAGCTGGAACGCATCCGCCGCACCGCCCTCGGCGGCACCGCGCCGGTCAACCTGCTGCGCCCGCGCGCCCGCAAGCTGCTGCTGGACGCGCTGTGGGCCAAGTCCGGCGCCGGCGCCCGGCACACCGACCCGGAGCTGGCCGCCGAGCTGCGCTCCTCCTTCGACGAGGACGTCACGAGCGAGGACGCCTTCCTCGCCTTCCTCGACGTCTGGTGGCCCGAGCTGACCCCGAAGGCCGTGCTCGCCGCCATGGCCGACGAGAAGCGGCTCGGCCGCTGGGCCCGCCGGATCCTCAACCCCGGCGAGATCCGCAGGGTCGCCCGCTCGCTCCAGCGGGACGGGTACTCCGTGCACGACATCGCCATGCTGGACGAGCTGCAGGCGATCCTCGGGGCTCCGGCCCGGCCGCGGAAGAAGCGCGATCTCGACCCGCTGGACCAGCTCACCGGCCTGGAGGAGCTGATGCCGGTGCGCGAGGAGTCCCAGCGGGAGCGGGCCGAGCGCCTCGCGCAGGAGCGCACCGAGTACGCGCACGTCATCGTGGACGAGGCGCAGGACCTCACGCCGATGCAGTGGCGCATGGTCGGCCGCCGCGGCCGGCACGCCACCTGGACGGTGGTCGGCGACCCGGCCCAGTCCTCCTGGTCCGACCCGGACGAGGCGGCCCAGGCCCGCGACGAGGCCCTCGGCAGCCGGCCCCGGCGCCGCTTCCAGCTCACCGTGAACTACCGCAACCCCGCCGAGATCGCCGAGCTGGCCGCCAAGGTGCTCGCGCTCGCCATGCCCGGCTCCGAGGCGCCCAGCGCCGTGCGGTCCACCGGGGTCGAGCCGCGCTTCACGGTCGTACGGGATTCCCTGGGGCGGACCGTGCGGGCGGAGGCCGAAAGGCTGCTCAACCTGGTGGACGGCACGGTCGGCGTGGTCGTCGCAATGAACCGGCGCGAGGAGGCCCGGCGCTGGCTGGCCGGGCTCGGCGACCGGGTCGTCGCGCTCGGCAGCCTGGAGGCCAAGGGCCTGGAGTACGACGCGACGGTCGTCGTCTCGCCGGCGGAGATCGCCGACGAGTCCCCGGCCGGCCTGCGCGTGCTCTACGTGGCGCTGACCCGGGCCACCCAGCAGCTGACGGTGTTGTCGGGGGACCGGGACGAGCCGGACGCGGCCGGGGTACCGGACCTGCTGCGGGACTGAGTTTTCTGTGAACTCGTCGCAAGGGGAATGGTCCTCGGCAGGTGTTTGTTAGCCTGGATGCGGCACCGGCTCGATCCAAGCCCCCGGGCCCAACCTTTGTCCCTGCGAGGGACCACTTGCCGCGAGGCGAGCATGGCGGGTCGGTGTCCCAAGCGTGAAAGAGACCCACGTCCGTGTGACGTGGGTCTCTTTCTTTGCCTGATCGCCTCTCGTATGGTGGAAATGTTTTTCCGAAACCAACCACCGCTCATGAACACAACGTCCGCAATCCGGGGCGACTACCGCGTACTCCGCGGTAGGTGCGACGATCGGACAGCACAATTCGCGACACGGTGAAAGCAGAGGAAGTCGGCCATGGCAACGGCGCCCAGCGTCTCCTACTCGATGACCATCCGGCTGGAGGTGCCCGCGAGCGGAACCGCCGTCTCGCAGCTCACCACCGCGGTGGAGTCCTCCGGAGGCTCGGTGACCGGCCTCGACGTCACCGCGTCCGGCCACGAGAAGCTCCGTATCGACGTCACCATCGCGGCCACCTCCACGGCCCACGCCGAGGAGATCGTCGAGAAGCTGCGCGGGATCGAGGGCGTCACCCTCGGCAAGGTCTCCGACCGTACGTTCCTGATGCACCTCGGCGGCAAGATCGAGATGGCGTCGAAACACCCCATCCGTAACCGTGACGACCTGTCCATGATCTACACGCCGGGCGTGGCCCGCGTCTGCATGGCGATCGCCGAGAACCCCGAGGACGCCCGCCGCCTCACCATCAAGCGCAACTCCGTTGCGGTCGTGACGGACGGCTCCGCCGTGCTCGGCCTCGGCAACATCGGCCCCAAGGCCGCGCTGCCGGTCATGGAGGGCAAGGCGGCCCTCTTCAAGCGCTTCGCCGGCATCGACGCCTGGCCGATCTGCCTGGACACCCAGGACACCGACGCGATCGTGGAGATCGTCAAGGCGATCGCCCCCGGGTTCGCCGGCATCAACCTGGAGGACATCTCCGCGCCGCGCTGCTTCGAGATCGAGGCCCGGCTGCGCGAGGCCCTCGACATCCCGGTCTTCCACGACGACCAGCACGGCACCGCCATCGTCGTCCTCGCCGCCCTGACCAACGCACTTCGCGTCACGGACAAGGCGATCGAGAACATCCGGGTCGTGATGTCCGGCGCCGGCGCCGCCGGTACGGCCATCCTCAAGCTGCTGCTCGCCGCTGGTGTGAAGAACGCCGTCGTCGCCGACATCCACGGTGTCGTCCACTCCGGCCGCGAGGACCTGGTGAACGCCCCCGCCGACTCGCCGCTGCGCTGGATCGCCGACAACACCAACCCCGAGGGCCTCACCGGCACCCTCAAGGAGGCCGTGCGCGGCGCCGACGTGTTCATCGGTGTCTCCGCCCCGAACGTGCTCGACGGCGACGACGTGGCCGCCATGGCCGACGGCGCCATCGTGTTCGCGCTCGCGAACCCGGACCCCGAGGTGGACCCGGCAATCGCCCGCCAGACCGCGGCCGTTGTGGCCACCGGCCGCTCCGACTTCCCGAACCAGATCAACAACGTGCTGGTCTTCCCGGGCGTCTTCCGCGGCCTGCTGGACGCCCAGTCCCGCACGGTCAACACCGACATGATGCTGGCCGCCGCGAAGGCCCTCGCCGACGTGGTCAGCCAGGACGAGCTGAACCCGAACTACATCATCCCGAGCGTCTTCAACGACAAGGTCGCGGGCGCGGTCGCCGGCGCGGTCCGCGAGGCCGCGAGGGCGGCGGGCGCGACGGCCTAGTCTGCTCCACGCCGCTCCGTCGGGTGACGGCGGAGCGGCACCCGGGCGACGTCCCGGTGACGCCGTGCCGTACTGTGCAGGGGCTGTGAGGATCACCACGGCGGCCCCTGCACCGGCGCGTCGTGGAACCAGCCGAGGCCGGGCGCCCTCTAGGGTGACGCCGAGCGGGCGCTTTTCGTGTGACTCCCCAGGGTGTTCTCACGACTCCTACGGGTGCCGGATTGGCTTTACCGCCGCAGGTAGGGGCAGGATGCGTCCCTGGGCGCGAGCGCATCGGCATCGCAGTGCCTCGGGCGGATCCGCCGCGTGGCACACCCCAACGGCAAGAAAAACACGGGAGTAACAACATGAACCGCAGTGAGCTGGTGGCCGCGCTGGCCGACCGCGCCGAGGTGACCCGCAAGGACGCCGACGCCGTGCTGGCCGCGTTCGCCGAGACCGTCGGCGAGATCGTCGCCAAGGGCGACGAGAAGGTCACCATCCCCGGCTTCCTGACCTTCGAGCGCACCCACCGTGCCGCTCGCACCGCGCGCAACCCGCAGACCGGCGAGCCGATCAACATCCCCGCCGGCTACAGCGTGAAGGTCACCGCGGGCTCCAAGCTCAAGGAAGCGGCGAAGGGCAAGTAAGCGCTCCGCTTCGAGCGCCGGTCCCACTGGAGCGCCGTGGGCCGTGTCGTCCGTAGCCACCCGCGCCCGCGCGGCGGAGCCGGAGATCGACACAGCCCCGCGCCCCTTCGGGGCGCGTCCACAGCGGGCGTGGACAACGACAATGGGGCGGCCCCTTGGCCAAGGGGCCGCCCCATTGTCGTAACAGCTAACCGAGCGCCTTGCCGGGCAGCTCGACCTTCGCGCCGAGTTCCACGAGCTTCTCCATGAAGTTCTCGTAGCCGCGGTTGATGAGCTCGATGCCGTGGACGCGGGACGTGCCCTCGGCCGCCAGCGCCGCGATCAGGTACGAGAAGCCGCCGCGCAGGTCGGGGATGACCAGGTCGGCGCCCTGGAGCTTGGTGGGCCCCGAGACGACCGCGGAGTGCAGGAAGTTGCGCTGGCCGAAGCGGCAGTCGGAGCCGCCCAGGCACTCGCGGTAGAGCTGGATGTGCGCGCCCATCTGGTTCAGCGCGGAGGTGAAGCCCAGCCGGGACTCGTACACCGTCTCGTGGATGATGGACAGGCCCGTCGCCTGGGTCAGCGCGACCACCAGCGGCTGCTGCCAGTCGGTCTGGAAACCGGGGTGTACGTCCGTCTCCAGCGCGATGGACTTCAACTGGCCACCGGGATGCCAGAAACGGATGCCCTCGTCGTCGATCTCGAAGGCACCGCCCACCTTCCGGTAGGTGTTCAGGAACGTCATCATCGAGCGCTGCTGGGCGCCGCGGACGTAGATGTTGCCGTTGGTCGCGAGGGCCGCGGACGCCCAGGACGCGGCCTCCAGGCGGTCCGGGAGGGCGCGGTGGGTGTAGCCGCCGAGCTTGTCCACACCGGTGATGCGGATCGTGCGGTCGGTGTCCATCGCGATGATCGCGCCCATCTTCTGCAGCACGCAGATGAGGTCCTCGATCTCCGGCTCGACGGCCGCGTTGGACAACTCCGTTACGCCCTCGGCGAGCACGGCCGCCAGCAGCACCTGCTCGGTCGCGCCGACGGACGGGTACGGCAGCCGGATCTTCGTGCCCCGCAAGCCCTTCGGCGCCTCCAGGTACTGCCCGTCCGCGCGCTTCTCGATCGTCGCGCCGAACTGCCGCAGCACGTCGAAGTGGAAGTCGATGGGCCGGCCGCCGATGTCACAGCCGCCGAGGCCCGGGATGAACGCGTGCCCGAGGCGGTGCAGCAGAGGCCCGCAGAAGAGGATCGGGATACGGCTGGAGCCCGCGTGGGCATCGATGTCAGCCACGTTGGCGCTCTCGACGTGCGTCGGGTCGAGCACCAGCTCGCCCGGCTCCTCGCCCGGGCGGACCGTCACGCCGTGCAGCTGCAGCAGGCCGCGGACGACCCGCACGTCACGGATGTCGGGGACATTGCGCAGGCGGCTCGGCGCGCTGCCCAGCAGGGCGGCGACCATGGCCTTCGGCACGAGGTTCTTCGCACCGCGGACACGGATCTCGCCCTCCAGCGGGTTTCCGCCGTGGACAAGCAGGACATCGTCGTTGACGGTCATGTATCTCGCGTTCCGATGAGTTGGGCAGGGGCCGGCCGGATCACTGTGCGCGGGGGCCGGGAAGACAGGGTAATCGCCGATCACCCCCCGTCCGTAAGTCCAAGGACCACTCAGTCGCGTCATATGTGTGTCACAACACGAACCGTGCGCTATCGGGCACATGGGGTCACCGGCTCCGGGCCTGCGCCCGCAGCGCTCCCGTACACCCTGAGCTGCGTTCACTCCCGCACCCCGATTGGCTCCCCACCGAAGGGGAAGATGCGGGATCATGTCTGGCATGACCGAGGTGTCCTCGCTCACAGGGCGGCTGCTCGTGGCCACTCCCGCCCTGGCGGACCCGAACTTCGACCGCGCTGTGGTGCTCCTTCTCGACCACGACGAGGAGGGCTCCCTCGGTGTCGTCCTCAACCGCCCCACCCCGGTGGACGTGAGCGACATCCTGGAGGGCTGGGCCGATCTCACCGGCGAGCCCGGCGTGGTCTTCCAGGGCGGGCCCGTCTCGCTGGACTCGGCGCTCGGCGTCGCGGTCATCCCGGGCGGCGCGAACAGCGACCTGGCCCCGCTGGGCTGGCGCCGGGTGCACGGCGCGATCGGCCTGGTCGACCTGGAGGCCCCGCCGGAACTGCTTGCCTCGGCCCTCGGTTCCCTCAGGATCTTCGCCGGGTACGCCGGCTGGGGCCCCGGCCAACTGGAGGACGAGCTGGTCGAGGGCGCCTGGTACGTGGTCGAGTCGGAGCCCGGGGACGTCTCCTCACCGGCCCCGGAGCGACTGTGGCGCGAGGTGCTGCGCCGCCAGCGCAACGAGCTGGCGATGGTGGCCACGTATCCGGACGACCCTTCGCTCAACTGATACCTGTGCACTTCAGTACCCTGGGCGGTATGAGCACTCTTGAGCCCGAGCGCGGGACTGGTACGGGGACCCTCGTAGAGCCGACGCCACAGGTGTCCCACGGCGACGGTGACCACGAGCGCTTCGCCCACTACGTCCAGAAGGACAAGATCATGGCGAGCGCCCTCGACGGCACCCCCGTCGTGGCGCTGTGCGGCAAGGTCTGGGTGCCGGGCCGCGACCCGAAGAAGTACCCCGTGTGCCCCATGTGCAAGGAGATCTACGAATCCATGGGCAGCGGCGGCGAGGACAAGGGCGGCGACAAGTAGGCGTCCGTCCGAGTTCGTGAGGTCCCCCGGTGCGTGTGCGGTGCGCGCGCCGGGGGCTTTCGCGTTCTCTGGTCAGGAGTGGTCGAGACCTGTAGCCTCCGTCTTCGGTTGTGCGTAGCGGAACGGGCGTTGCACTGAGCACAACGCAGGCGCGGAGGTGCGGCGGCACATGAGCGACACACCCCTCTACCCGGACCCCGATGTGGCGCTGATCCCCGCGCCCAGCCGCGTTTCGGCCTCGCTGCCGGGCGGCGGCACCGGATTCGTCATCGACGCGGACACCGAGATCGAGGCCACCCAGGGCACCGAGCGGGTCGCGCGCTGGCTGCGGACGACCGTCGGCGCGGCGACCGGGCTGCCGCTGGCCCCGCACCGCGACAGCGGCTTCCGCGTCCTACTGCGGATCGCCCCCTCGCTGGAGGAGGAACTCGGCAGCCCGGAGGCCTATCAGCTGTGCGCCGACGGATATCTGATCTGCATCGACGGCGCGAGCGAGGCCGGCCTGTTCTGGGGCGCCCAGACCTTCCGGCAACTGCTCGGTCCGGAGGCGTTCCGGCGCGCCCCGATCAGCGGGCGCACCGCGTGGGAGTTCCCGGCCGTCACCATTCGCGACGCGCCCCGATTCCGCTGGCGCGGTCTTCTCCTGGACGTGGCACGGCACTTCATGCCCAAGGAAGGCGTGCTGCGCTATCTCGACCTGATGGCCGCGCACAAACTCAATGTCTTCCACTTCCATCTGACCGACGACCAGGGCTGGCGGATCGAGATCAAGCGGTATCCGAAGCTGACCGAAACCGCCTCCTGGCGGTCACGGTCGAAATTCGGTCACCGGGCCTCCCCGCTGTGGGAGGAGAAACCGCACGGCGGTTACTACACCCAGGACGACATCCGGGAGATCGTCGCCTATGCCGCCGAGCGGCATATCACCGTCGTCCCGGAAATCGACGTACCGGGCCATTCGCAGGCCGCCATCGCCGCGTATCCGGAACTCGGCAACACCGACGTCATCGACACCACCGCCCTTGAGGTCTGGGACGACTGGGGAATCTCCTCCAACGTACTCGCCCCCACTGACACCACCCTGCGGTTCTACGAGGGGGTGTTCGAGGAGGTCCTGGAGCTGTTCCCGTCGCAGTTCGTCCATGTCGGCGGCGACGAGTGCCGCAAGGAGCAGTGGACCGAGTCGGTGACCGCCAAGTCCCGGATCGCGGACCTGTCTCTCGCCGACGAGGACGAGCTGCAGTCGTGGTTCATCGGCCACTTCGACGCCTGGCTCGGCGCGCGCGGGCGCCGGCTCATCGGCTGGGACGAGATCCTGGAAGGCGGGCTCGCCAAGGGGGCCGCCGTGTCGTCCTGGCGCGGTTACGGCGGCGGGATCGCGGCCGCGCGGGCCGGCCACGATGTCGTCATGTGCCCCGAGCAGTACGTGTATCTGGACCACCGTCAGGCCCCGGGCGAGGACGAGCCGGTGCCGATCGGGTTCGTGCGCACCCTGGAGGACGTCTACCGGTTCGAACCCGTTCCGCAGGGGCTCACCGAGGCGGAGGCTCGGCATGTGCTGGGCACTCAGGCCAACGTGTGGACCGAGGTGCTGGAGGACACCGCGCGCGTGGACTACCAGACCTTCCCCCGGCTCGCGGCCTTCGCCGAGGTGGCCTGGAGCCGGCTGCCCGCCCCCGCGGAACGGGACTTCGCCGGCTTCGAACGCCGTATGACCGCCCATTACGCGCGACTCGACGCCCTCGGCGTGGCCTACCGGCCGCCCACCGGGCCCCGGCCGTGGCAGAAACGCCCCGGTGTCCTCGGCCGTCCCATCGAGGGGCCTCCGCCGGACAGGTGACCGCCCGGTCCGGGCGACCGTTCCGAACAAGTGCTGGAAAACCGCGCCAAGCGTCACCGAAGAGTGTCAATCGGCGTGCACCGGCGATGCCGTACAAAAACGGACCATCTCCGCGATGAGGTGGGCGAATGCCCTCTACTGCCTCCTAGCGGACCCCCGTCCTCGGCCCTTGCGAAGATGTGCCAGAGTTGCCACGTCCGCCCTGTGAGCACGTACCGTACGGCCACACAGGTGGGACCAGGTGGGGCAGCGGGAAGGGGCAGCCGGTTTTGACCACGCACGCACCGCAGGCGGAGCAGGCCGTCACGCTGCCCACGACGCTGGACGAGGCCGTGGCGGCCCTCGGGGCCATGCCCACCGCCGTGCCCGTCGCGGGCGGCACCGACCTGATGGCCGCCGTCAACTCCGGCCAGCTCAGGCCGGCTGCCCTGGTGGGCCTCGGGCGGATCAGCGAGATCCGCGGCTGGCAGTACCAGGACGGCCACGCGCTGCTCGGCGCGGGCCTCACGCACGCGCGCATGGGCCGCCCCGACTTCGCGGCCCTGATCCCGGCGCTCGCCGCCGCCGCGCGCGCCGCGGGCCCGCCGCACATCCGCAACGCGGGCACCCTGGGCGGCAACATCGCCTCGGCCGCCCCCACCGGGGACGCACTGCCGGTGCTGGCCGCCCTGGAGGCGACGCTGATCATCGCGGGTCCGGACGGAGCCCGCCGCGAGGTTCCGGTGTCGCACCTGCTGGCCGGCATGGAGATGCTGCGCGGCGGCGAACTCATCGGCTACGTGCGCGTGCCGCTGCTGCACGCCCCGCAGGTCTTCCTGAAGGCGACCGGCCGCACCGGCCCGGGCCGCGCGCTGGCCTCCGTGGCCCTGGTCCTCGACCCCGCCCGGCGCGGAGTGCGGTGCGCCGTCGGTGCCATAGCGCCGATGCCGCTCCGGCCCCTGGACGCCGAGCAGTGGGTCGCCCAGCTGATCGACTGGGACAACGACCGCGAGCTCGTCCCGGAGGCCCTGAACGCCTTCGGCGAGTACGTCGCCGCGGCCTGCATCCCGGATCCGGCACCGGAGCCCGACGGCTCCGTGGCCCCGCTTCCGCCCGCCGTACTGCACCTGCGGCGCACCGTTGCCGCACTGGCCCGACGAGCACTGGGGAGGGCGCTGTCGTGACCGACGACCAGCACGGACAGGGCACGCCCCAGGGCGGCGGACGCTGGGACCCGCTGCCCCAGGGCGACTACGACGACGGCGCCACCGCCTTCGTCAAGCTCCCCGAGGGCGGCATCGACGCCCTGTTGTCCGGCGACAGCCCGCTGGCCGCGCCGGGTCATGGCTATGTGCCGCCGCAGATAGCGGTCGCCCCCGGCACCGGCGACCCCGCCCAGGCCGGCACCTGGGCAGCGCCCGCGGGCGGCGCGGAGTGGCCCGACCCGAACGCCACGCCCCAGACGCGGGCCGACGACCGGTTCACGTACAGCCCCGGTGCGACCCAGCACTGGACCTTCGAGGAGCCCGCGGCGCCGGCCGCGGCCGGGCACGACGTCACCGGGCAGTGGTCGATCCCGGTCGCCGACGGCGATCTCCCGGACGATTCGGGCGAGTTCACCACGTCGTCCCTGGTCGAGCAGTGGGGCGGGACCCCGCCGGCCACCCTGCCCGGCGGCGCGCCCGCGCCCTGGGCGACGGAGGAGACCGGCCGCTCCTGGGACCGGCCCGCCGAGACCGGCCATCCCGGCCTGCCCGACCACACCGACGCCCACCCGGGGGGCGGTCCGGCCGGCCCGGCGGCGCCGGGGTACGCGCCCGCACCGGACGAGCGGTACGGGCCGGGCCCGGCCGGCCAGGCCCCGGCCGCCCACGAGGAGACCGGGCCGGCGGAAGCCGGCCCCGGGGGCCCCGGGCACGCGTCGGCCGGTGGGTCCGCGGAGCCTGCCGAGTTCGAGTACGGGGACTTCGGCGAGTCCGCGGAGCCGGACAGCGACGGCCACGGCCCCGAGCAGGCCCCTGAGCGCCCCGCTGGCGGCCCGGCAGGTCATGAGGGACCGGCGGCCCGCGCCGACGTCCGGCAGGCAGCCACAGCCCCCACAACGCCCACGAGCCCCACCGCGGCCGACGCGGCGGCGGCCGGGCACCCGGCACCGCGGACCCCGGCCTCCGCAGCCGTACCCGAGCACTCCTCCGACGCGCCCGAGGCCGACGACGCACCCGAGGGCGCCGCCGAGGACACCGCGCCCCGGCCGCAGGAAGCCGCGGCAGAGGAACACGCGGAGCACACCGCCCCCCTCCCGCCGCACGACGACCACCCGCTCGCCTCCTACGTCCTGCGCGTCAACGGCGTCGAGCGGCCCGTCACCGACGCCTGGATCGGCGAGTCGCTGCTGTACGTCCTGCGCGAGCGGCTCGGGCTCGCGGGCGCCAAGGACGGCTGCTCGCAGGGCGAGTGCGGGGCCTGCAACGTCCAGGTCGACGGCCGGCTGGTGGCCTCCTGCCTGGTCCCGGCGGTCACCGCGGCCGGCAGCGAGGTGCGCACGGTCGAGGGCCTGGCCGCCGACGGACAGCCCTCCGACGTGCAGCGCGCGCTCGCCCGGTGCGGTGCCGTGCAGTGCGGTTTCTGCGTGCCCGGCATGGCGATGACCGTGCACGACCTGCTGGAGGGCAACCCGGCGCCGACCGAGCTGGAGACCCGGCAGGCGCTGTGCGGCAACCTGTGCCGCTGCTCCGGCTATCGGGGCGTTCTGGACGCCGTCAAGGAGGTCGTCGCCGAACGCGAGGCGTCGCACGCCGCCGACGCCGAGACGGACGCGGACGAGGCCCGTATTCCCCACCAGGCGGGCCCCGGATCCGGCGGCGTCAACCCGTCGGCGTTCGAGGCGCCCGGCGCGTTCGGCACCCCGCACGCCCCCGGTGGCTACGGCGACACGCCGCCGTACGGCACACCCGACCCGTACGGCACACCGCCGCACGGCATCCCGGGACCGCACGGCCCGCACGACCCGCACTACGGCCAGGACGGAGGCCAGGCGTGAGCAACGAAGCCGCCACGGCGACCACCGCCGCGGAACCCGCCCCCGAGGCCGAGGCGTTGCCGCACGGCCTCGGCGCCTCCCTGCCGCACGCCGACGCCCGCGCCAAAACCGAGGGCACCTTCCCGTACGCGGCCGACCTGTGGGCCGAGGGCCTGCTGTGGGCGGCCGTCCTGCGCTCCCCGCACGCGCACGCGCGCATCGTGTCCATCGACACCAGCCACGCGCGCGAGATGCCCGGCGTACGGGCCGTCGTCACGCACGAGGACGTGCCCGGCACCCCCCGCCACGGCCGGGGCACCCCCGACCGGCCGGTGTTCGCCTCGGAGGTCGTACGGCATCACGGCGAGCCCATCGCGGCCGTCGCCGCCGACCACCCGGACACCGCGCGGATGGCCGCGGCGGCCGTCATCGTCGAGTACGAAGTACTCGACCCGGTCACCGACCCCGAACAGGCCTTCGAGGCCGAACCGCTGCACCCCGACGGCAACCTGATCCGGCACATCCCGCTCCGGCACGGCGACCCGGAGGCGGTCGGCGAGGTCGTCGTCGAGGGCCTGTACCGGATAGGGCGCCAGGACCCGGCCCCCATCGGCGCCGAGGCCGGCCTCGCCGTGCCGCGCCCCGACGGCGGCGTGGAGCTGTATCTGGCCTCCACCGACCCGCACACCGACCGCAACACCGCCGCGGCCTGCTACGGCCTGTCCCCGGATCGGGTGAAGATCGTCGTCACCGGGGTGCCGGGCGCCACCGCCGACCGCGAGGACCAGGGCTTCCAGCTCCCGCTCGGCCTGCTCGCCCTGAAGACCGGCTGCCCGGTGAAGCTCACGGCGACCCGCGAGGAGTCCTTCCTCGGCCACGCCCACCGCCATCCCACGCTGCTCAGGTACCGCCACCACGCCGACGCCGAGGGCAGGCTGGTGAAGGTGGAGGCGCAGATCCTGCTGGACGCGGGCGCGTACGCCGACACCTCCTCCGACGCCCTGGCCGCCGCCGTCTCCTTCGCCTGCGGCCCGTACGTCGTCCCGAACGCCTTCATCGAGGGCTGGGCCGTGCGCACCAACAACCCGCCCTCCGGCCATGTGCGCGGCGAGGGCGCGATGCAGGTGTGCGCCGCCTACGAGGCCCAGATGGACAAGCTGGCCAAGAAACTCGGCCTGGACCCGGCCGAGGTGCGCCTGCGCAACGTCCTCGCGACCGGTGACGTCCTCCCGATCGGCCAGACGGTGACCTGCCCGGCGCCGGTCGCCGAACTCCTGCAGGCCGTCCGGGACTTCCCGCTCCCGGCCCTGCCGAAGGACACGCCCGAGGAGGAGTGGCTGCTGCCCGGCGGCCCCGAGGGCGCCGGCGAACCGGGCGCGGTGCGCCGGGGCGTCGGCTACGGCCTGGGAATGGTGCACATGCTCGGCGCGGAGGGCGCCGACGAGGTGTCCACGGCGACGGTCAAGGTCCACGACGGTGTCGCCACCGTGCTCTGCGCGGCCGTCGAGACCGGCCAGGGCTTCACCACCCTCGCCCGGCAGATCGTCCAGGAGACCCTCGGCATCGAGGAAGTCCACGTGGCGCCGGTCGACACCGACCAGCCCCCGGCCGGCGCGGGCTGCCGCGGCCGCCACACCTGGGTGTCGGGCGGCGCGGTGGAACGCGCGGCGAAGATGGTCCGCACCCAGCTCCTGCAGCCGCTCGCCCACAAGTTCGGCATGTCGACGGAGCTGCTCCAGATCACCGACGGCAAGATCACGTCGTACGACGGCGTGCTGTCGACCACCGTCACCGAGGCGATGGACGGCAAGGAGCTGTGGGCGACGGCGCAGTGCCGGCCGCACCCGACCGAGCCGCTGAACGCCTCCGGCCAGGGCGACGCCTTCGTGGGCCTGGCCTTCTGCGCGATCCGCGCGGTGGTGGACGTCGACATCGAGCTGGGCTCGGTGCGGGTGGTGGAGCTTTCGGTCGCCCAGGACGTCGGCCGGATCCTCAACCCCACCCAGCTCGCGGCCCGGATCGAGGCGGGCGTGACCCAGGGCGTGGGCATCGCGCTCACCGAGAACCTGCGCACCCCCCGCGGCCTGATCCGCCACCCCGACCTGACCGGCTACGCCCTCCCCACCGCGCTGGACGCCCCGGACATCCGGATCGTCAAACTGGTCGAGGAACGGGACGTGATCGCCCCCTTCGGGGCCAAGTCCGCCAGCGCGGTCCCGGTCGTGACGGCACCGGCCGCGATCGCCTCCGCGGTCCGCGCGGCCACCGGCCGCCCGGTCAACCGGCTCCCCATCCGGCCACAGGCGGCGGTGGTCACGGGACAGTGAGCGCCCGGAGGCTCACCCCGCGGCGGAGACGGTCCTCGTCCGCCCGCGACGTGCCCCGGTGCCGCGCGCAACGCGTCCCCGTGATCCGACGTCCTTCCCGGTGAGGGCCGTTGTCAGTGGTGCGGCGTAGTGTTCTGAGCGGTGGGGGCACTCGCACTCACGGACTCACGTGCGGACCGACGCGCGTGGGCACCGACGGGGAAGATCGCGGGGGAGCGATGAGCACGACCGACGCCGGGATTGCGGCGATCACGCTGACCGAGGCGGAGCTGGACCGCTATGTCACCCACGGGCCGACGCGCGGCCTGCTCAGCGGCACCGGACTGCCCGCGGACACCGACCTGCTGACCTTCTCCCCGCTGCGCACACACGGCCTGCGCACGCTCGCCGACGCCGCGGACGGCCCGTTCCGGGTCGCGGACGAGCTGCGGGACCGGCTGGTGATAGGCGAACTCCTCAACCCGGCGGGCATGGACCGCGAGTCGATCCTGCTCGACGGCGGCACCGGCGAGCTGACGACGGCGTACCTGTTCGACCCGTCCGAGCCCCGCCCCTTCGCGCCCTCCCTGTCCACGCTGCTGCGCTTCGCCGCGGTCACCGAGGAACTGGCGGGCCTGCGCGGCCGTTTCGCGTCCCTGGCGGGTCAGTACGGCCCCAGGACGGCCACCGAGGCGACCCGCCGCCTGCTCTCCCTCTTCGAGGAGGGCGCCGACGGCGAGGTCCCGCCGTACTGGAAGGCGGCGGCCCTGATCCGCCCGCTCGCCCTCGTCGTCGGCCCCGGCATCGCCTCCGGCCTCACCCTGGACGTCCCCGCCCGCGTCCTGGACCAGGAGTTCGGGCACGGCAGGGTGACCCGCTTCGAAGAGGTCGACTTCCCCGCGACCCTCACGCACGGGCCGACCCGGCGCTTCCTGCGCGAGACCGGGCTGCCGGAGGAGGCGGTCCTCTTCCACGCCGACACCGACGTCCCGCTGCCGACGCTCCGGGAGTACTTCACGGAGGAGCACGCCGGCGACTACCCCCTGGACGAACTCCCGGCCCACGCCGACCACTTGATCCGCCTGGGCCACCTCATCGAGGACAACAGCCTGGTGGTCGACGGCAGAACCGGCGCGGTGCTGACCTTCAGCGAGCCGGAGGCCACGCTCTACCCCCTCAACACCGACGTCTCCACCCTCGCCTTCACGCTCTGGCTCCTCCACCACGAGCGCACCATCGACGAACACCTCGCCAACGAACTGACGACGGACGCGTACGACCAGCTGGCCGCGGCGATGATCCACACCCTGTCGACCGTCGACCCCACGGGCACGGCCCCCGGCACCCACTGGCACTACTGGACGGAACTGTTCCAGGACGAGGCGGGCGGGGTGCTCTGAAACACCGACGGACGACCGAAGGGGCGGCACCCCTCCCGGGGTGCCGCCCCTTCGTACTGCCTGCTCAGGCATGCAGAGGCCGTGGCGGGATTCGAACCCACGTAACTCGCTTTGCAGGCGAGCCCCTGAACCACTCGGGCACACGGCCGTGTTGAATCGTTGCTCTCGGCCGTGGTGGGATTCGGACCCACGTGACTCCCCGCGAGCGGAGCTCGCTGATGGATGCAGCGCAGGCGAGCCCCTGAACCACTCGGGCACACGGCCATGTTCGTGGGAATGACGTTATGGCGAGCTGCTGCAAGGGCTCAAGGGAATCGGTGGCGTCGCAATGCGACTGCCACACGGCGTTCATGAACGGCCCGGCGGCGTACGACCAAGGTCGCAGGGCGAGCGGGACCACCGACAGGGGTCAAACCGTGCTGTGCGCCTTACGCTGGCGGCCATGAGTGCCCTTGAGTCGCGTGACGCCGATGTCGTGAGCCCCGTCGAGCAGGGCGACGGTGTACTGGGCAGGGCTTATCGGGCGCTCAGTGTCGGGATCGTGTCCGTCGTGCTGCTGATCGCCTTCGAGGCGACCGCCGTCGGCACCGCCATGCCGGTCGCCGCGCGGGAGCTGGACGGCGTGGCCCTGTACGCGTTCGCCTTCTCCGGGTACTTCACGACCAGCCTGTTCGGCATGGTGCTGGCCGGTCAGTGGTCCGACCGGCGGGGGCCGCTCGGGGCGCTGACCACGGGGATCGGCGCCTTCGCCGCCGGGCTCGTCGTGGCCGGGACCGCACAGGCCATGTGGGTGTTCATCCTCGGCCGGGCCGTGCAGGGGCTCGGCGGCGGACTGGTCATCGTCGCGCTGTACGTCGTCGTCGGCCGCGCCTACCCCGAGCGGCTGCGGCCCGCGATCATGGCGGCGTTCGCGGCCTCCTGGGTCGTGCCGTCCGTCGTCGGCCCGCTCGCCTCCGGCGCCGTCACCGAGCACCTCGGCTGGCGCTGGGTCTTCCTCGGCATCCCGGTCCTCGTCGTCTTCCCGCTCGCTCTCGCCCTGCCGCAGATACGGCGCAGGGCGGCGGCCCCGGTGGACGAGGAGGCCGGCGCCCTCGCCCTCGACCGGCGGCGGATCCGGCTCGCCTTCGGCATCTCCGTCGGCGCCGGCCTCCTCCAGTACGCCGCGCAGGACCTGCGCCCCCTGTCCCTGCTCCCGGGGCTGGCCGGCACCGCCCTGCTGGTTCCCGCCGTCCTCGGCCTCCTCCCGCACGGCACCTACCGGGCGGCCCGCGGCCTGCCCTCCGTCGTGCTGCTGCGCGGGCTGTCCGCCGGTTCCTTCATCGCCGCCGAGTCCTTCGTGCCGCTGATGCTGGTCACCCAGCGCGGGCTGTCGCCGACGCTCGCCGGGTTCTCGCTGGCGGCGGGCGGCGGCACCTGGGCGCTGGGCTCGTGGGCGCAGTCCCGGCCGCGCGTGCGGCCGTACCGGGAGCGGCTGATGACCGTCGGCATGGTGCTGGTCGCCGCCGCGATCACGGCCGCGCCCAGTGTGCTCCTGCACGCCGTGCCGGTCTGGATCCTCGCCGTCGCCTGGGCCTTCGGCTGCTTCGGCATGGGCCTGGTGATCTCCTCCACCAGCGTGCTCATGCTGAAGCTGTCCGCCCCGGAGGAGGCCGGCGCCAACTCCGCCGCACTCCAGATCTCCGACGCCCTCTCCAACGTCGTCCTCCTCGCCGCGACCGGCGCCGCCTTCGCGGCCCTGGGCGGCGGCAGCACGGCGGCCGCCACGGCGGCCGGCCCGGCCACGGCCACCGACGGGACCCACCCCGCCGCCTTCGCCGCCGTCTTCCTGCCGATGGCGGGGGTGGCACTGGTGGGGGCTTGGGTGACGACGCGGTTGCGGGAGCGGAGTCCGGTGGCACCGATTGGTACTACTTAGTACCGTCGACGCATGGCTGGACTGAACCTGCGGTTTACGGACGAAGAGCTGGATGCCCTGCGGGAGCGCGCTGCGGCCGAGGGGCGTAGCATGCAGGCCTTTGCGCACGACGCGGTGATCGCAGCCATCAACGAGCACTCACGACTGTTCAACGAGGCGGCCGAGCACGTCCTGAAGGCCAGCGCCGAGCTGAACCGGAGGCTCGCCTGATGCACTACCTCACGCTCCCCGAGCTGCTGAACCTCGCGCAGCGGCTCCGAGCGGATGAAGTGCGCGACTACGGGCTCCTGGACTCGGCGCTGGCACGTCCGCAGTCGAGCGTGTTCGGGCAGGACGCATACCCGGACGTGTGGCAGAAGGCCGCAGCCCTCATGGAGTCCCTCGCCCGCAATCGCGCCCTCGTGGACGGCAACAAGCGCCTCTCCTGGTACGCGACCTGGGTCTTCCTGCACATGAACGGGCATCCACTGGACCCGGACTTCGACGTCGACGAGGCCGAGCGATTCGTGCTGGACGTCTGCCAGGGAGCGCTGGACGTTCCCAAGATCGCGGCGCAACTGCCGCGCTTCGCGCGCTGACTGTGACGTGGCTCCCACCCACGGGCGACCCGGCCTCGTTCGCGCGTTGACACCACCGGGGCGCCGGTAGGGTGGCCCGGTTGTCATACGTAGCCGAGCCGCCCGACCCGCAAGACATACGGAGACCGTGACTACTACCGCCGCTTCCTCCGCTCACTCCCACCACCTGTCGCCCGCCTTCCCGGGCCGCGCGCCCTGGGGTACCGCCAGCAAGCTGCGTGCCTGGCAGCAGGGGGCGATGGAGAAGTACATCCAGGAGCAGCCGCGTGACTTCCTCGCCGTCGCCACGCCCGGCGCCGGCAAGACCACCTTCGCGCTGACGCTGGCCTCCTGGCTGCTGCACCACCACGTCGTGCAGCAGGTGACCGTGGTCGCGCCGACCGAGCACCTGAAGAAGCAGTGGGCCGAGGCGGCCGCCAGGATAGGGATCAAGCTCGACCCCGAGTACAGCGCGGGGCCGCTCGGCCGGGAGTACGACGGCGTCGCCGTCACCTACGCCGGCGTGGGCGTGCGCCCGATGCTGCACCGCAACCGGGTCGAGCAGCGCAAGACCCTCGTCATCCTCGACGAGATCCACCACGCCGGTGACTCCAAGTCCTGGGGCGAGGCCTGCCTGGAGGCGTTCGAGCCCGCCACGCGCCGGCTCGCCCTGACCGGTACGCCCTTCCGCTCCGACACCAACCCCATCCCCTTCGTGACGTACGAGGAGGACAACGCGGGCATCCGGCGGTCCGCCGCCGACTACACGTACGGCTACGGCTCCGCCCTGTCGGACGGGGTCGTGCGGCCCGTCATCTTCCTCTCCTACAGCGGCAACATGCGCTGGCGCACGAAGGCCGGCGACGAGGTGGCCGCCCGGCTCGGCGAGCCGATGACCAAGGACGCGGTCAGCCAGGCCTGGCGTACGGCGCTCGATCCGCGCGGTGACTGGATGCCCAGCGTGCTGCGCGCCGCCGACCAGCGGCTGACCGAGGTCAGGAAGGCCATCCCGGACGCCGGTGCCCTCGTCATCGCCTCCGACCAGGACTCGGCACGCGCGTACGCCAAGCTGATCCGTGAGATCACCGGCACCAAGGCCACCCTCGTGCTGTCGGACGACGCGGGCGCCTCGAAGAAGATCGACGAGTTCAGCGACAGCAACGACCGGTGGATGGTCGCGGTGCGCATGGTGTCCGAGGGCGTGGACGTGCCCCGGCTCGCGGTCGGCGTGTACGCGACGACGATCTCCACCCCCCTCTTCTTCGCTCAGGCCGTCGGGCGTTTCGTACGGTCCCGGCGGCGCGGCGAGACCGCGTCCGTGTTCCTGCCGACCGTGCCCGACCTGCTGACGTTCGCGGGCGAGATGGAGAAGGAACGGGACCACGCCCTCGACAAGCCGAAGAAGGAGGGCGAGGAGGACCCGTACGCCGAATCCGAGAAGGAGATGGAGGAGGCGAACAAGCAGCAGGACGAGGACACCGGCGAGCAGGACATGCTGCCCTTCGAGGCGCTGGAGTCCGACGCCGTCTTCGACCGGGTGCTGTACGACGGCGCCGAGTTCGGTATGCAGGCGCACCCGGGCAGCGAGGAGGAGCAGGACTACCTCGGCATTCCGGGCCTGCTGGAGCCCGAGCAGGTGCAGCTGCTGCTGCAGAAGCGGCAGGCCCGGCAGATCGCGCACAGCCGCAAGAAACCGGACAGCGAGGCCGACCTGCTGGAGCTGCCGGCCGAGCGGCGGCCGGTGGTCAGCCACAAGGAGATGATGGAGCTGCGCAAGCAGCTCAACACGATGGTCAGCGCGTACGTCCACCAGAGCGGCAAGCCGCACGGGGTCATCCACACCGAGCTGCGCCGGGTCTGCGGCGGACCGCCCAGCGCGGAGGCCACGGCGGGGCAGCTGCGGCAGCGGATCGCCAAGGTGCAGGAGTGGGCGACCCGGATGAGGTGACCCGGTCCGCCACGTGTCAGTTCCTGGGGCCTGTGCGTATCCGGACGAATTCAGGCAGGCCGGAACTGGTCTTGCCCGGATTCTGGACGGAGACTTCCGCTCAGCGAACCTGCTTCGCTACTGTCCGGCTACGCACACGCCCCGTGGCAGCGCCGCCGCGGAGCGCAGCCGTGAAGCGACATGGCCCGGAGCCGCCGGGCGTCCTGCCGATCGGCGGCCTCTGAAGCGCGTCGCCGACGGGACTCGGCGGCGCATCCGCCGCTCAGGGGGTCCGCCGACCTCACCGCCGAAGGAGTGGGCGTCGTGACCGCGGAGACCTCTCAGACGCTCGATCGGGGACTGCGTGTCCTCAAGCTGCTGGCCGACACCGACCACGGGCTGACCGTCACGGAGTTGTCCACGAAACTGGGCGTGAACCGTACCGTGGTGTACCGGTTGCTCGCCACCCTGGAACAACACGCGCTCGTACGGCGTGACTTGGGCGGGCGAGCCCGGGTCGGGCTGGGGGTGCTGCGGCTCGGCCGGCAGGTGCATCCGCTGGTGCGGGAGGCCGCGTTGCCGGCGCTGCGGTCGCTCGCCGAGGACATCGGGGCGACGGCGCATCTGACGCTGGTGGACGGGACGGAGGCGCTGGCCGTCGCCGTCGTCGAACCGACGTGGACCGACTATCACGTGGCGTATCGCGCCGGGTTCCGGCATCCGCTGGAGCGGGGGGCGGCCGGCAAGGCGATCCTCTCCGCGCGGCAGTCGTCGTCCGCGGATCCCGGGTACACCCTCACGCACGGGGAACTGGAGGCCGGGGCGAGCGGGGCCGCTGCGCCGCTGGTGGGAGTCACGGGCGTCGAGGGCAGCGTGGGCGTCGTGATGCTGGCCGACTCCGTGCCGGAGCGGGTGGGGCCGAGAGTGGTGGAGGCGGCGAAGGAGGTCGCCGAAGCGTTGCGCTGACGCCGGCCGCGCCGAGCGGTGCGATGAGTGTCCGGCCGCCCGGCGGCACGACTGCCCGCAGCTGCGTTTGCTCATCCGGCCAACCCTCGCCACACACCTTTGGCCGATCCGCACACCCCGCCATCCCTGCCCCTCCGCATCATCAAGGGCCATACACGCCGAGGCGGAGGGAACAGCGCGGTGGACACAGTGGGCACCCGGCCGGAGGCCACAGCACACGAAGCAAGCGGCACACATCGGCTCACCCGGCGCCAGCCGGTGCAACGCCTCGTCGGGGAGGCCGCCGGCAGCCCGCTGAAGCGGACCATGGGCGTGGCCCAGCTGACGCTGCTCAGCGTGGGCGCCACCCTCGGCACCGGCATCTTCGTGGTGCTCGGGCAGGCCGTGCCGGAGGCGGGACCCGCCATCGTCGTCTCCTTCGTCCTCGCCGGTGTCACCGCCCTGTTCTCGGCGCTGTCGTACGCCGAGCTGGCCGGCATGATTCCCGGCTCCGGGTCCTCGTACAGCTACGCCTACGCCACCCTCGGCGAGCTGGTCGCCTGGGTGTGCGGCTGGTGTCTGATCCTGGAGTACGGGGTGTCGGTCGCCGCCGTCGCCGTGGGCTGGGGGCAGTACGTCAACGAGTTGCTCCAGCTCACCTTCGGCGTCACGCTGCCCGACTCGCTCAGTGCGCCGCCCGGGGCCGGCGGCACCCTCAACATCCCGGCCGCCCTCATCGTCGTACTCGCCATGGTCGTCCTGCTGCGCGGGGCCAAGGAGAGCGCCGTCGCCAACACCATCATGGTCGGCATCAAGATCGCCGCCCTCGTGCTGTTCTGCGCCGTCGCCTTCACCGCCTTCCGGGCCGGGAACTTCCACCCCCTCTTCCCGCTCGGCGCCGCCGGCATGAGCGCCGGAGCCGTCTCGCTGTTCTTCTCGTACATCGGGTTCGACGCCGCCTCCACCGCGGGTGAGGAGGCACGCAACCCGCAAAGGGACCTGCCGCGCGCCATCATCCTGTCGCTGATCCTGGTCACCGCCCTGTACGTGCTCGTCGCCGTCGCCGCGCTCGGCGCCATGCCGTGGAAGCAGTTCGCGGGGACCGAGGCCACGCTCAGCGAGGTGCTCGTACGGTCCGTCGGCGGCGGCAACCTGTGGCCGATCCTGCTGTCCATCGGCGCGGTCGTCGCCACCACCAGCGTGGTGCTCACCGTGCAGTACGGGCAGATCCGCATCCTCTTCGCCATGGCCCGGGACGGGCTCGTGCCGCCCCTGTTCGCCAAGGTGCACCCGCGCACCGGCGTGCCCCGCGCCAACACCGTGATCGTGTCGGCGTTCATCGCCGTCCTCGCCGCCCTGGTCCCGCTCGGCAGCCTCGCCGACGCCACCAGCATCGGCACCCTCTTCGCGTTCATGCTGGTCAACCTGGCGGTCGTACTGCTGCGCCGGCGCAGCCCCGACACCCCGCGCTCCTTCCGGGTGCCGTTCTCGCCCGTCACGCCCCTGCTCGGCGTCGTCTTCTGCGTCTACATGCTGGGCAGCCTGGGCGCCGACACCTGGATCGCCTTCGGGGCATGGATGGCGGCCGGGCTCGTCATCTACGGCTTCTACGGCATCCGGCACTCCAAGCTCGCCCAGATCTCCCCGGAAGACCTCGCATGACCGCCCTCGACCTCACCGCCGGCGTCGTCAACCTCACCCGCGCCCTGGTCGACCTGCCCTCCGAGAGCGGGCGGGAGGCGGAGATCGCCGACGCCGTCCACACCGCCCTGCGCGCCCTGCCCCATCTCACCGTCGACCGGATCGGCAACTCCGTCGTCGCCCGCACCCACCTCGGGCGGGGCGAACGCGCCCTGATCGCCGGGCACCTGGATACCGTCCCGGCCGCCGGGAACCTGCCCTCCCGGCTCGCCGACGACCGCGTGCACGGGCTCGGCGCCTGCGACATGAAGGGCGGGGTGGCCGTGGCGCTCCGGCTGGCGGCCACCGTGACCGCGCCCGTGCGCGATCTCACCTACGTCTTCTACGAGTGCGAGGAGGTGGAAGGGGACCGCAACGGCCTCGCCCGGATCGGGGCCGAGCGGCCGGAACTGCTCGCCGACGCCGGGCTCGCCATCCTCATGGAGCCCTCCGACGCGGGTGTGGAGGCCGGCTGCCAGGGCATCCTCACCGCCGACATCGTGGTCGAGGGTGCCCGCGCCCACACCGCCCGCGCCTGGCGGGGCGTCAACGCCGCCCACAAGGCCGGCCGGGTCCTCGAACGGCTCGACGCGCACCGGCCCGAGCGGATCCTCGTCGACGGGCTGGAGTACCGGGAGGGGCTCAGCGCCGTCGCCGTGCGGGCCGGGGTCGCCGGGAACGTGGTGCCGGACGAGTGCGTCGTCACCGTCAACTGCCGTTTCGCGCCGAGCCGTTCACCCGAGCAGGCCGAGGCGTACGTGCGCTCGCTCTTCCCGGAGTACGAGGTGCGGGTCACCGAGGTCGTCGGCGGAGCCCTGCCGCACCTGGACCGGGTCGGCGGGCTCGTCGCCGCGCTCGGCGCCGAGCCCAGGCCCAAGCTGGGCTGGACGGACGTCGCCCGGTTCGCCGCGCTGGGCGTGCCCGCGCTCAACTACGGCCCCGGGGACCCCTCCCTCGCCCACACGGCGGGGGAGTACGTCCCCGTGGAGCACCTTCGGCGGTGCGAGGACCGGCTCAGGCAGTGGCTCCTCTGAGTCCCGCCAGCACCCGCAACTGGAGCCACAGCACCAGCCGTTCGTCGGGGTCGTCCAGGTCGACCCCGGCGTGCTGCTGGAGCTGCCTCAGGCGGTAGCGGCAGGTGTTGGGGTGCACGGCGAGGAGCTTCGCCGCGCCCGCCATGTCGCAGCCCGCGTCGAGCCAGCAGACCAGGGTGCGGGCGTACTCCGTGCCGTGCGCGGCGTCGTACGCCAGCACCCGCCGCCAGGCGCCCGCGCTCAACTCCCGTCGCTCACCCATCACTTCGGCCAGCCGCAGCAGCGTCACCCGAGGCCGTACCTCGTCCACGACCGCCACCGGCAGGCCGGCGTCCAGCACCCGCAGCACCAGATCCGCGTCCGCCCGTGAGTCCGCCAGCCCCGCCGCGTCCGGCACGACCTCGCCGAGCGCCGCCCGCACCGGCACCCGCAGCGCCTGCCCGGCCCGCGCCACGATGTCCTCGGCCAGCCGCTTGTGCCGCTCACCAGGACCGGGCAGCACCGCGTACACCACCCCGTCCACCAGCACGCCCGCGTGCCGCCCGTAGCGGGCCTCGCACTGCAGCCGTACGACGTCCAGCAGGCGCAGCGCCGTGCGCTCGGCGTCCGGGACGCTCGCGGCGGAGTCCAGTACGAAGGCCGCCACCCGGACGGGACCGGCGAGGCCCAGGCGCTCGGCGGCCGTGGCCGGGTCCGTCGCCGTGCCGTCCAGCAGCCGGCGCAGCAGCTCGCTGCCCCGGTGCCGGGCCAGTTCCCGGGCGGCGCGCGCCCGCAGCAGGAGCAGGGCGGCGGTGGAGGCGCCCTGGGCGAGGGTGTCCTCGGCGTCCGGCGCGAGCGAGCCGCCGTCGATCACCCACACCGAGCCGAGCGTCTCCCCGCCGGCCCGCACCGGCATCGCCAGGCGGGGCAGCTCCCCGTCGGTCAGCGAGGGCAGCCGGAGCGGGCGGTCGGCCGCGAACAGCCTGCGGTACTGCTCGGTGTTCTCGGCGCTGGCCGGCACCTGCCGGCCGAGGATGCCCTGCCGGCGGTCCTCGTCCACCGGCTGACCGGGGACGGTGGAATAGGCGAGGATCCGCTGCCGGGGGTCCTCGATGGCGGTGGCCCCGCCGGTCGCCGTCGCGATCGCGTCGGCCAGCGCGAACAGATCGCCGAGCCCGGTGTCGGAGGACACGGCGGCGGGCTGGGCGGCGATGGCCGAGGCCAGCAGCAGATGGACGTGGTGCCAGGCGGCGTCCTCGGCGACCGACAGCAGGGCCACGCCGTGCTCCTCCGCCTGGGCGACCGGGCCGTCCGCGCCGCGCACCACCACCCCGGTCAGCCCGGCCTCGGCGGCCGCACGCAGCAGCGGCCCGGACTCCGCGGCCGGGACACCGACCGCGAGCAGGAGTGCGCCGGGCTGCCGGGGGGACGGGGTGCGGCCGTCGTGGAGCACCACCTCGGTCACCGGGACGGCCTGCCCGGCGGGGGCCGCGTGCAGGCGCAGGGCGGGGCCGCCGACGACGTCCAGGAGGTCACCCAGGGTGCAGGCGTCCATGGCGGTCTCCAGCGGGCTGTTGGCGGATGGTGAAACGAACGTACGCGTGCGTTGGCCACTCGCACAACACAAGCGGAGCCGGCTCCTTTAAGACTCGTGCCATGACAGCAGGAGTCACCATCCGTACCGTCCACGACGTCGCCTCCCTCGCGGCCGTGGCCGACTATTTCAGCGACGTCTGGCAGACGCCCCGTACGGCCCCGCCCTACCCGGCCGAGGTCCTGCACAGCCTGGTGCACGCCGGCGGCGCGGTGCACGCCGCGTACGACGGGCAGCGGCTCGCCGGCGCCTCCGTCGCCGTCCTCGGCGCCGGCCGCGGCACGTACTCGCTGGTGGCCGCCGCCGACCGGGGGCTCGGGCACGCGGTGAAGCTGGCCCAGCGCGACTGGGCCCTCGGCCTGGGCGCCCGCACCATGCGCTGGACCTTCGACCCGCTGGTCGGCCGCAACGCCCGCTTCAACCTGGCCAAGCTGGGCGCCACCGGCACCGAGTACCTGGTCGACTTCTACGGCCCGATGACCGACGGCGTGAACGACGGCGACGAGAGCGACCGGCTGACGGTGACATGGGACCTGGGCGCGGACCCGGGCACGCCCGCGGTGTCGTACGACCTCGCACCGCGCGGACCGGTCACCGCCACCGCCCCCGACGGCGACCCCCTCGCCCGCCGCGACGAGCGGCACCTGTGGTGCCGGGTGCCGGAGGACATCGTCAAGCTGCGCGCCGCCGACCCGGCGCTGGCGCTGCGCTGGCGGCACGCGGTGCGCGAGGTGCTGCTGACGGCCTTCGAGGACCGGTTCCGGGCCACCGGAATGTCCCGCGACGGCTGGTACACCCTCACCCGCGAGGAGGCTGCGGCGTGAAGCTGGAGCGCGTCGAGATCGTCCACGTGGCGATCCCGCTGGTCACCCCGTTCCGTACGTCCTTCGGGACGATGACGACGAAGGACACCTTCCTGCTGCATGTCGTCACCGACTCCGCCGAGGGCTGGTCGGAGTTCGCCGCCGACCCCGAGCCGCTGTACTGCTCGGAGTTCGTCGCCGGCGCCGAGATCGTGCTGCGCGACTTCCTGATCCCGCGCGTCGCGGCGCTGGGGGAGGTCACGACCGCCGCCCTCGCCCCGGCCATGGCGAAGATCAAGGGCCACGAGCTGGCGAAGGCGGCCCTGGAGACGGCCCTGCTGGACGCCGAGCTGCGGTCGTACGGCATGCCGCTCGCGACGTATCTGGGCGCGGTGCGGGACCGGGTGCCCGCCGGGGTGTCGGTCGGCATCAAGAACTCGGTGCCGGAGCTGCTGGACGACGTCGAGCGCTATCTCGCCGAGGGGTACGCCCGCATCAAGCTCAAGATCGAGCCGGGCTGGGACGTGGAGCCGGTACGGGCGGTGCGCGACCGCTTCGGCGAGGCACTGCCCCTCCAGGTCGACGCCAACACCGCCTACACCCTGGCCGACGCCGAGCACCTGCGGCGCCTGGACGACTTCGGGCTGCTGCTGATCGAGGAGCCGCTGGCGGAGAACAACCTGCACGCCCACGCCCAGCTGCAGAAACGCCTGCGCACCCCCGTCTGCCTGGACGAGTCCCTGCACCACGCCGCCGACACCGCCGCCGCGATCGCGATGGACGCCTGCCGGGTGGTGAACGTCAAGCCCGCCCGGGTGGGCGGCTATCCGGAGGCCCGCCGGGTCCACGACGTCGCCCACGCGCACGGGGTACCGGTCTGGTGTGGCGGCATGCTGGAGACGGGCATCGGCCGCGCCCCCAACCTCGCCCTGGCCGCCCTGCCCGGCTTCACCCTGCCCGGGGACACCTCCGCCTCCTCCCGGTACTTCGCCGAGGACATCACCGAGCCGTTCGTCCTCCAGGACGGCCATCTGCCGGTCCCGACCGCCCCCGGGATCGGCGTCGAGCCCCTCCCGGAGGCCCTGCGCCGCTTCACCCGTCGGCGACGGGACCTGTACGCGGCATAAGGCACAGCCGCTGGTCACGTTAGATTGATCCCGTGCTCTCACGTCTCACGCGTCCCCAGGCCGTAGCCGTCTGCGCTCTGCCTGTCGTGGCCCTGCTCGCCACGGCGGCGTTCGCGCCGCTGCCGTTCTCGGTGGCGCAGCCCGGAATGACGGCGAACGTCCTGGGAGCGAACAAGGGCACCCAGGTGATCAGCGTCTCCGGCGCGCCGGTCCGCAACACCAGCGGGCAACTGCGGATGGTGACGATCGAGGCGACCGGTCCCGACGCCACGGTGACCCTCGGTGACGTGGCCGGCAACTGGTTCCGCACCGACCGGGCCGTCATGCCGCGCGACGCGGTCTACCCGAGCGGCAACACCGTCAAGGAGATCGAGAAGCACAACGAGGCGCAGATGCGGCAGTCCCAGGACGCGGCGACCGAGGCGGCGCTGAAGTACCTGGGGCTGAGCGCCGACAAGGTCAGGGTCACACTGAGGCTCGCCGACGTGGGCGGGCCGAGCGCGGGCCTGCTGTTCACGCTGGGGATCATCGACAAGCTGCACGGCGACGGCAGCGGCGGCGACCTCACGGGCGGCCGGACCATCGCCGGTACGGGCACGATCGACGCCTCCGGCACGGTCGGCGCGGTCGGCGGCGTGGCCCTCAAGACCCAGGCCGCCCGGCGCGACGGCGCCACGATCTTCCTGGTCCCGAAGGCCGAGTGCGCCGACGCCAGGGCGGAACTGCCCAAGGGCCTGCGCCTGATCCCGGTGACCAGGCTCAAGGGCGCCGTGAACTCCCTTCGGGCGCTGGAGAGCGGCAAGGGGTCCGTGCCGAGCTGCTGAGCCGGCCTACGTCCCTTCCCCGCTGTCCGCGGCCGCCTGCTCCACCAGCGGGATGATCCGCAGCGGAACCGGGTTCTCCATGACGATCGCCGTGGAGGCCCGGACGATGCCCTCGAAACCGACGACCCGGTCGATGACCCGCTGGAGATCGGCGTTGGAGCGGGCCACCAGGCGGCACAGCATGTCGCCGCTGCCGGTGGTGGTCAGCAGCTCCAGCACCTCCGGCACGGTCGCCAAGTGCGCCCGGACATCGGGGCCTTGGCCCTGGCGGATCTGCAGGGTGGCGAAGGCCGTCACCGGGTAGCCGAGGGCCGCCGGGTCCACCTGCGGGCCGAATCCCCGGATGACCCCGTTCGACTGAAGCCGGTCCAGGCGCGCCTGGACCGTGCCCCGGGCGACCCCGAGCCGCCGGGACATCTCCAGCACGCCGATGCGCGGCTCGCGGGCGAGGAGCACGATGATCCGCCCGTCCAGATGATCGATCGCCACGGCACCTCCAGGGATGGGCATCCTGTACAGAAAGACCGCCGATACGGCCATACTACTGAGCATATTGCCCAGCGAACACGGAAACTATTGCGCACCTTGCAGGGCGGGTCCACGCTTCCGCTATGACGCAGACCACTCACCACACTCCCGACACCGCCCGGCAGGCCGACCCCTTCCCGGTCAAGGGAATGGACGCGGTCGTCTTTGCCGTGGGCAACGCCAAGCAGGCGGCGCACTACTACTCCACCGCCTTCGGCATGAAGCTGGTCGCCTACTCCGGACCGGAGAACGGCAGCCGCGAGACCGCCAGTTACGTGCTCGAGAACGGCTCCGCCCGTTTCGTGTTCACCTCCGTGATCAAGCCGAGCAGCGCCTGGGGCCACTTCCTCGCCCGGCACGTGGCCGAGCACGGCGACGGCGTCATCGACCTGGCCATCGAGGTCCCGGACGCCCGCGCCGCGTACACGTACGCCGTCGAGCACGGCGCGCGGAGCGTCGTCGAGCCGTACGAGGTGAAGGACGAGCACGGCACCGTCGTCCTCGCCGCGATCGCCACCTACGGCGAGACCCGTCACACCCTGGTCGACCGCTCCGGCTACGACGGCCCGTACCTGCCCGGTTACGTCGCCGCCAAGCCGATGGTCGCCCCGCCCGCCCAGCGCACCTTCCAGGCCATCGACCACTGCGTCGGCAACGTGGAACTCGGCCGGATGAACGAGTGGGTCGGGTTCTACAACAAGGTCATGGGCTTCACGAACATGAAGGAGTTCGTGGGCGACGACATCGCCACCGAGTACAGCGCGCTGATGTCGAAGGTCGTCGCGGACGGCACCCTCAAGGTCAAGTTCCCGATCAACGAGCCCGCGATCGCCAAGAAGAAGTCCCAGATCGACGAGTACCTGGAGTTCTACGGCGGCGCCGGCGTCCAGCACATCGCGCTGAACACCAACGACATCGTGCAGACCGTCCGCACCATGCGCGCGGCCGGTGTCGAGTTCCTCGACACCCCCGACTCCTACTACGACACCCTCGGCGAGTGGGTCGGTGACACCCGGGTGCCGATCGAGACCCTGCGCGAGCTGAAGATCCTCGCCGACCGCGACGAGGACGGCTATCTGCTGCAGATCTTCACCAAGCCGGTCCAGGACCGCCCGACGGTGTTCTTCGAGATCATCGAACGCCACGGCTCGATGGGCTTCGGCAAGGGCAACTTCAAGGCCCTGTTCGAGGCGATCGAGCGCGAGCAGGCCAAGCGCGGCAACCTCTAGGTCCGTACGGGCTTCAGTCGGGCGGCGGCGCTTGCGTCCGTCGCCCGACGCCCGCGGGTTCACACCGATGGCCGTCAGTGCGAACCTGAGATCATGAGCCGCATCGAAGCGCCCCGCTCCGAAGACGCCGTGGACACCGGCAGCCTCACCGACCGGCTCCTGGCCGGCCTGCCCGCCGAGGCCGTTCTGACCGACCCCGACGTCACCGCCGCCTACGCCAACGACATGGCGAGCTTCTGCCCGGCCGGCACCCCGGCCGTCGTCGTCCTGCCGCGCACCGTCGAGCAGGTCCAGCACGTCATGCGCACCGCCACCGCACTGCGCGTCCCGGTGGTCCCGCAGGGCGCCCGCAGCGGCCTGTCCGGCGGCGCCAACGCCACCGACGGCTGCATCGTGCTGTCCCTCACCAAGATGGACCGCATCCTGGAGATCAGCCCCGTCGACCGGATCGCCGTGGTCGAACCCGGCGTGATCAACGCGACCCTCTCCCGCGCGGTCGAGGAACACGGCCTGTACTACCCGCCGGACCCCTCCAGCTGGGAGATGTGCACCATCGGCGGCAACATCGGCACCGGGTCCGGCGGCCTGTGCTGCGTGAAGTACGGGGTCACGGCCGAGTACGTGCTCGGCCTGGACGTGGTGCTGGCCGACGGCCGCCTGATGTCCACCGGCCGTCGCACCGCGAAGGGCGTCGCCGGGTACGACCTCACCCGCCTGTTCGTCGGCTCCGAGGGTTCGCTCGGCATCGTCGTACGGGCCGTGCTCGCGCTCAAGCCCAAGCCGCCGCAGCAGCTGGTGCTGGCCGCCGAGTTCCCGTCCGCCGCGGCCGCCTGCGACGCCGTGTGCCGGATCATGGCGGGCGGTCACGTCCCGTCCCTCCTCGAACTGATGGACCGTACGACCGTCAAGGCGGTCAACGACCTCGCCCACATGGGCCTGCCGGAGACCACCGAGGCGCTGCTGCTGGCCGCCTTCGACACCCCGGACCCGGCCGCCGACCTCGCCGCCGTCGGCGCCCTGTGCGAGGCCGCCGGCGCCACCGAGGTGGTCCCGGCCGAGGACGCGGCCGAGTCCGAGCTGCTGCTCAAGGCCCGGCGGCTCTCGCTGACCGCGCTGGAGGCGGTCAAGGGCACGACGATGATCGACGACGTGTGCGTGCCCCGCTCGCGGCTCGGCGCGATGCTGGAGGGCGTCGAGCGGATCGCCGCCAAGTACGACCTGACCATCGGCGTCTGCGCACACGCCGGCGACGGCAACACCCACCCCACGGTCTGCTTCGACGCCCAGGACGTGGCCGAGTCCCGGCGGGCCCGCGAGTCCTTCGACGAGATCATGGCCCTCGGCCTGGAACTCGGCGGCACCATCACCGGCGAACACGGTGTCGGCGTGCTGAAGAAGGAGTGGCTGGCCCGGGAGATCGGCCCGGTCGGGGTGGAGATGCAGCGGGCCGTGAAACAGGCCTTCGACCCGCTGAACCTCCTCAACCCGGGCAAGGTCCTCTGAGCCCTCGGTACGGCCCCTCACTGGGCGAGCAGCTGGTCGAGCGCGTCGTCGATGCCCAGCTGCCCGCCCTCCGTTCCCGGGGGCACGGCCCGCAGCGTCCGCTCCAGCCAGGCCGACACCTGCGGGACCGGCGCCTGAAGCAGCGCGTCCCCGTCCGGCGAGCTCAGCGCCAACAGCACGACACTGCGCCCCTCCACCTTCGTCGGCCACACCCGCACGTCCCCCTGCCCGGCGTACGGATCGTCGGAGCGGTAGCTCAGCCGGGCCGGCACCGGAATGCCGCGCTCCGGCGACAGGATGAGCCTCAGTTCCAGCTCCCGCAGGGGCCGGGCCATTATGCGGGTTCGGGGAAACCTTTTCCGCGGACGTGTGAGAGCCGGGCACGGAGTCGCCCGGAAAGGGGTGGGTCCTGCGGGACTGGCGCTGCGGGCTGCCGCGGTCTGATAGATGTGGAGGCTCCCATCCCACCCCCGAGCAGATACGGGACGACGGACATGAGCGCCCCAACCCCGGCCCCAGGTGACGACCGGCCCCGCGAGGGCTACTACCCGGACCCGTCCATCCCCGGATACGTCCGGTACTGGAACGGCGCCTCCTGGGTGCCCGGCACCAGCCGCCCGGCGCCCAAGGACGGCGAACCGCTCATCCCGCCGCCCGGTGTCCGCGCCGCGCCTTCGGCGGTGGAGGAGACGGGCCCCCACTTCTTCGACGAGGACCCACAGCCGACGCCCTCCGGCCAGGAGGCCGGTGCCGGTGACGGGCGGACCGCCTGGAGTGCCGATCCGCGGGTGCCCGCGGAGGGCTCGGCCGGGTCGGCCGGACAGGTCGGCCGCACCGACGGAGGCCCGGCCGAGGGCGAGGACCAGGACCCCGGCGGCACCTTCCTCTTCCGCCGGCCGGTCCCGGGGCCCGCGGCCGTCACGGACGACGGCACGATGACGTTCCGCCCGGTACCCGGCCAGGGCCGGCGGGGCCCGCGGTCCGGGTCCGGACCGCAGGCCTCCGGCGCGGAAGCCGGGCCGGGCTCCGGCCTCGGACCGCAGGGCGCGGCCCAGGGCTCCGGCTTCGGCGCGCCGGCGTCCGGCGCGCAGGCGCCGGCCTCCGGTGGTCCCGGGGCGGATGCGGCCGGTTCGTCCGGCTACGGCCCGCAGGTCCCCGGCGCCGGCCCCGGGGCCGGCGCCGGCTTCGGACCGCAGGGCCCCGTCGGCGCGCCCACCCCGCCCTCCGCCGCGTCCTCCCCGAACCCCGCCTCCGCCTCCCCGGCCGGCGGCCCCGGCTTCGGGGCCGGCAAGGCCGCCGCCGCCCGCGCCGCCGCGCAGACGCCGCAGGCCCCGTCCGCGCAGCCCGCTCAGGAGGCCGTGGCCCCCTCGGTGCCGGCGCAGAGCGGTGCCCCGGTCACCCCGGTGACCAGCGGGCCCGGCGGCGGGCAGGCGTCCTGGGCGCAGCAGGTGCACCAGCTGGCCGGCGGCGCGGACGGGCAGCCCGTGGCGCCGTGGAAGCCGCCCGTCGAGGACCTGTTCCAGGCGGCCGCGCGCCGCCAGGCCGCCGCCCGTCCCGCCGGACTCGGCAAGCGGTTCGCCGCCCGGCTGATCGACACCCTGGTCGTGGGCGCCGTGACGGCCGCCGCGGCCGTACCGCTCGGCACCAAGGCCGTCGACCACGTCCAGCAGAAGATCGACGCGGCCAGGCTGTCCGGCCGCGAGGTCACCGTCTGGCTGCTCGACGGCACGACCGCCACCAGCCTCGGCATCGTGCTCGCGGTCCTGCTCCTGGCCGGCGTCGGGTACGAGGTGCTGCCCACCGCCAAATGGGGCCGCACCCTCGGCAAGAAGCTGCTGGGGCTCGAAGTGCGGGACATCGAGGCGCACGAGCCCCCCACCTTCGGCCTGGCGCTGCGCCGCTGGCTGGTCTACAGCGTGCCCGGCCTGCTCGGCATCGGGATCGTCGGCGTGCTGTGGTGCCTGTTCGACCGGCCCTGGCACCAGTGCTGGCACGACAAGGCGGCGCACACCTTCGTCGCGGGCTGAGCGCGGGGCACGGACGTACTCCGTACGGCCGTCCGCCGGATGCGGAACCGGGGCGTTCGCGGTCCACTCGGGCCATGAGCAGCCAACCGCCCCCCGGCTCCGGAGAGGAGCCCCCCGAGGACGACCCGTTCAGGAAGCGGCCCCCGTCGGACCAGGGGCCGGGCTCGCCGTACGACACCCCGTACGGCGGCGCCCAGCAGCCTCCGCCACCGGGTGGCGGGCAGCCTCCGGGCGGCGGCCAGCCACCCCCGTACGGAAGCGGTGAGCCCCCGCCGCCGTACGGCAAGCAGCCCCCGCCCCCGTACGGCGGAGACCAGCCTCAGCCCCCTCCCTACGCGGGCGGCCCCTACGGCGCGGGTGCCGGCGGTTACCCCGAGGACCCGCTCGCCGGTATGCCCCCGCTCGCCGACAGCGGCAGGCGGACACTCGCGCGGATCGCCGACATGATCCTCGTCGGCATCGTCGTCTGGCTGCTCACCTGGGCGTTCGGAGTGCGCGAGTACCAGGTCAACGGCGACCACGTCACGGTCGGCAAGTCCGTGGGGCAGGCCTTCATCGCGGCCGTGCTGTACATCGCGTACGACACCTTCATGATGAGCAAGTACGGCCAGACCCTTGGCAAGAAGTGGCTCAACATGCGGGTGGCGAACCTGGACAACGGCGCCACCCCCTCGGTGCAGACCAACCTGATCCGCGCCCTGGTGCTGTGGCTGCCGTTCGCCTTCTGCTGTGCCTGCATCTGGACGGCGATCTGCGGCGGTTGGAGCTACTTCGACAAGCCCTACAAGCAAGGGCTGCACGACAAGGCGGCCAAGACGGTGGTGGTCAGCACCGGTTGAGCGAGGCGTCAGGGGCGCCCGTACGAAAGCGGCGGGTCCGTGGGATCACGGGCCCGCCGCTTTCGTACGGACTGCTCACAGGGCCGTGGAGACCGGCTGCTCCTGGGGCGCGGGCTCGGCGGATGTGACCGGCGTCCGAGCCGGTGCCCCGGTGGTGCGGGCCTTCGGCAGCGGCACCGTCATCGCCACGAGCAGCCCGAGGGCCAGCGCCGAGAGGGCTATGACGCTGACCCCGAGGCGTGAACTCGTCTGGGACAGCAGCAGCATGGCGAGCGTCGAGAAGATCACGGTGCACGAACCGTAAACGAGCTGTGCGGCGGTCGGACGAGGCATGGCAATCGTGTCCTCGGAAGTCTTCGGGGGATTCGATTCTTCGGATGGGCGTGCCATTCGACTCTCTTCGCGTGCATGCCCGAGCCAGGCACCCGGTAAGCATGACCTAACCCACGGTACCGGTGCACAGGGGGCGCACGGAGTCATGGGGTGGAGGCATAGACCGCGAGCAGGTTCGCAGAGCGAACGTCTGCGCCATCCAGTGCACTTGGCGCGAACAAGTCAAGGACTGGCTATCGACCTGTGCTTCCGGCAACGCCGAGACCGCGGACGCCGGTTGGACCTCGAACGGCTTCTTCCGCATCGGCGCGTCCTTCACCAAGGAGTCCGGAACGGCCTGTTGATCTGGAAGCGGGACACCTCCCAGGCGGACAACAACACCAACAGCGCAGCCGGTCACCCGGGCACCGGTCTGATCCTGCCGATCGACTCGCACCCGACGGCGCTGAAGTGGTCAAGGCGCCGAAGGGGGTGCCGGTCTTCAACGACCACACCAGCACCTACTGCGACCCGTCGAACCCCACCGGTGGCGTGCGAGTCACTGACACCAACACCAAGATCGCGATCGTCAAGGAGGCCAAGGATGGCTCGACGATCTTGCTCAAGGTCGGTCCCGCGCTGAAGTGGTCAACGTTTTCGCAGGTCAGACGCGTATCGGCGGCGACCCCTTGGCGGGTCGCCGCCGATCGTGTTTAGGTGCGTCCTGTGGACCGCTTATTGACACCGACCGAAACGGGGATGTGACCGCATGGCCGCTGGAGGCTTCTGCAAGCTGCCGAACGGCACGGTCGTGGTGGCGCTGAACCTGCCCCACGGCTCCGCCGGGGTGCGGGTTCTGGTGCACGCCCAGAACCGGGCCCGAGCCCTGACCAGGCTCCGCAACCTGGGGTTCCGCGCGATCTACCTCCGGGGGAACGCCGCGCCCCCGACCCCGGACGAGATCACGGCCGTGCTGCACCATCCGGACGGCCTGATATGGCGCACGGCACCGACGGACAACGGTGTCATCGTGACCGAGCTGTGGCACCCCATCCGGGCGCTTCTGCGCAGGTCAGCGGTGGTTCAGTGACCCTCAGCCACTGACCACGGGCTTGCCCGTCAGCTCCACGCCCGCCTCTCGCAGCTCCTCCAGCGCCCGCTCCGTCGTCTCCGGAGCCACCCCCGCCGTGAGGTCCAGCAGGACCTGGGTGCGGAAGCCCTCCCTCGCGGCGTCCAGGGCCGTGGCGCGTACGCAGTGGTCCGTGGCTATGCCGACCACGTCGACCTCGTCGATGTGGCGGGCGCGGAGCCAGTCGGCGAGCGGTGTGCCGTTCTCCTCCTTGCCCTCGAAGCCGCTGTAGGCCGCCGAGTACTCCCCCTTGGAGAAGACCGCGTCGACCGCGCCGGAGGCGACGGCGGGGGCGAAGTTGGGGTGGAAGCCCACCCCCTCCGTGCCCGCGACACAGTGCGCGGGCCAGGAGCGGACGAAGTCGGGGTTGTCGGCGAAGTGGCCGCCGGGCGCGATGTGGTGGTCGCGGGTGGCCACCACATGGCGGTATCCGCTGCCCCCGGTCTGGCCGATCAGTTCCGTGATGGCGGCGGCCACGTCCGCACCCCCGGCCACCGCGAGGCTGCCCCCCTCGCAGAAGTCGTTCTGCACATCTACGACGATCAAGGCGCGACGCATGGCGGTTGTCCTTCGACTGAGGATTAAGTAACTGAGCCTAGAGACTTACGGGCCCGTAGGGGAGGGGGCGTGGGCGGGGCGGACGGCGGTCCCGCTTTAGCTACCCGAGCGCCCCTGGACGTACTCCGTCGGAATGACAGGTTCCCCTCGGGAGAGCTGGGTGGCCGAGAGCGGGAGGTTCGCGCGGGCGGCGATGTGGCGGTCGCGCGGCGCGTCCAGGGGCTCGCGGGCCACCACGTCCCCGCCCTTGATCAACTCCACCAGCAGCTGTCGGTCGGCGAGGTCCGCCGGGACCGGGCCGGTGCCCACCACCTCGGCCTCCGCCACCCCGTCCTCGTCCAGCCGGCGCGCCGCCCACTTGCGGCCCCCGATGGAGGTCTTGCCGCCGCTGGACTTCTTCGCGACCGGCACCAGCGGCGCCTTCGGGTCGCCGGACTCGGCGCGGGCGACCAGCTTGTAGACCATGGAGCAGGTCGGGTGCCCGGAGCCGGTCACCAGCTGGGTGCCGACGCCGTACGCGTCCACGGGAGCGGCGGCGAGGGAGGCGATCGCGTACTCGTCCAGGTCGGAGGTGACGACGATCTTGGTGTTGGCCGCGCCGAGCTCGTCCAGCTGCTGGCGCACCCGGTGGGCGACGAGCAGCAGGTCGCCGGAGTCGATGCGGACGGCGCCCAGCTCGGGGCCGGCCACCTCCACCGCCGTACGGACGGCCTCGGCGACGTCGTAGGTGTCCACGAGCAGGGTGGTGCCCCGGCCGAGGGTGTCGACCTGGGCCTGGAAGGCGTCCCGCTCGCGGTCGTGGAGCAGGGTGAAGGCGTGCGCCGAGGTGCCGACCGTGGGGATGCCGTAGCGGAAGCCGGCCGCGAGGTCGGAGGTGGTCGCGAAGCCGCCGACGTACGCGGCGCGCGCGGCGGCGACCGCCGCCAGCTCGTGGGTGCGGCGGGCGCCCATCTCGATCAGCGGGCGCTCGCCCGCGGCGGAGGCCATCCGGGAGGCGGCCGCGGCGATCGCGGAGTCGTGGTTGAGGATGGAGAGGATCACCGTCTCCAGCAGCACGCACTCGGCGAAGGTGCCCTCGACGTGCATGATCGGCGAGCCGGGGAAGTAGACCTCGCCCTCGGGGTAGCCCCAGATGTCCCCGCTGAAGCGGTAGTCGGCGAGCCACTCCAGGGTCTGCTCGTCGACGATCTGCCGCTCGCGCAGGAAGCCGAGGACGTCCGCGTCGAAGCGGAAGTTCTCCACCGCGTCCAGGACACGCCCGGTGCCCGCCACCACGCCGTAGCGGCGCCCCTCCGGCAGGCGCCGGGTGAAGACCTCGAACACGCTCCGCCGTTCGGCCGTACCGGCCTTCAGGGCGGCCTGCAGCATCGTCAGCTCGTACTGGTCGGTGAAGAGCGCCGTCGAGGGAACGTCCACCGGCAGCCCAAGGTCCGCTGTGTTCATGACTGGGGATCGTACTCCCTTTTCGTCGGTGTGACGATTTTTCCTTGCCGTGGCAGCATGGGCAATGTGACGTCACCCGCGCCCGTAGAGATCGAACGCACAGAGTCGGCGGAGGAGGTCTTCGCCGTACCCGAGCCCGACGTCCCCTGGGTCACGATCGTGCACAACGACCCGGTCAACCTCATGAGCTACGTGACGTATGTCTTCCAGTCCTACTTCGGGTACTCGAAGGACAAGGCCACCAAGCTCATGCTCGACGTCCACCACAAGGGCCGGGCGGTCGTCTCCAGCGGGAGCCGCGAGGAGATGGAGCGCGACGTGCAGGCGATGCACGGCTACGGTCTGTGGGCCACCCTGCAGCAGGACCGGAAGTAGCGAACTCATTTACATGCCAGGACATTTCGAACCGCTCCCCGGCGGCGGCGCGGCCGTCGCGCTCGACGACGTCGAGATCTCCATCATCCGGTCGCTGGCCGTCCAGCTCCTGGAGCTCATCGGCCCCGGGCCGGGCGCCGACAGCCCGCAGGACCCGCTCGCCGAGCTTTTCGCGGAGGGCCCGAGCGAGCCGCCCGCCGACCCGGTGCTCAGAAGACTCCTCCCGGACGCCTACAGCGACCCGGAGCAGGCCCCGGACTCGCCCGCCGAGGCCGAGGAGCGGCAGGCCCACTCCGCCGAGTTCCGCCGCTACACCGAGAACGACCTGCGCGCCGGCAAGCGCGAGAACGCGCTCGCGGTGATCCGCGCCCTGGACTCGCTCGCCCCGGTGGACGAGGGCGGGGCGGTGCTGAAGCTGGCGCCGGCGGAGTCCCGGCAGTGGCTCGGCGCCCTCAACGACCTGCGGCTCGCGATCGGCACCCGGCTGGAGATCACCGACGAGGACGACACCGATCTGCTCTACCGGCTCCCGGACGAGGACCCGCGCAAGCCGATGGTGATGGCCTATCTGTGGCTGGGCGGGCTCCAGGAGACCCTGGTCCACACGCTTATGGCGTAATCAGGGCATTTTACGGTGTACGGGTGTTCGCTCAGCGGACGCTCAAATCCGGATAACGATCCCGTCACCGTTGCGGCCTGGTTTGCCGCATTCGGGCGCTCTTTGCCCCCTTTTCCCTGTGTGATGCGCCACATCGCGCCCCCGTGATCAATATCGCGGCCGTGATAAATCTTCACGACCGCCCGGCCGACACCACCCATGTCCGGCCGGGTGCGCCACCGAGCCGACGACCGTCGGCCAGGCACGGGCGGACCTGGAAAGCCGCCCAGCTCCAGCAATCCGGGGGGATCGAAACCCGATCCGAGGCCGACGAAAGGCCCGGGTCGGCATGGAGAAAGGCGCACCACACATGACCTCAGCGCAGGTCGACCAGCATCGGGACGGCAAGGACGCCGCGCCGGCCGACAGCGAGGACGGCGAGGGATACCAGCGCGGGCTCGGGTCCCGGCAGATCCAGATGATCGCCATCGGCGGAGCCATCGGCACCGGCCTGTTCCTCGGCGCGGGCAAGGGCATTTCCAAGGCGGGCCCCAGCCTCATCCTGGCCTACGCCATCGCGGGTCTCGTCATCTTCCTGATCATGCGGGCGCTCGGCGAGCTGCTGATGTACCGCCCGGTGTCGGGTTCGTTCTCGGAGTACGCGCGCGAGTTCATCGGCCCCTTCGCGGGCTTCGTCACCGGCTGGACGTACTGGCTGTTCTGGGTGGTCACCGGCATCACCGAGGTCACGGCCGCGGCCGCCTACATGACGTACTGGTTCGACATCCCGCAGTGGGTCTCGGCCCTGATCTTCACGATCGTGCTGTACGGCGCCAACCTGATCTCGGTGAAGCTCTTCGGTGAGCTGGAGTTCTGGTTCTCCATGGTCAAGGTCACCGCGATCATCGGCATGATCCTGATCTGCGCCGGCATCCTCACGATCGGCTTCTCCGACGCGGGCAGGACCGCCTCGGTGAGCCACCTGTGGAGCGACGGCGGCTTCTTCCCGCACGGCGTCGGCAACACGCTGATGACCCTGCAGATGGTCATGTTCGCCTTCCTCGCCGTCGAGCTGGTCGGTGTCACCGCGGGCGAGTCCAAGGACCCCAAGAAGGTGCTGCCCAAGGCGATCAACACCGTGCCGTGGCGCATCGCCGTCTTCTACGTCGGCGCGCTGATCATGATCCTGTCGGTCGTGCCGTGGACCGAGTTCCACCCGGGCGTGAGCCCGTTCGTGGCCGCCTTCCAGAAGATGGGTCTGTCCGTCGGCGCCGGCATCGTCAACTTCGTCGTCCTCACGGCCGCGCTGTCCTCCTGCAACTCCGGCATGTACTCCACCGGCCGCATGCTGCGCGACCTGGCGCTCAACGGCCAGGGCCCGAAGTTCTTCACCAGGCTGACGCGCAGCGGTACCCCGCTGGTCGGGACGACGTTCTCCGCCGCGCTCATGCTGTTCGGCGTCTGGATCAACTACCAGTGGCCGGGCAAGGCGTTCGACTACGTCGTCTCCTTCGCGACCATCTCCGGCATGTGGGCCTGGATCGTCATTCTGGTCTGCCAGATCCGCTACCGGGCGAAGGCGAACCGCGGGCTGCTGCCGCACAGCGAGTTCCGCGCGCCGGGAGCGCCGTACACGAGCGTCTTCGCGCTGGCGTTCATCCTGATGGTGATCGTGCTCATGGGCATCGACAAGGACGCCCGGGTGTCGCTTTACTGTGCTCCGCTGTGGGCCGCGATCCTCGGCGTCTCCTACTGGGTGCTCAAGCGCCGCAACCCGGAGGCCGCGGCCTTCCGCAAGCGCTGACCATCCCCTCCGGGACGTCCGGCCGCACGGGGCTCTCGTGGTGCCCCGCGGCGGCTGCCGCTCAGGACGTCCGGCATATGGGCCGTTCCGTACCATCCATCGGTACGGAACGGCCCACCTGTCTCCCGCCGCCGCCCTGCCCGACGCGCTGCGCGCGGCCCCTTTTGATTGCCTGCTTATCCTGACAACCATGCTGACCATCACCCAGGCCCTCGTCGACCAGATCGTCGCCCATGCCCGCAAGGACCACCCCGACGAGGCGTGCGGCGTCGTCGCGGGCCCGGCGGGCTCGGACCGCCCCGAGCGCTTCATCCCGATGCTGAACGCGGCCATGTCGCCGACCTTCTACGAGTTCGACTCGGGCGATCTGCTCAAGCTCTACCGCGAGCTGGACGACCGCGACGAGGACCCGGTGGTCATCTACCACTCCCACACCGCGACCGAGGCCTACCCCTCGCGCACCGACATCTCCTACGCCAACGAGCCCGGCGCCCACTACGTCCTGGTCTCCACCCGCGACACCGACGGCCTCGGCGAGTTCCAGTTCCGCTCCTTCCGGATCGTGGAGGGCGAGGTCACGGAGGAGGAGGTCAAGGTCGTGGAGGCCTACTGATCCCGCGATGCGGTCGGATTTCATCCAGCATGCGAGATCACACTCCGATGACCCGACCGGGAATCGTTACGATGAGCCCATGGTTCTTCTCGACGTGAGCGACAAGGCGCCGGGCATGCTGCTCGTGGCGCGGCTGCACGTCGACCTGTGCAGGCTGAACAGCGCCATCTGTTGATCCACCCCGCTGCCGCCGTCCGGCATTGAGCCGCGGCGCGCCGCCGCCGCGCGCCTGACCGAACCGACGACACCTTCCGACAGGAGCCCTGAGCCATGGCCATCGAGGTCCGCATCCCGACCATCCTCCGCACGTACACGGACGGCCAGAAGGCGGTGGAGGGCAGCGGGAACACCCTCGCCGAGCTGTTCGCCGACCTCGAGACCCGGCACGCGGGCATCCAGGCCCGCATCGTGGACGAGGGCAAGCTGCGCCGCTTCGTCAACGTGTACCTGAACGACGAGGACGTGCGCTTCATCGACGGCATTGAGACCAAGCTGTCCGACGGCGACACCGTGACGATCCTGCCGGCCGTCGCCGGCGGCATGCGCTGATCGGTCGCTGAGCAGCGATGCGCTACGACTCCCCGCTGGCCGCGGTGGGCAACACCCCCTTGGTGCGCCTGCCGCGGCTGTCGCCGTCCGCCGACGTCCGTATCTGGGCGAAGCTGGAGGACCGCAACCCCACCGGCTCGGTCAAGGACCGTCCCGCGCTGCACATGATCGAGCAGGCGGAGAAGGACGGCCGGCTCACCCCGGGCTGCACCATCCTGGAGCCCACCTCGGGCAACACCGGCATCTCCCTCGCCATGGCCGCCAAGCTCAAGGGCTACCGCATGGTGTGCGTGATGCCGGAGAACACCTCGCAGGAGCGGAGGGACCTGCTCGGCATGTGGGGCGCCGAGATCATCTCCTCCCCGGCCGCGGGCGGCTCCAACACCGCCGTACGCGTGGCCAAGGAGCTGGCCGCCGAGCATCCCGACTGGGTGATGCTCTACCAGTACGGCAACCCGGACAACGCGGGCGCCCACTACGCCACCACGGGCCCCGAGATCCTCGCCGACCTGCCCTCGATCACCCACTTCGTGGCCGGCCTCGGCACGACCGGCACCCTGATGGGCGTCGGCCGCTATCTGCGCGAGCACAGGCCGGGCGTGCAGATCGTCGCCGCCGAACCGCGCTACGACGACCTGGTGTACGGCCTCAGGAACCTGGACGAGGGCTTCGTACCCGAGCTGTACGACGCCTCGGTCCTCACCGCTCGCTTCTCGGTGGGCTCGGCCGACGCGGTGACCCGCACCCGTGAACTGCTGCAGCAGGAGGGCATCTTCGCGGGCGTCTCGACCGGCGCGGCGTTGCACGCGGCGATCGGCGTGGGCAGGAAGGCGGTCAAGGCGGGGGAGTCCGCGGACATCGTCTTCATCGTGGCCGACGGCGGCTGGAAGTACCTGTCCACCGGCGTCTACACGGCGGCCACCACCGAGGAGGCCATCGAGACGCTGCAGGGCCAGCTCTGGGCCTGACCGCCGCAACCGCGTCTTCGCCCCCTCCTAATGAGGGGGCTAAGTCATTCCTATGGGCGGGCAAAGAATTCCTTTGAGGTACTGCCGGTCACGCCGAGGCCAAGGCTAGGTTCCTCCCACACCCTGGCATGTCACGCTCACGCGGCGGACTGTCAGGTGTCTGTGAGTGTCATGCTCATGACTGCGCGGTTCTGCCGCCGCTACGCGCGTCACGGGCCTGCCAATCCAGTGCGATACCCCACGTCAACCGGAGGCAGTACCCCATGCGTGAGTCACGCCTTACGCGGCGGAGACGGAGTCTGCGAAGACTCGTCGCCGTCGCCTTCCCCGCGCTCGCCCTGACCGTCGCCGGTCTGGTCGCCGCACCGACCGCCGGCGCCCAGTCCGCCACCGCACACCCCCACACCTCCAAGGTCACGCAGAACGCCAAGGCGCTGACCGACCCCAGGCGGCAGACCTTCCACTCCACCGGCAAGGCCGGCCAGCAGGTGCCGACCGAGCACCTGTGCGCCAAGGCCAAGCCGGGCTACGCGTCCTGCTTCGCCCAGCGCCGCACGGACATCCGGCAGCGCCTCGCCTCGGCGGTCGCCGCCGCGGCACCCTCCGGCCTCTCCCCGGCCAACCTGCACAGCGCCTACAACCTGCCCACCACGGGCGGTTCGGGCATGACGGTCGCCATCGTCGACGCCTACAACGACCCCAACGCCGAGTCGGACCTGGCCACCTACCGCTCCACGTACGGCCTGTCCTCCTGCACCAAGGCCAACGGCTGCTTCAAGCAGGTCAGCCAGACCGGCTCCACCACCTCGCTGCCGACCAACGACAGCGGCTGGGCCGGTGAAGAGGCGCTGGACATCGACATGGTCAGCGCGGTCTGCCCGAACTGCAGCATCATCCTGGTCGAGGCCAACTCCGCGAACGACACCGACCTCGGCATCGCCGAGAACGAGGCCGTCTCGCTCGGCGCCAAGTTCGTCTCCAACAGCTGGGGCGGCTCCGAGTCCTCCTCGCAGACCAGCGAGGACACCTCGTACTTCAAGCACCCGGGTGTCGCGATCACCGTCTCCTCGGGTGACTCCGCCTACGGCGCCGAGTACCCGGCGACCTCCCAGTACGTGACGGCCGTCGGCGGCACCGCGCTCACCACCGCCTCCAACTCCCGCGGCTGGAGCGAGTCGGTGTGGCACACCAACTCCACCGAGGGCACCGGCTCCGGCTGCTCCGCCTACGACCCGAAGCCGGGCTGGCAGACCGACACAGGCTGCGCCAAGCGCATGGAGGCCGACGTCTCCGCGGTCGCGGACCCGGCCACCGGTGTGGCGGTCTACGACACCTACGGCGGCTCCGGCTGGGGCGTCGTCGGCGGCACCAGCGCCTCCTCGCCGATCGTCGCCGGCGTCTACGCCCTCGCGGGCACCCCGGGCGCGAGCGACTACCCGGCGAAGTACCCGTACTCCCACACCTCCAACCTGTACGACGTGACCAGCGGCTCCAACGGCTCCTGCTCCACCTCGTACTTCTGCACTGCCCGCACCGGCTACGACGGCCCGACCGGCTGGGGCACCCCGAACGGCACCGCCGCCTTCACCGCCGGCTCCAGCAGCGGCAACACGGTGACCGTCACCAACCCCGGCAGCCAGTCGACCACCACCGGAAGCTCGGCGAGCCTGCAGATCCAGGCCAGCGACAGCGCGGGCGCGGCCCTCACCTACAGTGCCTCCGGCCTGCCGACCGGGCTGTCCATCAACAGCTCCACCGGCCTGATCTCGGGTACGGCGTCCACCGCGGGCAGCTACCAGGTCACGGTCACCGCGCAGGACTCCACCGGCGCCTCCGGCTCGACGTCCTTCACCTGGACGGTCGGCTCCTCCGGCGGCACCTGCTCGTCCTCCCAGCTGCTGGCCAACCCGGGCTTCGAGTCGGGCAACACCGGCTGGAGCGCCTCCAGCGGCGTCATCACCAACGGCACCGGTGAGGCGGCCCACGGCGGCTCGTACTACGCCTGGCTCGACGGCTACGGCTCCAGCCACACCGACACGCTGTCCCAGTCGGTGACGATCCCGGCAGGCTGCAAGGCCACGCTCACCTTCTACCTGCACATCGACACCGCCGAGACCGGCAGCACCGCGTACGACAAGCTGACCGTGACCGCCGGTTCGACCACCCTGGCCACGTACTCGAACGTCAACGCGAACTCCGGGTACGCGCAGAAGACCTTCGACCTGTCCTCGCTGGCGGGCCAGACGGTCACCCTGAAGTTCAACGGCGTGGAGGACTCCTCCCTCCAGACCAGCTTCGTCGTGGACGACACCGCCCTGACGACCAGCTGATCCTCCGCACGACCCCGGGTCCCGCACGCGGAAACCGTCCGCGTGCGGGATCCTTTTTCGGTACCGGTACGTCACATCTGCACCAGGCGGCCGAACCCTCACGGCCACGCACGGCAGAAAGGCGAACCCCCATGCGCCGTACGACCCTCTGTGCCCTCGCGGCCACAGCGCTGCTCCTCGCCGGCTGCGGCTCCCACAGCGGCAAGGACACCGGCAGCGGTGGCAGCAAGGTGTCACCGTCCGCGTCCCCGAGCGGCGCCGGCTGCGCCCCCCTCGTCCAGCTCAAGGCCTCCGACAGCGGCCGTACCGTGTGCGTGGCCAAGGGCGGCGAGGTCCGGGTCACCCTGGACGGCACCAAGTCCCGCCCCTGGAAGCCGCTCATGGCCACCGGCAGCGCGCTGAAGGGCATCAACGCGGGCTTCGTCATCCTGCCGGGCCAGGCGACGGCCGCGTACCAGGCGGTGGCCACCGGCACCGAGAAACTGACGTCCTCCCGCCCCCTGTGCGCCGAGCCGACGGCACCGGGCCAGGTGTCCTGCAAGGGCATTCAGGAGTGGACGGTCACGGTGAACGTGAAGTGATCAGCCGGCCAGGTGCCGTACCTGGTCCCACAGAACCGGGTCCACCACACCCACCCGGCGCCGGAAGTCGCCGACCGGCACCTCGCGCAGCTCGTCGGTCTCCAGGAAGCTCGGGCGGCCGCGGGCGTCGCCGACCGCGCCCGGCGGCAGCGGGATCACGCCCGCGCGCTCGTCGTGGTACTTGCTGGTGATCTTGGCGACCGTGGCCCGGTTCCCGCGCACGGCCAGCACCAGACACGGCCGGTCCTTGGCGTCGGCGCGGTCCTCGTAGGGGACGTCCGCCCACCAGATGTCCCCGGGGACCGGCCGGGCGGCCTGCCCCGGGCGTATGCGGCCGAGCGATCCGAGGCGCCGGCCGGCGTACCGGCGGCCGCGCCCCCAGCCGTCGACGAGCGTGGCGACCAGCGCGAGCAGTACCACCGCGGCGAGTGCCAGCCACCAGGACGTGTCCATACGACGACGTTACCGGCGCGCGCCGAGGATTGCGCGCCCTCTGCGGGACCTCATGCGCCCCCGGTCCAGCCGAACCGGTGACAGCGCAGGTGAGTTCGCCCACAACGGCCCCTGGCGGAGGAGCGACCCGTGCTTTCGCGCCTTACGCTCGACGAACCGCACGACCCCCGTTTCCAGCCCCTTTATGATCTTTCCGCCAACGGAGGTTTCTGCTTCATGAAGCTCACCGTCGTCGGCTGCTCGGGGTCGTTCCCGTCCGCGGAATCGGCCTGCTCGAGCTACCTCGTCGAGGCCGACGGCTTCCGGCTGCTTCTCGACATGGGCAACGGCGCCCTCGGCGAGCTGCAGCGCCACTGCGGTCTCTACGACCTGGACGCGATCTTCCTGAGCCATCTGCACGCCGATCACTGCATCGACATGCTCGCGTACTTCGTCGCGCGCTACTACCGCCACGACGGCGGCCGCTGCGACCCCCTCCCGGTCTACGGCCCCGAGGGCACCGAACACCGCCTGACCACCGCCTACGCCGACACCCCGTCCGCCTCGTCCATGAGCGAGGTGTTCGACTTCCACACCGTCAAGCCGTCCACGTTCGAGATCGGCCCGTTCACGGTGCACACCGAGCGGGTCCGCCATCCCGTGGAGGCGTACGCCATCCGTATCGAGCACGGCGGGCGGTCGATGACGTACTCCGGCGACACGGGGGTCACCGAGGCGCTGGACGAGCTGGCCCGGGACACCGACCTGTTCCTGTGCGAGGCCGCGTTCACGCACGGCAAGGAGAACATCCCGGACCTGCATCTCAACGGCCGCGAGGCGGGCGAGACGGCCGCACGGGTCGGCGCGCGGCGCCTGGTGCTCACCCACATCCCGCCGTGGACCGATCCGCGGGTGAACCTCCGTGACGCGCGCGCGGTGTTCGACGGGCCGGTGGAGCTGGCGGCGCCGCGGGTGACGTACGAGATCTAGCCTCGGCGCATGACGAAGGCCCCCGGAACCGATCAGGTTCCGGGGGCCTTCGTCATGTCGTTGCCGTCAGGCCTTGGTGATGTCCTCGACCTCCTCCTCGGGCTCGCGGCCCGGGGTGGGGAGGTTGAACCTGACGATCGCGAAGCGGAAGACCGAGTAGTAGATCGCCGCGAAGACGAGGCCGACGGGGATCAGCAGCCAGGGCTTGGTGGAGATGCCCCAGTTGAAGAAGACATCGGTCAGACCGGCCGAGAAGCTGAAGCCCATGTGCATGCCCAGCCCCCAGGTGACGGCCATCGACGCCGCGGTGAGGACCGCGTGTATGGCGTACAGCAGCGGGGCGATGAACATGAAGGAGAACTCGATCGGCTCGGTGACACCGGTGACGAACGAGGTCAGGGCCAGCGAGGTCATCATGCCGAGGACGGCCTTGCGGCGCTCGGGGCGGGCGGAGTGGGCGATGGCCAGGGCGGCGGCGGGCAGACCGAACATCATGATCGGGAAGAAGCCGGTCATGAACATACCGGCGTGCGGGTCACCCGCGAAGAAGCGCGGCAGGTCGCCGTGGAAGACGGTGCCGGCGTGGTTGGTGTAGTCGCCGATCTGGAACCAGGCCACCGAGTTGACGAACTGGTGCATGCCGATCGGGATGAGCGCACGGTTGATGAGGCCGAAGAGGGCGGCACCGACGGAACCGAGGCCGGTCATCCACTTGCCGAAGCTGGTGATCTGGTCACCGATCGGCTGCCAGCCGAGGACCACCAGGACACCGAGGGCTACGCCGACGACGGCGGTGATGATCGGCACCAGCCGGCGGCCGTTGAAGAAGCCGAGCCAGTCGACGAGCTGCTTGCGGTGGTAGCGCTGCCACAGCACGGCGGTGAGCAGACCGATGATGATGCCGCCGAGCACGCCCGGGTTCTGGAAGGTGGCGGCCTGGGCGGCCTCGTGCCCCTTCTGCCAGAACCCACCGAAGGGGGCGACCGGGGTGTAGACGGCGCCCTCGTGCCCGTCCTTGATCGGGAACTGGTGGATCACCGCGTAGTAGGTGAGGAAGGACACCACGGCGGCCAGCGCCGTCGACCCGTCGGCCTTCTTGGCGAAGCCGATCGCCACGCCTATGCAGAACAGCAGCGGCAGGCCGAACGAGCTGTCGAACAGGATGCCGCCGGCACCGGCGAACACCTTCGCGACGTTCGTGGGAAGGTGGAGCTTGGCCTGCACGTCGGGCTGACCGAGCCGCATGAGGATGCCCGCCGCCGGCAGTACGGCGATGGGGAGCTGCAGGCTGCGGCCGACCTTCTGCAGGCCCTGGAACAGGCCGGATCCCCGCTTCTTCGCGGGAGCCGCCGTCGCGGTGGCGGTGCTCATGGATGGTTCCTCCATCGATGGTGGTCTACACCACTCAGTGGTGTAGACCTGTTGTAGCACGATGAAGGCGGTATAAGGAACCACGAAATCCGCTACCGGAACGCTACGCGGCGTGCCGATGTGCTAAGGCGTCACGCCTTGGTGGTGTCCTCGACCTCGTCCTCCGGCTCACGCCCCGGGGTCTTCAGGTCGAATTTCGTGATCGCGAACCGGAAGACGGCGTAGTACACCGCCGCGAAGCACAGGCCGATCGGGATGATCAGCCCTGGTTTCGTCGCCAGGCGCCAGTTGATGACGTAGTCGATCAGGCCGGCCGAGAAACTGAACCCGTCGTGCACCCCGAGCGCCCAGGTCGCCGCCATCGATACACCGGTCAGCAGCGCGTGGACGGCGTACAGCAGCGGCGCGATGAACATGAACGAGTACTCGATCGGCTCGGTGATGCCGGTCACGAACGACGTCAGCGCCACCGACAGCATCAGGCCGCCGACCTCCTTGCGACGGCTCGGTCTGGCGCAGTGCGTGATGGCCAGCGCGGCGGCCGGCAGCGCGAACATCATGATCGGGAAGAAGCCCGAGGTGAACTGGCCGGCGTGCGGATCGCCCTGGAGGAACATGTTGATGTCGCCGTGCACCACCGTGCCGTCGGGCTTGGTGTAGCTGCCGAACTGGAACCAGATGGGCACGTTGAGGAACTGGTGCAGACCGACGACGAGCAGCGCCCGGTTGGCGACGCCGAAGATCCCCGCGCCCCAGGAACCCGCGTCCCGCAGCCACTTGCTGAAACTCTCCAGTCCGCCGCCGATCGGCGGCCAGATCCACAGACACAGCGCCGCGAGGACGATGGCGACGAACGCCATGATGATCGGCACCAGTCGCCGGCCGTTGAAGAAGCCCAGCCAGTCCACCAGCCTGGTGCGGTGGAAGCGGGCCCAGAAGAAGGCGGCCAGCAGGCCCAGCACGATGCCGCCGAAGACGCCCGGGTTCTGGAAGGTGAAGGGCGTCACCGAACCCGTGCCCACGCCGACGGTCACCTGGCAGCCGACCTGCGGGACCGCCTTGGAGCCGCCGGGGCAGGGCTGGGGGAACTGGTGCAGCACCCCGTAGTAGACGAGGAAACCCGTCACCGCCGCCAGCGCCGTCGAGCCGTCCGCCTTCTTTGCCATGCCGATCGCCACGCCCACGCAGAACAGCAGCGGAAGCCCGATCGAGCCGTCGAGCAGGGCGCCGCCCGCGCCGGCCATGACCTTCGAGACGTTCGTCCAGCCGAGTCCGTCCTTGCCGAACACGTCCGGCTGGCCCAGCCGGTTGATGATGCCCGCCGCCGGCAGCACCGCGATCGGCAACTGCAGACTGCGGCCCATCTTCTGCAGGCCCTGGAACAGCCGGTTCCAGCGCTCCCGCGCCGGGCGGGCCGTGCTGTCGGCGGGCGCGCTGTCGGCACTCATGGCGTCCTCCCGGACACTCGACTCGCACGCGGTTTGGCGACCGTACCCCCTGTGGTGTAGACCAGTTGGCGGACGGTTCCGCTGTCGTGATCGCCATCATTCGGCACGCACGGCATGACCGCTCGCGAAGATGGGCCAACTGTGGGTTACTGCGACAAAGCGGTTCGGATCAGGGAGAAGGAACATGGCCAGCAAGGCTGAGAAGATCGTCGCCGGCCTCGGCGGCATCGACAACATCGAGGAGATCGAGGGCTGCATCACCCGGCTGCGCACCGAGGTGTCCGACCCCTCCCTGGTCGACGAGGCCGCCCTGAAGGCCGCCGGCGCCCACGGCGTCGTCAAGATGGGCACGGCCATCCAGGTCGTCATCGGCACCGACGCCGACCCGATCGCCGCAGAGATCGAAGACATGATGTGAGCCGACGGGCTCACCGGAAAAGGGGCTCTTCCCGACGCGGGCGGAGCCCCTTCCTCAGGTGCGGCTAGGCTCCTTGCCATGTCTCGCATCGACGGCCGTACCCCCCAACAGCTCCGCCCGGTCACCATCGAACGCGGCTGGAGCAAGCACGCCGAGGGCTCCGTCCTCGTCTCCTTCGGCGACACCAAGGTGTTCTGCACCGCCTCCGTGACCGAGGGAGTCCCGCGCTGGCGCAAGGGCAGCGGCGAGGGCTGGGTCACCGCGGAGTACGCCATGCTGCCCCGCGCCACCAACACCCGCGGCGACCGCGAGTCCGTCAAGGGCAAGATCGGCGGCCGTACCCACGAGATCTCCCGGCTGATCGGCCGCTCGCTGCGCGCCGTCATCGACTACAAGGCGCTCGGCGAGAACACCATCGTCCTCGACTGCGACGTCCTCCAGGCCGACGGCGGCACCCGCACCGCCGCCATCACCGGCGCCTACGTCGCCCTCGCCGACGCCGTCTCCTGGGCCCAGGGCAAGAAGCTGATCAAGGCCGGCCGCCAGCCGCTCACCGGCACCGTCTCCGCCGTCTCCGTCGGCATCGTCGGCGGCGTCCCGCTGCTCGACCTCTGCTACGAGGAGGACGTGCGCGCCGAGACCGACATGAACGTCGTCTGCACCGGTGACGGCCGCTTCGTCGAGGTCCAGGGCACCGCCGAGGCCGAGCCCTTCGCCCGCGAGGAGCTCGACGCCCTGCTCGACCTCGCCGTCACCGGCTGCGCCGAACTGGCCGCCCACCAGCGCGCGGCCCTCGAAGCCACGCTCGCGAAGTAGGCGAAGACCCGGAAGCAGGAAGACCCGGAAGTAAAGGGCAGACCAAAGGGACGGGCGCGCAGGGGCAACCCGCGCGCCCGTCCCGGCGTCCTAGGGGTACGGCGGCCGCACCGGGCCGTACGGGCCCTACCAGGGGAGGGAAACACCACCATGGCCGTCAGCCGACGCCGTCTCACCGCCGTCGCCGCCGTGGCGCTCGCCGCGCTCACCGCCGGCCTCACCACCGGCTGCGACGCCGTGAACAAGGCCCTGGACTGCGTGCAGACCGCCGACTCCATCGCCGACAGCGTCACGGATCTGCAGCAGGCGGTGGAGAACGCGGCCAACGACCCCTCCCAGGCCGACAGCTCACTCGATTCCATCGAGAAGAACCTGGACAAGATCGGCGACAAGACCGACAACGCCGACGTCAACAAGGCGGTCGACGACTTGGACAAGGCCGTGGGGAACGTCCGTACGGCCCTCAAGAACGGCGACAAGACGCCGGACCTGGGCCCGGTCACGGACGCGGCCGGCGAACTCACCAAGGTCTGCACGAAGTAACGCAGGGGCGCGGGGCTCAGCGCTCCAGGTCCCGGCGCCGCTCCTTCAGCCGTTGCCGTTCCGCTCGGCTGATCTTGCGGGTCACGTCCACCCCGCCCCAGAACGCAAGGCCCCCGATGATCACCCGCGGAGCCCCCGGCTCCGGCGGGCCGTCGTCCCGGGGATGGTCGAAGCCGCCCATGATGCCGATGCCGCGGACCACGACCTCGACCCCCGGCGGCACGATGACCTGCACCCCGCCCATGATCGCCACGCAGTTGATCTCGACCTCGCGGGCCGCGAAGTCCGCCTCCCGCAGGTCGATCTCGCCGCCGCCCCAGAACGCGAAGCAGTCGAACCGCTTCGGCACCGTCCAGCGGCCCTTGCGCTGGAAGCCGGACATGATGGCGACCGCACCCGACGAGGACCCCTCGCCCCCGACGATCCGGCCCGCCCAACTCCCGCTCTCCGCCGGTTCCTTGGTGAAGGAGACCGGGACGGGCGCCGTCACCGTGCCGGCCGCCGGCAGATCACGGGTGAGCGGCGCCAACTCGCCGTACGTACGCGCCTTGTACGTCGCCTCCAGCCGCTCCTCGAACTCCGCCATGTCGAGCCGGCCCTCGGCCAGAGCGTCCCGCAGGACCTCGGCGACCCGCTCACGGTCGCTGTCGGACGCCCGGAGGTCCGGACTTGCGTCGTCGGTCATGACAGCAGCCTACGAGACCGCCTTCTCCGCGTACATCTTGGCGATGACCGCCTCGATGTCCGGCTCCCGCACCGACAGGTCCACCAGCGGATACTCCGCCGCGAGATACGCCACGAGCGGTGCCGCCGACTGCCCCGCCGGGAACGCCAGCCACTGCCGCGGCCCCTCCACCCGCACCACCCGCGCCGACGGCACGTCCACCGGCGGCAGTTCCCGCTCCAGGTCCACCACCAGCGTCCGCTCGCTCTCCCCGGCCTCGTGCAGCCCCGCGAGCGGGCCGTCGTACATCAGCCGGCCGTGGTCGATCACCATCACCCGGGAGCACAACTGCTCGATGTCCTGCAGATCGTGCGTGGTCAGCAGCACGGTCGTACCCCGCTCGGCGTTCAACTCCCGCAGGAAACCCCGGACCTTCGCCTTCGACACGACATCCAGCCCGATCGTCGGCTCGTCCAGGTACAGCACCTCCGGGTCGTGCAGCAGGGCCGCCGCGATGTCCCCGCGCATCCGCTGCCCGAGCGAGAGCTGCCGCACGGGCACGTCCAACAGGGCGTCCAGCTCCAGCAGTTCGACGCACCGGTCCAGGTTCTCGCGGTAACGCGCATCCGGGATCCGGTACATGCGGTGCGCAAGCCGGTAGGAGTCGATCAGCGGCAGGTCCCACCACAGGGTCGTACGCTGCCCGAACACCACCCCGATCCGGTGCGCCAGGCGCCGCCGCTCCCGCGACGGATCGATGCCCGCCACCCGCAGCCTGCCCCCACTCGGCGTCAGGATGCCGGTCAGCATCTTGATCGTGGTCGACTTCCCGGCGCCGTTCGGCCCGATGTACCCGACCATCTCCCCGCACGCCACGCTGAACGAGATCGAGTCCACCGCCCGCACCTCGCGCCGCTCCCGCTTCAGGAACCCGGTCTTCCTGCGCACCTCGAAGACCTTCTCGACCTTCTCCAGTGAGATGAAATCGCTGTCCGCCACCGCGCTAGCTCCCTGTACTCCGATACGAACGAAGTCCCGCCCGCCAGGCCAGCCCCGCCAGCGCGCAGCACCCCACCGCCACCAGCGGCGGAGCGAACGCCAGCCACTCGGGCAGCCCCAGCGGATACGGCCGCCCCAGCACATAGGTCGCGGGCAGCCAGTTGACGAAGGCCAGCGGCAGTACGAACGTCACCCCGCGCACCAGCTCCTTCGCGAACACCGTCGGCGGATACTGCAGCAGCGTCGTACCGCCGTAGGTGAAGGCGTTCTGCACCTCCGAGGCGTCCGACGCCAGGAACTGGAAGGCCGCCCCCGCCACGAACACCGCGCAGAAGATCCCGCAGCCGCTCACCACCATCACCGGCATCAGCAGCAGCTTCAGCGGCGTCCAGGCGATGTCCAGCCGGGCCACCGCCCAGGTGAGTACCAGCAGGCCCTGCACCACCCGGCCCAGCCGGCGCAGCGCGAACTGGTCGGCCGCCACCTGGGCCAGCACCGGCGCCGGCCGCACCAGCAGCGTGTCCAGCGTGCCGTCGCGCACCCGCCGCCCCAGCCGCTCCATCGACCCGATCACCAGGTCGGCGAGACCGAAGGCCGTACCGGACAGCCCGTACAGGAAGGCCACCTCCGGCAGCGACCAGCCGCCCAGGGCGTCCACCCGCGAGAACATCAGCATGATCCCGACGAAGTCGAGGAGGGTCGCCGAGAAGTTGCCGAACGTGGTCATCAGGAACGAGGCGCGGTAGGCCATGGTGGACCTGATCCACATCCCGGCGATCATCAGATAGGCCCGCACCCCCTCCCGCACCCGGCCGGAGCCGATTTCAGCCACCCTGGACCACCACCCTGCGCGTCGCCGCCGACTGCACCAGCCGCCCCGCACCCAGGAGCACCACCGCCCACGCCCCCTGGAACACATACGTGCCCAGCGGATCCGCGTGCCCCAGCAGGATCTGGGCCGGCGCCTGCAGCAGCGAGGACCACGGCAGCGCCCGCACGACCTCGCCGAGCGCCCCCGGGAAGATGTTCAGCGGCAGCAGCATGCCCGAGCAGAAGTAGCCGACCAGCCATGACATCTGCGTCACACCCATGCCGTCCAGGAACCAGAACGTGCTGAGCGCCACCAGGTACCGGATGCCGAATCCGACGAGCATCGCGAGCAGCACGGCGACGAAGAAGGCGACCCAGGTGCCCACGTCCGTCGGCAGGTACACCGGAAAACACAGAGCACCGAAGACAAAGGGCACGATCCCTCGTCCCACCAACTGAAAAAACGCCCGGCCCAGGTCGGTGGCGAGCCACCACATCTGCAGATCGGCGGGCCGGTACAGGTCGATCGCCACGTCCCCCGTACGGATGCGTTCCATCAACTCGTTCTCGACGCCACCGCCGCCGATCGCGAGCGTCGACAGGAACGCCTGCCCCAGCCACACATAGGTCACGACCTGCGCCTGATCCCACCCGCCGAGGTGCGGCCGCTCGTCCCACAGTGCCCGGTACGTATAGACGAGGATCAGTCCGAAGACCGTGTTCGTGAACACCCCTGCCGCAGTGGCGGCCCGATACGTCGCGTACCGTCTGAATCCCCCCGCCGCGACGGCCACGTACAACCGTCCCGCGCCCACGCCAGTCAACCTCCCGGGACCGCTCGACACCGAAGCGCAGGAGCTTAGTCCCGGAGCCCGGCGTCCGGCCACGCAATTTCGTGCCCGAAGCGTGCTGGAATCCGGGAACGGAACGCCAGGTGCGAGAGTCTTCAAACTGGGGGCGCAGAAGAGCGTACGAGGCGTACGGGAACGTACGACGCGAAACAGGAGTCCGTGCACGAATGAGCGACGAGCCGCAGCCGCAGCAGCCGAACGAAGGCATGCCGCCGAGAAAGCGGCCCGGGGAGGCCGAGCCCGAGGGGGCCGGCACAGCGACACCTCCCGAGGCGGCTGGCGGGCAGTCCGGGAAGACACCGGGGCCGGCGGGTTCGGCTGGTACGGCGGATTTGGTGGGGTCCGGTCGGCGGGCGGAGTCCCGGGAGACGCCGGGTTCGGCGGGTTCGGCAGGTTCGGCGGGTACGGCGGAGTCCGCGCGGGCCGAGGCGGGCGGTGCGGCCGAGCGGGCTGAGCAGCGTGGCACGGCTGGCCGAGCTGGACAGGCTGAGCAGAGCGGCACGGCTGGGCAGGGTGGTCAGGCCCGGGAGACCGGGCAGGGTGGTCAGGCCCGGGGGACCGGGTCCGGCCGAACCGGTGACCGTACGGCCTCCCCGGACCGCTCGACTCCGGCGGGCTCGTCGACTCCGGCGGACCGCTCGGCCTTGGACCGGACGGCCTCCATGGCCCGGGCCCGCCAGGCGGCCCGAGGCGGCCGGACGGAACAGCAGGGGGCGACCGCGTCCAACGAGGACACGGATTCCGGTGACCTTTCGGCTTCCGGCGCGGCTTCGGGCCCCGGTGGGGGCTCGGCGGCGCGCGGAGGCTCGGCGTCCGGTGAGGCCTCGAGTTCCGGCAGGGGCTCGGGCTTCGGCACAGGCTCGGTGGACCGAGGCGCGCCGGTGTCCCGTGGGGCTGCTGGTGACGGCTCGGGGGCTCGCGGCGGCGCGGGCTCCGGTACGGCCGCGTCGGACCAGGGCGCGTCGGCGTCCGGCAGCGGCTCGGCGGCTCGTGAGGGCCAGGCCTCGGGTGGCCCGGCAGCCGGCGCCGCCTCGGCGTCCGGCGCCTCCAGCGCGTCCCAGGCCGCAGGCGCCTCCAGCGCTTCCCAGAACTCCAGGCCCTCCGTCGCTTCCCAGGGCTCGGAGCGCTCCAGTGCGTCCGAGGCCGCAGGTGCCTCCAGCGCTTCCGAGGGCTCCGGGCCATCCGTCGCCTCCCAAGGCTCCGGGCCCTCCAGCGCTTCCCAGGACTCCGGCGGCTCCGCCGTATCCCAGGGCTCCGGCCGGCCCCGTACTGGCTCCGGGAAGCCGCAGGTCCCGGCGCAGGCTCAGTCCGCCGAGAGCACACAGGTGCTGCGGCGCGTCACGGCGCCCGCGGCCGGGGCCGCCCAGGGCTCCGGGCAGGCGCCCGCGCCCGAGACCACCCAGGTTCTCCGGCGGATCAACGCACCCCGAGCGGCCGAGCCGGGCGACCCCGCCAAGACGGCCGCCGGCGAGCCGAACGCCGCCGGGCGCACCCCTCGTACGCCCGGCCCCGACACCACCCCCCGCCCCACCCAGGCGGCCGGAGCGGTCGGCACCGCCGGTGCCGCCGCCCAGGCTTCCCAGGCCGGCCCCGCGGGCACGGCACGCGCGGCAGCCACCCCCACCCCCGGCGACGGTGAGCCCGCCGGAGGCAACGGCGGCAAGGGCAAGAAGCCGAAGCGGCCCAAGCGGACCGGATGGCGGCGGATCATCCCGACCTGGCGCATGGTGCTCGGCACCTTCGTCATCGGCATCATGCTGCTCGTCGGCCTCTTCTTCCTCGGCTACTCCATGGTCAACATCCCGCCGGCCAACGCCCTCGCCACCAAGCAGGCCAACGTCTACCTCTACGCCGACGGCTCCCAGCTGGCCCGCGACGGCCAGATCAACCGGGAGAACGTCAGCCTCGCCCAGGTATCCAAGGACGCCCAGCACGCCGTACTGGCCGCCGAGGACCGCGACTTCTACACCGAGTCGGCCATCGACCCCAAGGCGATGATCCGCGCCGCCTGGAACACGGCGACCGGCAAGGGCAAGCAGTCCGGCTCGACGATCACCCAGCAGTACGTGAAGAACTACTACCTCGGCCAGGAGCAGACGGTCACCCGCAAGGCCAAGGAGTTCTTCATCTCGATCAAGCTGGACCGCAACAAGTCCAAGGACGAGATCCTCGAGGGCTACCTCAACACCAGCTACTTCGGCCGCAACGCCTACGGCATCCAGTCCGCCGCCCAGGCCTACTACGGCGTGGACGCCCAGAACCTCGACCCGGCCCGCGCCGCCTACCTCGCCGCGCTCGTCAACGCGCCCAGCGAGTACGACGTCGTGGCCCACCCCGAGAACAAGGCCGCGGCCGTCGCCCGCTGGAACTACGTCCTGGACGGCATGGTCAAGAAGGGCTGGCTCAGCCAGTCCCAGCGCGCCGGGATGAAGTTCCCCATGCCGAAGGAGCAGACGGTCTCCACGGGCATGTCCGGCCAGCGCGGCTACCTCGTCGAGGCGGTCAAGCACTACCTGACCACCAACAACATCCTCACCGACGACCAGCTCGCTTCCGGCGGCTACCGCATCACCACCACCATCCAGAAGAACCGGCAGAACGCCTTCGTCAAGGCGGTCAACGACCAGCTGATCGCCAAGCTGGACAAGAAGAACAACAAGGTCGACAGATACGTCCGCGCGGGCGGCGCCTCCGTCGACCCGAAGACCGGCAAGGTCGTCGCCATGTACGGCGGCATCGACTACGTGAAGCAGTACACCAACGGCGCGACCCGCGGTGACTTCCAGGTCGGCTCCACCTTCAAGCCCTTCGTCTTCACCTCGGCGGTGCAGAACGGCTCGACCACCCAGGACGGCCGCCCCATCACCCCGAACACCCTGTACGACGGCACCAACGAACGCCCCGTACAGGGCTGGAGCGGCGGCGCCTACGCCCCGCAGAACGAGGACCAGAAGTCGTACGGCCAGATCGACGTCACCAAGGCCACCGACCTGTCCGTGAACGCCGTCTACGCGCAGATGGCCGTCGATGTCGGCCCGTCCAAGGTCAAGCAGACCGCGATCGACCTCGGCATCCCCTCCGACACCCCGGACCTCCAGCCGTACCCGTCGATCGCCCTCGGCACCGCCACCGCCAGCGTGCTGGACATGGCGGAGGGCTACGCCACGCTCGCCAACCACGGCAAGCACGGCACGTACACACTGATCGAGAAGATCACCAAGGACGGCACGGACGAGGTCAAGCTGCCCGAGCAGTCGGTCAAGCAGGTCGTCAGCCGTGAGGCCGCCGACACCACCACCTCCATCCTGCAGAGCGTCGTCGACAACGGCACCGCCACCGCCGCACAGGCCGCGGGCCGCCCGGCGGCCGGCAAGACCGGTACCGCCGAGAACGACACCGCCGCCTGGTTCGCCGGCTACACCCCCGACCTGGCCACGGTGGTCTCGGTCATGGGCCAGGACCCGGTGACGGCCAAGCACATGCCGCTGTACGGCGCCCTCGGCCAGCCCCGTATCAACGGTGGCGGCGCACCGACCCAGATCTGGGCCCAGTACACGGCGGACGCACTCAAGAACACGTCGGCCTCCGCCTTCGACCTCCAGCTGGAGCAGGGCGCCGACCAGCCACAGGCGCCCAGCGCCACCGGCTCGGCCCAGCCGGGCACGACCGGTGACCAGAGCAACGGCGGCACCACCGGCACCCCGACGGGTGGCGGTGCGACCACCAGCCCGGCCGGCGGCGGCACCGCCGGCACCCCGACCAACGGTGGTACGACCACCACCGGCGGCACCGGCACCACCGGCGGCACCACCACGGGCGGCGGCACCAACACCACCGGCGGAGACACCACGGGCGGCGGCACGACGGGCGGCGGCAACACGACGGGCGGTGGCACGACCGACGGAGGGACCACCGGAGGCGGCACGGCCACCGGCGGCGGTACCGATGGCGGCGGCGGCACGACAGGCACGGCCGCCGGCACCGGAGGCGGCGACCCCGCGGCGTGACAAAGGGGCTGGTGACCACGGTCACCAGCCCCTCTACCGGAACCCCTCTACCGGAACGACTCGAAGACGACGACTCAGAGATACAGACCCGTGGAGTCCTCCGACCCCTCGAAACGGTCCGCGGCCACGGCGTGCAGATCCCGCTCACGCATGAGCACGTACGCCACACCCCGCACCTCGACCTCGGCCCGGTCCTCCGGATCGAACAGAACCCGGTCACCCGGCTCCACGGTCCGTACGTTCTGCCCGACCGCGACGACCTCGGCCCAGGCCAGCCGCCGCCCGACCGCCGCGGTGGCGGGAATCAGAATGCCGCCCCCCGACCGCCGCTCGCCCTCACCGGTCTCCTGCTTGACCAGAACCCGGTCGTGCAGCATCCGGATGGGCAGCTTGTCGTGATGGGGGGTGCTGTGCTGGTTTCTGTTGGCGCTCACGCCTCGAACCTACCTGCCTTCGCCCCGCGCGTCCGAGCCCGGGTCAGCGCCTGCGCCGCCTGCGGCCCACGGCGAGCAGTCCCACGACGCCGAGGGCGAGCACCGCGACCGGTACGACCCGCTCCACCCGCAGCGCGCCCTCTTCGTCGACGAACTGCCCCCGCACCTCACTGACCACCCGGTTGACCTGGACGTAAGCCCGCCCGACCGTGTGATCGACATTGGCGACGACCTTGGCCTTGGCATCCCCGATGATCGTCTGCGGATGCACCCGCACCCCGATCTCGTCGAGCGTCTCGGCCAGCACTTCGCGGCGGCGCTTGATGTCCGCCTCGATCTGCGCCGGGGTTCTGGTGTCCGACGTGTCCGCCACCGTACGGCCTCCGAAGTCTGTGATGCTGTTCCGGACAGTCTGTCAGCTTCTCCTCCCGGCGCACCGCAAGGCCCCCCGGTTACGCTGGCCCGATGAGCGAGCGACTCCAGCCGGGGGACGTGGCCCCCGCCTTCACCCTTCCCGACGCCGACGGCAACGATGTCTCCCTGTCCGCCCACAAGGGCCGCAAGGTCATCGTCTACTTCTACCCGGCCGCCCTGACCCCCGGCTGCACCAAGCAGGCCTGCGACTTCACCGACAACCTGGACGTCCTCGCCTCCGCCGGCTACGACGTGCTCGGCATCAGCCCCGACACCCCGGAGAAGCTGGCGAAGTTCCGCGAGAAGGAGTCCTTGAGGGTCACGCTCCTGGCCGACCCGGAGAAGACGGTCACCGAGGCCTACGGCGCGTACGGCGAGAAGAAGAACTACGGCAAGACCTACATGGGCGTCATCCGCTCCACGATCGTCGTCGACGAGGAGGGCAAGGTGGAACGAGCCCTCTACAACGTCCGCGCCACGGGCCACGTGGCCAAGATCATCAAGGATCTTGGCATCTGAGGACACCTGTCTCCACTGTCGGCGGCCCGCACCGGGACATTCCGGTGCGGGCCGCCTTCTCGTCCCCGTGCGTGACTGTCCGATAACCGGTTCGTTACTCCGTACGGGAAGCGAACGCACGCCCGGAACGGAGGGGCTCGATGGGGGCCGGCGCATACACGAGGGAGCGGCTGGAAGAAGCGGCTCGCGGGGCGCGGACGTTGTCGGAGGCGCTGGAAAAGTTGGGGGTGGATCCGAGGAGTTCGACGCGGCGGTACGTCCTGGGGCGGATGAAGAAGCTCGGGGTGGATGTCTCGCACTTCGAGCGGGAGGGGGTGAAGTGGACGCGGGAGATTCTTGAGCCGGTCGTCGCGGTGTCCGCGAGCATCAACGAGGTCGTGCGTCGACTCGGGCTCGACTCCGTGGGCGGTCACCAGGCCAACATCGCCCGACGGATCAAGGCGTACGGCATCGACACCTCACACTTCACGTCTGTGGTCCGAACCGAGCGGATGAGGTACAACCAGCGCCGCCGAAGCGCTGAGGAGATTCTCGTCCAGGACACATCGGCGCATGCTCGGCGCATCCCGAGCCAGCGACTCAAGAGGGCGATGATCGAGTTGGGCGTAGAGGAGCGCTGCGCCTTGTGCGGTATCGAGCCGGTCTGGCACGGAGAGCCGCTCCCGCTTGAGGTCGACCACATTGACGGCGGCTGGCGCAACAACAGTGTCGTGAACCTGCGGTTCCTCTGCCCCAACTGCCACTCGACGACCGACACTTACCGAGGGCGCGGCAAAGGCCATGCGCGGGCAGGTGCCGCATGAGCGGCGGAGTGCAGTACACCCGCGAGCGGATGGCCCAGGCAGCCGCGCAGTGCGCGAACCTGGATGAGGTTATTGCCTTCTTCGGCACCCGGCCCTACGCCAATGCCCGTCGGTACCTCACAAAGCGATTCGCTGATTTCGGCCTCGACATCTCGCACTTCTCGCCGTACGGCAGGCAAGCGCGTCCCACTCCGGATGAGTTACGGGCGGTGGTCGATGAGTCGGCATCCATCGCCGAGGTACTTCGCCGCTTGGGGCGCCCGAACAACGGCGGTCAGCGCGCGATGCTTCGCAAGTGGGTTGCCGACGACTGCCTCGACACCGCCCACTTTCTCGGGCAAGCCCATCAGCGAGGCAAGCCGGGTACGAATGCCAAGCGGCCGGAGGAAGCCCTGGTGCGGCACGACGGTAGACACCGGACCGCCACCAAACGCCTCCGTCGTGCGCTCTGCGAAGTGGGCGTACCTGAGCAGTGCGCCAGATGCGGAATCGGTCCGGAGTGGCTCGGCAAGCCCTTGACGCTGGAGGTGGACCACATCAACGGGGACTGGCGCGACAACCGGCGGGAGAACCTGCGGTTGCTGTGTCCGAACTGCCACGCCATCACCAGCACGTGGTGCAGAGGGGGCCGTCGACGTACCCCTCATGCAAGCACCGCGTGACCGGTACCATGGCCGTGCACGCGGCCGTGTCGTAACTGGCAGCCGAGCTGCGTTTAGATCGCAGTGGGCGAAAGCCCGTGTGGGTTCGAATCCCACCGGCCGCACGCGCACAGAGGGGCCGTCCATCCAGACGGCCCCTCTTCCGCTCTCAGCCCAGCAACTCCCGAACCACCGGCACCAGCGCCCGGAACGCCTTCCCCCGGTGGCTGATCGCGTTCTTCTCCTCCGGGCTCAGCTCGGCGCACGTGCGCGTCTCGCCCTCCGGCTGGAGGATCGGGTCGTAGCCGAAGCCGTTCGTGCCCGCGGGCGCATGCCGGAGTGCACCCCGGAGCCGGCCCTCGACCACCTGCTCGCGCCCGTCCGGCAGGGCGAGCGCCGCCGCGCACGCGAAGTGGGCCCCCCGGTGTTCGTCCGCGATGTCGGCGAGCTGGGCCAGCAGCAGCTCCAGGTTGGCCTTGTCGTCGCCGTGGCGGCCGGACCAGCGGGCGGAGAAGATGCCGGGGGCGCCGTTCAGGACGTCGACGCAGAGGCCCGAGTCGTCGGCGACCGCGGGGAGGCCGGTGGCCTGGGCCAGGGCGTGGGCCTTGAGGAGGGCGTTCTCGGCGAAGGTGACGCCGGTTTCCTTGACGTCAGGGATGTCGGGGTACGCGTCGGCGCCGATCAGCTCGTGGGGGAGTCCGGCCTCGGCGAGGATCGCCCTCAGCTCGGTGATCTTTCCGGTGTTGCGGGTGGCGAGGATCAAGCGGGTCATGCCAGCCAGTATCCCGTCAGTGTTCCTCGCCCCGTACCTAGAGTTCCGTCTGACCCGCCCCCTTGAGCGTGTTCAGGTCGAAGACCTTGGCCATCCTGCTGAAGCCCAGGTCGCTGGGGTGGAGGTGGTCGCCGGAGTCGTAGTCGGGGCGGAGGCGTCGGGGGTCGTACGGGTCGCGGAGCGCCTTGTCGAAGTCGACCACGGCGTCGTACACCCGGCCGGCGCGGATCTCGGCGTTGACCTGCTGTCGTACCGCCTCGCGGGCGGCCGTCCAGCCGCGGTGGCCCTGGAAGGGCATCAGTGTGGCGCCGACGACCTTCAGGCCGCGGGCGTGGGCCTCGCGGACGAGGGTGCGCAGGCCGGTGAGGATCTGGTTCGGGTCGGCGAGCCGCGGGTTGCGGAGGATGTCGTTGACGCCGAGGTCGATGACGACGACCTTGACGTCCGGGTGCGTGAGCGCGTCGCGGGCGAAGCGGTCGAGGCCGCTCTGGTTCTCGGCCGGGCGGCCGAGTCCGTCGGCGAGGACCTGGTTGCCGCTGATGCCCTCGTTCACGACGCTGTAGCGGGGCACCTGCCGTCCGCCTTCGAGCGCGGTGCGCAGTCGGCCGGCGAGGATGTCGGGCCAGCGGTGGTTGGCGCCGATGGTGGAGGTGATGCCGTCGGTGATGGAGTCGCCGAAGACGACGACGGTGCCGTCGGCCTCGTTGCTGAGGACGTCCAGGGCGGTCAGGTAGCGCCAGTAGGACGTCTGTTGGGTGTAGGGGGTGCCGGTGGCGTCCTCGGTGGCGTCCCCGGTGGCGACGTAGGAGATCTGCCTCGCGTGCGGGTGGTAGGTGACCGGGCCGGACGGGGTGGGGGAGTAGGTGGTGACCAGGACGTCGCTGTCGTGCGGGACGGCGAGGTGCACGGGGTCGCCGGCGACCTCTTCGCCGGCCGGTATGACCACGCTGGTGGCGCCGTCGAAGGTGAGGCGGCGCATGGAGTCCGGGTCGGCCGCGGCGGTGCCGTCGCCGGCGGAGAGTGCGATGGAGGCGTGGGTGATGGTCAGCGGCTCGTGGCCGTAGAGGTTGGACAGCGTGATCCGGGCGCTCGTGCCGCCGGTGCTGGTGTGGACGATGTTGCGCACGGAGCGGCCCGCGAGGCCGTGGGTCTCGGTGCCGGGTTCGCCGCCCACCGGGGAGGCGGACCAGGCGCCGACCCAGGTGCCGGTGGAGGCGGGGGCGGCGGAGGAGCCGTGGTGGGGGCGGTCGTCGGTGAGGGCGCCGTGCGGGGTGCCGTCGTCGGCCGCCACGGTGAGGTAGATGGCGGCGGAGACGGCTACGACCAGCGCGATGAGCGCACTCAGTACGGCATAACCATGACGCTTGGTCATGCTTGTGTTGTTCTCCTCGGTGATGGGAGCCCGAGGCTCCGATCTTGGTGAGCCCATGATGCGTCATGGGCCGGGGAGAGCTGTCAGGGCCCTGCTCAAAACCTCTTTTCTGACAGACGCCGGGAACTCTTGTTCCGTTCCGGGAGTCGGTCAGGAAGGGACAATTGTGTGCGGGATCACCGGACGGGGTCACCGGACGGGGTCACTGGACCGGATCACTGGACGGATCAGTGAGTGGGCGTAGCTGAACGGGTGGAGCCGATGGAATCGACCGAGACGGAAGCGGCGCCGGCGCGGGGTGTGTCGTATCGGACCATGACGGCCTTCACCCCGGCCGACGAGGAGCGCCGGCGCGGGGTGCGGCGCATGAAGCTCACGGCGACGAGCATGTTGCTGGTCGTGGCGGTGGTCTATGTCCTGGCCAAGCTCGCCTCGCACGAGGGCGCCGGGCCCTGGGCCGGTTATGTCGCGGCGGCCGCCGAGGCCGGCATGGTGGGCGCGCTCGCGGACTGGTTCGCCGTGACGGCGCTGTTCCGGCACCCGCTGGGGCTGCCGATCCCGCACACCGCGATCATCCCGACCAAGAAGGATCAGCTGGGTGTCTCGCTCGGCGAGTTCGTCGGCGAGAACTTCCTCTCCCAGGACGTCGTACGGCAGCGGCTGCGCGCGGTCGGCATCGGCAGCCGGCTGGGGGCGTGGCTGGCCGAGCCGGAGCACGCGGACCGGGTGACGGCGGAGCTGGCCACGGCGCTGCGCGGTGCGCTGACCGTGTTGCGGGACAGGGATGTGCAGGTGGTGGTGAGCGAGGCGATCACCCGGCGGGCGAACACGAAGGAGGTCGCGCCTGGCATCGGCAAGCTGCTGGAGGGGATCGTCGCCGACGGCGGGCACCGGCGGGCGGTGGACCTGGTGGTGGCCAGAGCGCATGACTGGCTGGTGCTGCACCGGGGTGACGTGATGGTGGCGGTGGAGGGTGGCGCGCCCGGCTGGACCCCGCGGTTCGTGGACCGGAAGGTCGGCGAGCGGGTCTACAAGGAGCTGCTGCGGTTCGTCACCGAGATGCGGGACATGCCCTCGCATCCGGCGCGTGGCGCGCTGGACCGTTTCCTCACCGACTTCGCCTCCGATCTGCAGTCCGACACGGACACCCGGGCGCGGGTGGAGCGGCTGAAGGGCGAGGTGCTGGGGCGGGGCGAGGTGCAGGATCTGATCGCGTCCGCGTGGTCGGCCGTACGGGCCATGGTGGTGGCGGCCGCCGAGGACGAGCGGAGCGAGCTGCGGATGCGGGTGCGGTCCGCGCTGTTGTCGCTGGGTGCGCGGATGGCGACGGAGCCGAAGGTGCAGGAGAAGGTCGACAGCTGGGTCGAGGGGGCGGCGGTGCATGTGGTGACGACGTACCGCAGGGAGATCACCTCGCTGATCACGGACACCGTGGCGAGCTGGGACGCCGAGCACACCACCCGGAAGATCGAGGCGCACATCGGCCGCGACCTGCAGTTCATCCGGATCAATGGCACGGTGGTGGGGTCACTGGCGGGACTGTTGATCTATACGGTGACGCGGACGCTGGGTGCCTGAATCCGCGGTACGCGGGCACCCGTCCCCCCGTCTCCCGCATGTCGGGGGGACGTCTTTCGGCGAGGAGGGAGCCCATGGCCGCAGCGCGGACGCCGGCACCGCAGACCGGCGGGCCCGGCGGGACGGGCCGGACCGTCATCACCGACCTGCCCGCCCGGCTGGACCGGTTGCCCTGGTCCCGCTGGCACTGGACGATCGTGATCGGCCTGGGGACGGTCTGGATCCTGGACGGCCTGGAGGTCACGGTCGTCGGCAACATCGCCGGCCGGCTGGCGGAACCGGGCGGCGGGGTGTCGATCACGTCGGGGCAGATCACCGGCACGGCCGCCGCGCTGTATGTGGCCGGCGCCTGTTCGGGCGCCCTCTTCTGGGGCCGGCTGACCGATCGCCACGGCCGCAAGAAGCTCTTCATGATCACCTTGGCGGTGTACCTGGCGGCGACGGCGCTGACCGCCGTCTCCTGGGAGGCCTGGTGGTTCTTCCTGTTCCGCTTTGTGACCGGTTTCGGCATCGGCGGTGAGTACGCGGCGATCAACTCGGCGATCGACGAGCTGATCCCGGCCGCCCACCGCGGCCGGGTCGACCTGATCATCAACGGCAGCTTCTGGCTGGGCGCGGTGGGCGGCGCGCTGCTGTCGATCGTGGCGCTCGACACGGATCTACTGGCCAGGAACGTCGGCTGGCGGCTGACCTTCGCCCTGGGGGCGGTCCTGGCGCTGGTGATCCTGCTGGTACGGCGGCACGTCCCGGAGAGCCCGCGCTGGCTGCTGATCCACGGCAGGGACCGGGAGGCGGAGGAGATCGTCTCCGGTATCGAGCGCCGGGTGGAGCGGGAGAAGGGCGTGACGCTGCCCGAGCCGCGGGGCGAGCTGGAGATCCACCAGCGCAGGAGCGTGACGTTCCGGGAGATCGCCCGCACGGTCTTCGCTCACTACCGCAGGCGCGCGGTCCTCGGCTTCTCCCTGTTCATCGGCCAGGCGTTCCTGTACAACGCGATCACCTTCGGCTTCGGCGCGATCCTGACCAGGTTCTTCAACGTGCCCTCCGGCCACACCGGTTACTACTTCGCGGTGATCGCGGTCGGCAACTTCTGCGGCCCGCTGCTGCTGGGCAGGCTGTTCGACACGGTGGGCCGCCGGGTGATGATCTCCTCGACCTATCTGCTGTCGGGTCTGCTCCTGTTCGGCACGGCGTGGCTGTTCGACCGGGGCGAGCTGAGCGCGGGCACGCTGACTGCCTGCTGGTGCGCGGTCCTGTTCTTCGCCTCGGCGGGCGCCTCCAGCGCGTATCTGACGGTCTCGGAGGTCTTCCCAATGGAGACGCGGGCGATGTCCATCGCGTTCTTCTACGCCCTCGGCACGGCGGCCGGCGGCATCAGCGGCCCGCTGCTGTTCGCCGACCTCACCGGCACGGGCAAGGTCGGCGACACGGTCCTGGCCTTCTCGATCGGTGCGGCCCTGATGTGCGCGGCGGGCCTGGTCGCGGCCTTCCTGGCGGTGCGGGCGGAGCGCCGCTCCCTGGAGGACATCGCCCGGCCGCTGACGGCGGTGGCGAGCCGGACCAGGGCGGCCACACGGGATGCGCATGGTGTGGGGGGTACGCAGGGGCCTTCGGCGCCGAGTACGCCGTAGGGCGCCTGTGCCGTCAGGCCCCCGTCGTGGAGCCGGGCCGCACGATCATCAGAACGGTCACGGTGGCCCACAGCAGGTTGAACATGCCGGTGGCCATGGCGAGCCGCGCGGGGTTCGTGTCCCGGCCCTCCACGACCGCGCCCTGGGCGGGCAGCACCAGCGCGACGAGGACGACGGCGGCGAGGGCGGTCAGCGCGATCGACACGATCAGCCAGGCGCTCCCGAGCACGCCCATCTCGCTCGCGGTGGCGAACCCGAAGACCGGGACGACGACGCCGACGAGGGCGTAGACCCGGCAGATGTGGTGCAGCAGGTGCAGCGTGCCGCCGGCACCGGGATCGCCGGGCGCGGCGAGGGCCCGGCGTGCGACGGGCGGGAACATGCTGGCGGCGACGGTCACGGGGCCGACGGCGACGATGGCGGCCAGGACGTGGACGGCGAGGAGGAACTTGGTCACGCGGTGACGGTAGGCGGCGGCCGGATCTCGCAGAAGTGGCGGGAGTGCCAGGCTTCAACTGATTCCCGCCAGAAAGGTGGACGGGTGTCTCTGCGGTTACGGCGCCGATGGGCGCCGTCGGCCGTAATCCGTCGTAGGCCTAGGATCCTGCCATGCACACCGTGGCCGTACTGGCGCTGGACGGCGTCATCCCCTTCGACCTCTCCGCTCCCATCGACACCTTCGGCTGGGCGCGGCTGCCCGACGGCCGGGTGCCGTACCGGGTGCGGGTGTGCTCGGTGCGGGGGGAGGTGAGCGCGGGGGCCTTCATGGTGCGGGCGCCGTACGGCTTGGAGGCGCTGGCGGAGGCGGACACGATCATCCTGCCGGGCGTGGCGGAAGTGCCGCAGCAGCTGCCGCCGGGAGTGCCGGAGGCCCTTCGCGCGGCGGCGGCGAACGGCACCCGGATCGCCTCGATCTGCGTGGGCGCGTTCCTGTTCGCGGCGACGGGCCTGCTGGACGGCCTGCGCGCGACGACCCACTGGTGCGCGGCGGGGGACCTGGCGGCGCGGTACCCGAAGGTGACGGTGGACCCGAACGTCCTGTACGTCGACAACGGCCAGTTCCTGACGTCGGCGGGCGCGGCGGCGGCGCTGGACATGTGCCTGCACATGATCCGCAGGGACTTCGGCTCCGCGGTCGCCGCGCACGCGGCACGGATGTCGGTGATGCCGCTGGAACGGGAGGGCGGCCAGTCCCAGTTCATCGTCCACGACCTCCCCCCGGCACCGTCGGGTGCCACCCTGGAACCGCTCCTCCACTGGCTGGAGGACCACTGCGACCGCGACATGACGGTGGACGAGATCGCGGCCCGGGCGGGCATGAGCACCCGTACCCTCAACCGCCGCTTCCGCGAGCAGACCGGCACGACACCGCTGCAGTGGCTGCACCGGGCCCGGGTACGCCGTGCCCAGTACCTGCTGGAGACGACGCCGTACCCGGTGGAGCGCATCGCCGCCCAGACGGGCTTCGGCTCACCGACGGCTTTCCGGGAACGCTTCCGGAGGGTGGTGGGGACGAGCCCCCAGGCGTATCGGAGGGCGTTCCGGCGAGGTGAGGGCGTTCCGGCGGGGTGATGAGGGGTTTTCGAGGTCGACCGGAGCGCCGGGCGGGGCTACCGGGGCGCGGCCTGCGACCCGGACGACGCGGCCCCGCCCGTCGGAGCGACGGGCGGGGCCACGGGGAGTCGGGTCGGTCGGTGTCAGTCGTCGATGGCCTGGTAGAGCGTGGTCCAGAAGTCGTGGATGAGCCGCGCCGAATCCGGGGTGGACATCCCGACCTGGGTGAGCAGGATTCCGGTGAGCTGGTTGTCGGGGTCGGCGTAGGTCGAGGTGCCGCTTCCGCCGTCCCAGCCGAACTGGCCGACGGGCGCGTAGTCGCCGCGGTAGGTGCGCACCGCCATCCCGAAGCCCCAGCCGCCGTGCTGCCCTTGGCCGAAGGACACATGGACGTTGTCGACGGCCATGGCGGTGCGGGCGGCGTTCTGCTCGGGCGTGAGGCGGTTGGTGGTCATCAGCTGGACGGCGGGCCGGGACAGGATCCGTTCGCTCCCGTGCATCCCGCCGTTCAGCAGCATCCGGAAGTAGGCGTGGTAGTCGTCGACGGTGGAGAGCAGCCCGCCGCCGCCGTCCTGGAACGCCGGAGGCTGGCTGTGGCGTCCCCCCTCGGCCTCGTCCCACACGATGAATTCTCCGGTCTGCGGGTCGGGGGTGTAGAGGGTGGGCAGCCGGTCGATCTTGTCGGCGGGCACGTGGAAACCGGTGTCCTTCATGCCCAGCGGGCCGAAGACGCGTTCGCGCAGGAAGTCCTCGAACGACTGGCCGGTGACCCTGGCGACGAGCACGCCGAGCAGGTCGTTGCTGATGTGGTACTGCCAGCGCTCCCCGGGCTGGTACATCAGCGGCAGCGTACCGAGGCGGCGCATCCACTCGTCCGGCTCCGGCATCGGCTCCGGCAGATTGGGCGTGAGTCCCTGCTCGAAGACCGCGTTCATGATCGGGGTGCCGAGTGAGGTCATATCCATGCCAAGCCCGAACGTGGAAGTCAGCACGTCCCGTACGGTGATCGGCCGCCGCGCCGGCACGGTGTCGTCCAGCGGGCCGTCGATCCGCTTCAGCACCCGCCGGTCGGCCAGCTCGGGCAGCCACGGCTCCACCAGGTCGTCCAGCCGCAGCCGGCACTCGTCGAGCAGCACCATCGCCGCCGCCATCGTGACCGGCTTGGACGTCGAGGCCATCCGGAAGATCGTGTCCCGGCGCATCGGCGCGCCACCGTCATGACGCATCGTCCCGAGCGCTTCGACGTACGTCTCGTCTCCCCGGCTGAACAGGGCGACGAGACCGGGGATCTTCCCCGACTCGACATGCCGCGCCAGCACGTCGCGCAGCCGGCGCAGTCCTGCCTCGGCGAAACCGCGGTTGCTCTGTCCCATGACGAATCCCCTTGTCGTGTACGGCGTTTGGCGACGACAGGAACGCTACGACGCTTGCCACGGTGTTGGCAAGTAGTTGCCAGAGCTCGTTGCCAAGCTGGCTTGGACTACCCGGCCGGAGCGAATGCGGGAGGGCAAAGAATTGCCACCATACGGGCAAGCGGGTTAGGATCGGGGTGAAGGGATCAGCCGGACGTCGTACGACGTCGCCACCCGCGGGAGTTCAGACATGCTGGAGCAGCCGGTTTTCGGCCGCCGACTCAGGCAACTGAGGACCGAGCGGGGCCTGACCCTCGCCGCCCTCGCGGGCGAAGGCATGTCGACCGGCTATCTGTCCCGGCTCGAGTCCGGCGCGCGGCAGCCCACCGAGCGGGCCGTGGCGCATCTGGCCGCCCAGCTGGGCATCAGCCCGGCCGAGCTGGCGGAGTCCACGGCCACGTCACTGGTGCAGAGCCTGACGTTGGCCACCGGCCTGGGCCAGGACGAAGCCGGCGAGACGCTCGCCGAGGCACTGAAGGCGTCGGGCGGCGAGGATCCGCTCCTTCGCTGGCAGGCGCTGTGGCAGGTCGCCGAGTGGCGCCGCCGGCGCCGGGAGTTCGCCGAACAGCGCGAGAGCCTCGACGAGCTGGTCGCGCTCAGCGACGACATCGGACTGCCCGAGCTGCGGGCCAGGGTCCTGGCCGAGCTGGCCCGCTGCATGCGCAGCACCGGCCAGATCGACGACGCCGTCACCACCTCGACGCGCGCCTACGAGCTGGCGAAGAGCGAAGACCTTCCCCACCGGGTGCTGACGTCCACGCTGCTGGCCCTGGTGTCGGCCCTCGCCGAGGCCGGGCGGCTTCCCGATGCCGCGCGCTACTGCGACGAGCTGCTCGCCCTGGTCGAGGGGCAGTCCGGAGTGCGCTGGGCCGAAGCCCTGTGGACCATGGCCAACATCCGAACCCGCCAGGGCGATCTCGATGCCGCCGCAGAGCTGATGGACCAGACGATCCGCGGCTTCAACGGCCGGGACGACCTCACGCTGTGGATGCGCCTGCGCCTCGATGCGGCCCAGCTCGATCTCTTGTGCAGACCGCCGAAGATCGAGTCCGCTCAGCGGCGCGTCGAGGAAGTGGAGGCGTGCATGCCGTTCGCGGCAACGCCGACCATGGAGCAGCAACTGCTGGCGCTGCACGCCCGAGTGGCCGTCTATCAGAACCGCACCGCCGAAGCGCGCGCGCTGCTGACCCGGCTCGAGGGCTTCAAGGACGTGACGCCCTACCAGGAACAGGTCAGGCTCGACATGCTGCGCAACAGGGTGCTGCTCATGGAGGGCAATCGCGAGGCGGCCATCACCGGCCTGCGCGACCTCGCCGAGCAGGCCCAGTCGAGCGGCAACATGGACCTCGCCGCGGAGATCTGGCGGTTGGTCGCGGAATCCCTGACGCAGTGAGTCGACGCGGGGCTCACGAGCCCCAGACGGCTGCTTTGCCGCTTGGGTCGGATGCGCTCGGCGGGTAATGGGCGCCGTTGCCCGGCGGGGTCTCGCGGCGCCGGCCGAAGTGCCGGTGCCGGGGGCGGCGCCAGGAGGGTGCCGGTGCCGGGGGTTGTGCCCCGGCGGTCGGCGTCGGCGGGGCCGGCGCCGGAGGAAGTGCCGGTGCCGGGGGGCGTCCCCCGGCGGTCGGCGTCGGCCGAAGCGCTCGCGGCCTCGGTCAGCCCCGGCGGTCGGCGACGGCCCAGGAGGCGAGGGCGACGGCACCGGCGACACCGAGGACGGACGGCCAGGCGCCGACCTTCTTGGCCAGCGGATGGGACCCGGCGAACGCGGCGACGTAAGCGGCCGTGAGCGCACCCGCAGCCTTCCCACCGGCCTGCGCACGCCACTGCTGAGCGGCGGCGACCCCGGCGACGGCCAGCACGGCCCCACCCAGCTGCCGCTTCTTGGTCCAACGGGCCACGCCATACCCACCGACAAGCCCGGTGGCGGCTACGACTGCACTGGGAACCCCGGCCACGACTGCCTCCTCTTTCTCCACTTTTGCGTTGTCTCTGCGCCGAGGCTAACGCGCAGGTCAGCCGACTCGACCAACCTGAGTCGAGGCTTGTCAACTTTCCGTCCTGGAGTTATATAAGAAGCCGTAGGGCATCGCATCCCAGTCCCTGTAGAGAGGAGTGACCCGTGATGCTCATGCGCACGGACCCCTTCCGTGAGTTCGACCGCCTCACACAGCAGCTCTTCGGAGATGCCACGCGCCCGGCCGCGATGCCGATGGACGCCTACCGCTCGGGGGACGACTTCCTGGTCCACTTCGATCTGCCCGGCATCGATCCCGAGTCGATCGAGCTGGACGTCGAGCGCAACGTCCTCAACGTCCGCGCCGAGCGCCGCAACCCGGCCCCCGAGGACGCGGAGATGCTCGTCGCCGAACGGCCCACGGGCACCTTCAACCGCCAGCTGTTCCTCGGCGACACCCTCGACACGGACCGCATCGACGCGTCGTACGAGGCCGGCGTCCTGACCCTGCGCATCCCGGTGGCCGAAGCGGCCAAGCCACGCCGCATCCAGATCACGGGCGGCGACGCCGGCCGCAAGCAGATCAGCGGCTGACCGCCCGCACGGCGGACAGGCGACGGCTGACGGCTGACGACTGACGGCACAGAGCGTCCCGGGTCACGAGCGGAACCCGGGACGCGCCGATCCACCCACTCAAGTCCCCTGCATCACGGGGCACCGGCCCTGCCCGTGCCCCCACGTGTCCCGGAGGAGGAGCCAGCACGATGACCGTGACGACCCCGCAGCCGAGAACAACGATCCCCACCCCGTCTGCCCTGGCGGCCCGTGACGGCGATGCCGACACCAGGCGCTGGCACGAACTGACGGAGCGGGTGCGCGAGGCGGGTCAGTACACCACGAGGGCGGAGGCGGAACGCGTGACCCGCATAGTCCTCTCAGCCCTCGGCGGCCACGTGACCGGCGACGAACGCGTCGCCCTGGCCCAGTCCCTCCCCCGAGAAGCGGCCCGAGTGATCGCCTCCCAGATCCCCGCGACCCACCCCCTGACGGCCAGGGAGTTCGTGGAATCGGTAGCGACGCGCATCGAGGGCTCAACCCCCGCGACGGCCCGCTGGGACGTCAGCTCGGTCCTCAGCACCCTGGCGAACCGGGTCGGCGACCCCCTGACCACCCGCCTCCTCACCCAACTCCCCCCGGGCTTCGCCCTCCTCTTCGGACGGGGGGATCTGGCGCCGGCGGCGTAACGCAACGGGCTCTGGGCGCCGCAGTGGTGTGCGGCGCCCGCACACCCTCCACCGACGTCGCGAAAGCGACTCCCCCGGGGCCCAACCCCGCCAAGCCGCCCACTTTCCGGGGTGGCCCGCTCGCTTGAGCCCGTGCCGGAACGAGTCCCCGCGCCGCCACGATGACCGGATGGGCTCCCCCTCGGTGTTGGCCAACCGCGCCAGCGCGGCTATTTCGGCGACCAGTTGCTCTGGAGCTTCGAGTGCCCGCAGGATGAGTTCGACGTCGACCAGACTCGGCGTGATCTCGCCAGACTCGATCTTGCTGATCTTTGACTGTGAAACATCGCACCGCTTGGCGAGCCGGACTTGGGACAGTCCGGCTCGCTTGCGCAGCGTTCGCAGTGTCTCGGCCAGGTCGGCCTTCGATTGCCCTAGCTGCTGAGGATCAAGCGTCAAGGCCCTTCACGTACTCCTTGAAGGGCACCGATGCCGCGAGAGCGATGCGCTGGTACTCCCGATACGGCACGGGGTCGCCTTCGTACACTTCCCGGCTGATCTGTGTCCCGTCCGGCTCGTAGTGCATCAGCACGATCCGCGATCGGTCGAACATCCAGAAGTCCTGAACGCCGTCGAGGGGATTGGGTCGATCGGTCACGTCGAGGATGCGGATCGCCTCGCCGGCTTCGATGTTGTGGCGGTAGTGCTCGAACTCGAAGCGAAGGTAGTCCGTGAGGGGCTGAGTGACGATGTGCACTCGCCCGACACTGCGTCCGCTCGCCACGTAAGCCTTGACCCGGTCGAACCAAGGCTGCGTCGCCTCCCGCGTCACCGGCTTCCCGGCCAGGAACCGGCGAACGGCTTCTTCCTCCTGCGGCACACGGTAGACGGGCAGAGTCTCCAGACGCCACGCCTCTTTCTGCATGGCGTCGAACGTCCTCCGCCAGTCCTCACCAGCCAAGAGCACGGACAGCCTCCCTCAGCACCGCCTCCGGGATCTCCACGAGAGCCTCTCCCTCTGGCGGGTCGAAGGCATCCGACGGATTCCCCTGGACCACGAACGACCCTGAGCCGGTCCGGTACACGTTGGGGCAGTCATCGCCCCCGCACTCCCCGTTCTCATTGCCGGTCAGCCGCGTCAGATCCGCATGCGCCATTGTGCCCCCTGTACGCCGGGCTGGGCCTGTGCCTGCACCCGAGGATGACGCTAGGGCGGCTTGGCACAGGGCGTCCATGACGACAGGGAAATTTTCCCGTAGTGGGGTAGTCGATCTAGGAAGCGGGACTCTGCTCGGCCGTTGGTGCCTTCGTCGGCTACCGATGCACTGTCGAGCGCGAAGACCTCCTTACTACCCTGCGCCCATGATTCGTGCTGTGGTGTTCGACGTCGGCGAGTGCCTCGTAGACGAAACCAGGGAGTACGGCACCTGGGCCGACTGGCTCGGCGTGGCCCGCCACACCTTCCACGCGATGTTCGGCGCCGTCATCGCCCAGGGACGTGACTACCGCGAGGTCTTCCAGGAGTTCTGCCCCGGCTTTGACCTGTACGAGGAACGTGACAGGCGCGCGGCGGCCGGGCAGCCGGAGACCTTCGGCGAAGAGGACCTTTACGAAGACGTCCGGCCCACGCTGACCTCACTGCGCGCGGATGGCATCTGGCTGGGCATCGCGGGCAACCAGACGATCCGGCCGGGCAAGACTCTCCGGGAACTGCTGGCGGACGACGTCGACTCGATCGGAACCTCGGATGACTGGGGCGCCAGCAAGCCGGATCCGGCCTTCTTCCACCGCGTCGCCGAGGTGGTCCCCTTCAGCAAGGACGAGATCCTGTACGTCGGCGACCGCATCGACAACGACATCCGGCTGGCCGCCGCCGCGGGCATGCACACTGCCTTGGTACACCGAGGACCATGGGCCACGATCCAGTGGCGCTCGGTGGAGGCCGAGAGACTTCCGACCTTCAGGGTCGAGAGTCTCGGGGAACTGTGCGGACTGATCAAGAACTTCAACGACTCGGCGGACTGACGCACGCCGCCAGTGCCAAGCGTTGGGGCCCATGCGGGCGGGCCGATGTCGAGCATGGCGCGATGGACGCCGTCGTCCTTTTGGGGGCAGCCGCTCAGGATCTTCCAGGTCTTCATCCAGGCGAAGCTCGACGAGGTCCTGGACCTTGAAGCGGGAGGCGTTGGATCGGTCTCACCGGAGCAAGTGGTCCGCCTTGCCCGCCTTGATGTCCCGGATCATGGTGCGCAAGGCGTCCCGAGTGTCCGTGATGAAACGGTCCTCCTGCCCGAGCACCGCTATGTAGGCGTTGCCCGCCTCATCGACACCCACCCGGAAGCACGAGTTGCCCTCCCCGCAGAACGGCTCTTCCCACTGGATCTCGTTCATCACGCCTCCTGCAGTCCGTTTGCGATGGTGCGGATGAGGTCCTTCGAGTCGCCGGGGGACAGCGCCAGTTCCTCCATCCGATCCAAGTGAGCACGGTACTTGGCCAACTCGGCCTCGTCGTAGAGGAAGTCCGGACCGTGGGAGTTGTCGATCTGTACGGTGTCCAGTTGCTCCGTCGGTCCCTCTGCGTACAGGACGGTTTGACCCGCACCTGGAAACCCACCATGGGTGAAGGGCACGACCAACACGGTCACGCCGTCCCTCTCGGCCTGCGCGAGCAAGTATTCGAGTTGTTCACGAGCTACTCGGGGCCCTCCGAACTGCATCCGCAGCGCCGCCTCGTGAACGATGCCTGTGAAGGCGCGAGCTTTGTCGCCGGAGAGGATCTCCTGGCGTCGATTGCGATGGGCCGTCCTCATCGCCACTTCGTGTTCGGGCAGTCGTGGCAGGACGGCACGGAACACAGCCAGTGCGTAGTCCGTGGTCTGGAGCAGTCCCGGGATGTGCACAGTGCACGCTGCTCGCATGCGGACGGCCCTGGACTCCAACTCGGCGACGTCCAGTAGGCCTTGGGGAAGAGCGCCACGGTACTGCTCCCACCAACCGTGAGCGCCGGCCGAGGCCATTTCGATCAAGGCGCTCACGTACCTCTCGTCGGTGCGCCGGCAGTGATGAGCCAGAGTGCGCAGGCGTTCCTCGCTGACGTTCCGTACGCCGGACTCCATGTAGGAGATCTTTCCGCGGTCGACGCCGAGGAGCTTTGCTGCCTCCTCCGCAGACATGCCTGCCGCAACCCGCATCCTGCGCAACTCGTAACCAAGGCGCTTCTGCCGCTGAGTCGGAACTTGCTTCGGGGGCATGTCGATCCTTCCGTGTTTGCTCAGACGGCAGTCTGCCGTGTGCCCGCCCCTCCATCCACGATCGAGCTAATTTGCCGAAGCATGTGGCAAATTTACCAAGAGGGCTTCTAGGTTGAGTATCGAGCCGCTGGTCCATGGCGAACAGAAGTGCATCGCGCATGCCTGCCTGGTCTCTCCTGCCCTGGGGAAGGTGGGCATGCGCCAGGGCGACAGGCCACTGCTTGCCGAGCAGCGCAAGACGACACACAGGAGCAGGAGTCGAGACATGGAATGCAGTGCATGTACGCCAAGAACGCCCTGGGAGTTGCCGTTCCTTGCCGTGCCGGAGGAGGCAGCCGCGCTCAGACGTGTGCTGAAGATCCATCTGCGTCTCTGGGGCCTACCGGAGCTGATCGAAAGTGTCCAACTCTGCCTCAGCGAGCTGGTTTCCAACGTGATCACGCACGTTGGTCCAGGTACCCCTTCAACCCTTGCCGTCTCCATGCACGGCACCCACCTGCGCATCGAGATCCATGACCCGGACAGCCGGGCCTTACCAACGCTGATCGACGCGAAGGGCGATGCAGAGTCGGGGCGCGGCATGGCACTTGTCGCTGCCTGCTCCGACCGCTGGGGTGTTCAGCTCCTGCCCGACCGGAAGGTCACGTGGGTCGAGTTCGCGACCGGCTTGAATGCGCCGAACGGCCACAGTCGGAACCCACGTGTCTCCAGGGCCGCGAGTGTCCTCGGCTTGTACGACGTGCAGCAGCCTGCGCGCCCGACCCCATCGAGCAGACTGGCCACCACCATGGCCGAGACGGTGGTGGTCGCGGCCATCGCCGATCTTCTTCATTGGCTTCAGGCGCACGGTCATGATGCCGACCAGGCTCTGGACAGAGCTCAACGCCAGTTCGAGGCCGAGGCGGACCAATTGGCCAACTGGTAGGTAGCCGCGGGCCGGCTGATCCTCGGCGCTGGCCCGTGCGGGCGACAGCCCGGACTTGGATTCTCGGCAAGCTGCCGGGCTGTCGAACAAACGGGGTACGACTTTCAGCCGCGAAGATATGCGTATATTGACGCAGCGATCGCCTTGCCGAGAGGGATCGGGACTGCATTTCCGATCTGTGTGGCGATTTCGGTCTTCGAGCCGCACCAGCGGAAGCTCAGTGGGAATCCCTGGATGCGGGCGGCTTCATAGTGAGTGATGGGACGAGGCAGCTCAGGGTGCAGATAGCGACCCTTTTCCGGCTTGAAGAACTCCGTGCGAATGGTTACCGAAGGTTCGCCGTAACGGAGTCGGCCCATGACGTCGCCAGTACCGGTATTGTGATTGTCCCAGCTTTTCGTCGAAAGATATTCGACAGGTGTCCTCACGCCCGAAGGATTGGGTGTATCGAAGACATGGATCTCGTTGAACTCATCCACTGTGTACCACTTGTCGCGCAGGTCCTTCCGGTTCCCGCCCCGCGGGATGGCGCGATAGCGGGCTCTGGACAGTGCCTCCGGGTTCCGGCCGAAGTGCAAATCGGGAGTAGTGAAGATCCCCGGCTGAACGGAATTCACCTCAGGAATGAACTCCTTTCCGTCCGGGAGTTCGGTTCCTCGTAGGTGGCGTGTCGCTGACTCGGCGAAAATGTCGTCCACTGCCTGCCAGTACGACATTCCTGCATCCAACCCGTCGAACTGCTGGGCAGCGGTGGTGTGTGGGTGCTTCGGCCGCCGGTGGTGCGTTCTAAGGGGGTACGTCAGAGTCCGACCGTTGCCAAGATCCCGGCGAACGCCGATGACAATGGCACGCCGACGCGCCTGTGCTGCACCGTAATCTGCCGAGTTGAGCAGGTATCGCTTGATCTTTTCTTCACTGGTGTCGGATGGTGCGTGACCGGGTGGATCCACCAGTCGATATTCGGAAAGTTGGCCACCCGCCTCAACCTCGTTGAGCAAATTGCGGAACTCGTCCGACTTCAGGAAGCGGTCGACGTTCTCGATGACGAACACCTTGGGCCGGATCTCTGCAACGACCCTGACGTACTCCTCCCAGAGTCGATTGCGTTCACTGCCCTTCTTGTCGCGATTCAACGCCGAAAAACCTTGGCATGGCGGTCCTCCGACCACAACATCAGCGTGGAGATCTTCCGGCGTCGGCTCCCACTTCTCGATGTCGCCCACGTGGACGCGAGCAGCGGGGATCCGCTCGTCGGGTCGGAGGCTTCCGAAGTTCACGGCGTACGTGGCAGCCGCGGCGGCATTGTGCTCGACGGCCGCGATGCTGTGGAAGACGGGTCCGTCCGCGTCTCCTCCTGCAGGGCGAAACTCGTGAAATCCCTGAGTAAACCCACCACAGCCGCTAAACAGGTCGACGACTGTGATGGGATCGTGAGCTACGGGACGGGGCGTGACCATGGGGCGATTTTAGCCTCGAAGTGCAGCCGCGATGGCGAGACCGACAGCGGTCGCGAGGGGTGGCGGCATCGCGTGCCCCACCTGACGATACCGGGATGTCTTGCCGCCGTGGAGCTTCCAGTCGGCAGGGAACGACTGGACCGTCGCAGCTTGTTCAACTGTGAGCTTGGGCTCATCGTCGACCGGGAAGTCCGGTCCAGGCGGTTCGTCACCGAGGCTGGTGCCGTTCACGCCCAGCGCAGCCCAAGCCTTTTTGCTGCCGGTCGGGCCGAGGTCGGCACCCCCTCGTCGATCGGATCCTCCGACCAGTGCGGGGGCGATGCGATTCGCCTTCCGGATCCAGTGCCCTGCTCCCGGCCAGCCTCGGGCGGACATGGATGGGCCGAGGACTTGGCCCACGGTCGGTGGTGGCGCTCCGTTCGGCTCCGGCCAGGTGAAACGAGCGAAGTAGGGCTCCCGGAGGGCTATCAGGAAGCCGCTCTTGCGGTTCTGCGGGACACTGAAGTCCGCGGCGTTGAGCACCTTCCAGCTTGAACGTAGGCCGGCCTTGAGCAGCTCCGTCTCGATCCAAGCGCGGTCAGCGTCGAATTCAGCATCCTCGACGAGATCGGGAACGTTCTCGAAGAGGACGGCCTTCGGCCTGATCGCACATGCGAGAGAAATTGCTGCGCGCAGCACCCGGCGTTCCTCGGTGTCCTCTGTCCTGCCGGCGGTCGCCAGAGACTTCACACGCGGCAGCCCGCCGCTGACAAGATCGACTCCCATGACATCCGGACGCAGGCCGGGATGGAATTGAAGGACATCCATGCAGACGATGTCCCATTCGGGCCGATTCAAGCCGATGGTGAAGCAGGCGTCGGCCTTGGTTTCTATGAGCATCACCGGGTCGAAGCCTGCACGTTCGAGCCCAAGTGCCTGTGCACCTGCACCAGCGCAGATCTCCAGGAAGCTGAACCGCCCAGTGCCGGCTTGAATCCCGGAGACGGACTCCAAGATCGGTTGTTCATCCTGAACCGGGAGCACAGAAGGGGAGGCTTCCCGCGCTTCGTTTGGGACGAGGTTCTTCACGCCTGCAGCAAGTGAGTCCGTGGCCGTTGGGGAGTCGGGACGTTGCGCTTCTACAGACTCTCGGGCGACTGCCCGCAGCTCGTCATCGAGTGCATGCTCTTCGATGCCGTCGAACAGGACGAATGGCGCCAGCCGAAGCAGTCGCTTGAGGAAATCACGGAGTGTGTCGCGTTCGTTCAGGCCCCTGAGATCCAGGTCCTTCCAAACGCGGAGGATCGCGCGGACGAGGTGGGGGCTTCCGCCGAGCGCAGCGCGTCGGGCGTAGATCTGGTCGAACGCGGCCTCACCAAGGATCTTGAGCGCGGCGTACGGTTCCGGATCGTCGGTGGAACGCACGAGCTGAGCGCGCCACCAAAGCCGGCCGAATACGTGTCGTGTGAGGTCGGTACCGAGAACACGATCCTTGGGCGGCTGAGGATAACGCCAGAACGCGACGTCCGGGAGAAGGACCAGTGCGAGAAAGGCCCACACGTCCCGGGAAGCGGCCTCAGCGGGCACCATTCCCATCTCGGCGTGGAGCAGCGCAGCCAACTGCAGATCGAAATCCGCATTACGGTTTCGGTCGGAGTCGTCCGGGAAGCCTGCCTGCTTCGCCAGGTCGAGAACGCCCTCCCTCAGCTCCCGGAGCTGAGCAGGGGGGACGCGGTCACCGCCCGTTGCCACATAGACGGCTGAGTCGTGTGCGACCGCCACACGGCGGGACAGTTCCCCGACAGTGAGCTCCCTGTACTCGTCGAAGAGCGGTCTCGCCTGCGCGGCGAGGAGCCGAGGGTATAGGAAGCTCATCACGACACCTCGAAGATTCGTACGGCAGCTTGCAGGTCTGAGGCGAACAAGGCCGGCGACTGCCGTTGGCGCAGACGTACGTCAGTGATCGACTGCCCTGGGAAGAGTTGGTCGAACAGGCTGAGCAGCGTGGCACCCAGTGAGCCGTCCGGGTAGTCGGCATCCTCTCCAAAATCGTCATCGGTGAGGGCGTGCTCGATCATGGTTCTGGCCGCATCCGCGTAAACAGCGGAGAGCACGATTCGATCAACCGGGCGGGGCCTGGCGGCATTTTGGAATGCTGTGGCCGTGACCGCATTTCGCTCATTGACCAGCAAGAGCAATGCCCCCATGGTGGCGTGCTCCATGCCGCCACTGATCTGCAGATGCCATGCTGCGTCGTCCGGGAACGACGTGCGGGCGAAGTCGATGACGGCCATGGGGAACTGGGGCGCATCACCCTGAAGACGCAGTTCCGATCGGTCGCTCCAGAGCACGGAACCCGCTCGCCGTGGCGACGAGGGGCGGGCGTCGTTCCTCCGATCGGCCAGTAGGAGAGCGGTGTCCAGGAGCAGCAGACCACCGAGATCGGAACCATGCAGAAGCACGTCGAATTCAGTGGTGACGGTGCCTGCTCCCGTCAAACGCATGTGCTGGGCCGGGCCGCTCAGATTTGAACCGGTGGCCGTCCACACGACGGAGATCAGAAGAGGGGCATCTTCGGGCAGGCCGGACTGCCTGCGTGCCTGGTCCACGTCGATGCGGATGTGCCTCCGCACGCGCAGATCCGTGTGATAGTCCCAGTCCGGCAACGCCTTGGGCAGGGCCACCTCACCGTCTTCGACGACGAGTCGCCACGGTTCGGCGTTGACGACGTTCTCCGATGGCACGCGATAAGGAAGGACACGTCGAGTCACGGGCTCTTCACCGCCTCGACCTTGATACCGATCTCAGTCATGGTGTCCGGCGCCGGCCGCACGACTGCGCGCCAGATGGAATCTCCGCCATCAAGCACGAGAGGGTCCGAGGGGTACAAGCGGCCCATGTCGTCCTCCCAGCCGACCAGCTCGGGCATGCTCGCACCGATCGGCGGATCGGTCTCGCGCCCGCCGGTACCGGGGAGAGTGACTGCAAGGTCGATGCGTACGCGCTGGGGCCCCGGCACGGGAAGTCGGAACTCCTGAACCAGCACCGAGCTGTCCCCGCGATCGTCGTAATAGGGTTCGCCGACGTACTGCACTCGTGGCCGGCGGATGACGGGATCCCCATTGGCGGTTTCCACGCCCCCGGAGAGCGATTCGTTCGTGGCGTGGGACCCGAGACCGGAATCGAGCCCTGGGGCTGTCTGTACCTGACGGCCGGATGCCGCACGCTTCGTCTCGTCGGCGTCCGAGCCGGCGTCGCGCATCGCGGTGCTGCCGGGCTTGGAGTAGGCCGTGGCTCCACCGATGCCCCAGGCACCACCGACCAGGCCGGAGAACATCGAACTGGCCGCGCCGAGCGCTACGTTGCTGGCGCCCGGACGTGCTGTGCCGCTGAGGGACAGCAGCCGTTCCAGCGCTTCGTTGATGCGCCGGAAGGTCGTGTGAACGAAGGTGCTTTCCGGTCTTTCGAGGGAGTGCGGGTTCCAGGCATCGTGCGTGGGAGGCTCCGCCTTGGCGTATATGTCGTCCATCGCCTCGTCGGCGCGAAAGACACCGGCGTATCCCTGATTCGTGCTGGGCGGCTTCGGTCCCGGATGGTATGTGACTACGAGCTCAGCGGGGCGCATCAGGCAGACATGATGGATCAGGTCCTCTACGTCCATCATGCGTGAGGCCCGTGTGGGCTCGAGCGGCGGCATGATGCGCTTGACCAGGCCAAGTCGTCCCAAATAACGCTTGGGTTTGTGACATTCGAGGTCGGTCCGGCCCGGTCCGGCCATCTCTTCGTACGCCGCGACGAACATGTTCAACGGGCGGGTACTCCGAGGATCGGGCACCGCATGTGGAACACCGTCACACGTGACGGAGAAGCGCATGACGGCCGGTCTGTCAGCCGTGCTGATCATCTTGGGCCAAAGATGCCAGGCAATGGTGTCACACAAGTAGTCAGCGGCTTGCGGTCCTTCGAACTCATCGAGATTGGGATCAAGGACGACAACCGTCGTACCGGTCTCCCGCGCCCCGAAAGCCTTGAGGCCGAGGCGTTGCGCGGTGGTCTCGGCCGCCTCTCCGACAAGCGGTTCGACGACGCTGCCCGAAGTGTCACCCCACCAGTGCCTACCGGTGTAGCGACGTTCACTCTGGTCCGCCAGAGCCACGTAGCTCTTCCACAAGGTGCAACCGATGAGACGGGTCTCGTACCCTCCGTGCCGAGTACGGCAGCGGGAATGGACCAGCACCGTTCCGGGCTTGGACAGCAGATAGAAGATGCCCTTGCCGAAGCCGTAGGTGCCGCCCCCCAGAGCGGTGTCGCGAGGTTCCCCGATGTTGCGGATGAAGGAGACGAAGTCGCGGTCGGGACCCACGGCGTCGTCCGCGCGGGTCGGCCCTCCGAGCCCTCGAGTGCCCCGGTCGGACACCGCCAGTACACGGATCGAGCCGCGTCGGAGGGTCTCCCGGAGTGGAAAATTGTCGCCACTCGGGGCGGGAGCACCGGAAAGCAGCAGCTCCCTCCACGCCCCGGTGTGGGCAGGGCCGACGGTCCACATGTCGATGCGATAGTCAACGGGAACGTCGGACTGGGAAAGGCGGGCATCCCAGCTGTTCTGAGCGGACTCGCGCACGAGGATTGTGAGCAGGTCCAGTTCTGGACGCCCCAACTGGTTGCGAATACCTTCGGCGGCGCTCGCGCCTTCCGGAGGATAAGGCTGGGAGAACCACCTGGGCCCGGTCACGCAGACTCCTGGATGAGACGGTCGAGAATTTGAACCACCTCATCGGCGGCCATGGGGGCAGGAATGTCGGTGGACAGGTCGATCGTGTACTCGACGTCCAGAATGGATACCGGCACACCTGCCTCGAGAAGGGTTTGCGTCGTCAGTCGAGGGAAGTCAGGACCCACCCGGTACCACCTTTCTTCCCTGACCATAAAACGAACGCCCCGGTACTTCTCCGCATCGATGGGGCGGTAGCCGGCCGCAGCGAGCATGTTGAGGAGGGCGGCCTCGTCGTCGCATGAATGAAGCGTCTGCTCCAGCAACTCCAAGAATTCGAGCCCGGCACCACTTGGTTCAGGAGTCTCCAGACGGAACCAGGCCAGAAAGAGCGTCCCACCGGGGGGAGCGTCGAGCTGGTCGAGCCCGTGTATCCGGGGCTTTCGGATTCCGGTCCCACTGCTTGCCTTGACCTCTACAGCCAGCTTCCCCGCGACGAAGTCGTGAGTGTGACTTTCAGGTCCGCGCCAGATCCGGTGGGCGCTGGAGTCGCGTGAGAGGAGCCGACGCAACACCAGCAGCTCGCCGAACAATCCAGCGATCTGTTCAGGTCCGAGTGGAGCACTCTGCGACTGGAAGAGCGCCTTCCAGCGGTCAAGGACTCCGTAAAGCGCCTTGACCGGATTCTCGGGCAGGGCCGCAACCGCGCTCAGCACGTCGACACACAGGCCCGTGAACAGGTCGTTGAGATCCGTGCGCAGGCAGGCGAGATCGGCATACGTCTGATACGTCTCATCGTCTTCCAACGGACGCTTGCGCAGCCGGAGTACGGGGCCGTCAGGACTGGTCCGGAGTTTCCGATGCGTGTGCACCGGCACCAGCACGTGGCGGTACCCGTCATGGTCGACACCTGCGGCCAGGGCCCCTTGAGCCGTCATCACTGGCAGCTGTGACATACGCAGACGGCGTTCACCGGTGGTCTGCTCTGCCTCGAGTGCAACCCAATGCTCTTCGACCAACTTTCGGAAGGCCTCGTCGTTCACGCGTCTTCGCCTTCGACGAGCAGGCTGTAGTCCTCGTCCTCGATGCGCAGTCCCGAAAGGTTGGCAGAGATGTATTTCTCGACCGTGCTGTCCCCATGCTGGGGCTCGGGGAATACCAGACCCACACCTATGACGTGCTCCTCGGCGTTGAGCGGTGCGCGGAGCTTCTTGGTCGGGTCGGGCGTGGATACCTTGTCGATCGGATAGAGAACCAACAGCCCAGTGTCCGGGAGAAGATCATGGCGCTTGTCCATGATGCCTTTCTCGGTCAGTTTTGCCGTGTCGCCGTCCAGATCTACAGCGGCGTCCCTGCGGCTCATGAGCGTCTTGATGTCGGCGAAATAGGGATCGGGATTGCTCACGGCAAGACGAGCACGGCTGTTGAGCCCGACGCTGATACCCGAAGCAAAGTCGAATGGCTCACCTTTGGGGTTACCGACAATCGCCACGTTCCAACGGCGAAGGGAGTCGGCTGCTTTGATCCGCTTCTGGATGTAGCCGATGATCAGGTCGGCGTCATTCTCTGGCGATTTTTCATGGAATTTGTAGGCGCTGAGGAAATTGGTCACCACGTCGTGAGACACGTCACGGAAGACGTAGCGCCCTTCCGATGATCGGTCCTCTATTCGAACCGCATGCGAGCGAGACGCGGACACGAGGTCGCGCGCTGCGGTGATGTTCCCTCGGAGCCAGTCCGCGTCCGTGCGGAAGTAATGGGTCTGGACTCGCTTGCCACCGTATGAAGAAGCTGCGGTGACGGCGTCGCGCATCTTGGCCGCCGCAGTGACGCGCAGTGCAGGGTGTGTGCGCAGCCGTACGGCGAAGGTGAGCGGTGTCTCGGCCTCGGTCATGTATATGTCGATGTCCCGGCGCATTTCCGTCTCGACGGTGGCGAGATGACGGAACCACTCGGCCAGCTCGTCGGTCATCCAGATCCGAGGTAGATCCGCGTAGCCGTTCCTGAAGCCGAACCAACGCCCCATCTGCAGCAGCGTGTCATACGCCGAGACGGCGCGTACGAAGTAGCTGACCGACAATCCTTCGAGAGTCAGTCCGCGGGAAAGTGTGTTGCCGCCGACTGCGATTGCCACGACCGGGCCGTTCTCGTAGTCCAGGCGATCCTCGCTGCTGGAGTTGTCCATGATGACGCGGCAGCTTCGAAGCACACCGGGCAGCTCGGGTGCCAAGTCTTCGAAGGCGACCTTCTTCTCGCCGAACTCTTCCGCAGGTACTCGCCCGGTCTCCTTGTCCCAGAGGTCACGCAGCCGTGCGAGGAAGCTTGCGTCAGCCAGTGATTCGCCGGCGCGCTTCAGCAAGTGTTCCAACGGGCGCTTGAAGCTGTTGTGCACAGCCGTGTTGACGCTGGTGTGAACCAACATTGTGCTGTGCGGGTTACCCTTACGACGCACACGACGAGCTGCCGTGGTCAGCCAGAAGTACTCGACGGCCCGGCGGAGCGTGTCGGTGATGACGGGTTCGAAGCCATCGACGTCGGCCCTCGTCTCCGGGCGGACACACGGCACATCGTCGTCGGGGACCGAACGGATCATGTCGTATCCGTCGTCGACCTGCTCGGGGTCTTCGCCGTCGAGCGCATAGCGGCCGAACAGAACCTCCGTTCCAAAGTGCCCCTCCGGCTTCGGGAGGTTCGCAACGAAGTCGCGGGGATACAAGTCCTGCGCGCTCGGATCAATGAGCAGGTTGGCGAAAGGAGACGCCGTGTAGCCCACGTATGCGGAACGCGGCAGGCTGCTCATGATGTTGAGGATCAGAGGGTTGATGGACTTCGTCGCAACCGTCGCCTGGTCTGCCTCGTCGTCAATGATCAACGCCGGGCAGTCCTGCAAGTAGTCGGCGGCCTTCTCCAGCCACTGCGCCAGTTTGCGAAGCACCGTCGCGTTCTTCTTGACCACACACAGTACGTGCGTCTTGTTGCTCTTGCCGAAGTAGGAAGCCGGATTCTCCTGAGGAGTGAAGTCCTTGTCCAACCCGGTCAGCTGGGACCACAGGGACGGGTTGGGTTCTACGAGTTGCTGGACCAGGCGAGCTTGGGTCTGGCGTCGGAGGCCGTTGTGGATGCCCGCCAGAACGATGAAGAGCTTGTAGCCGCGGTCGGCCGCCTTGGCCATGACGGAGGTGAAGTTGGTTGTCTTGCCGGACTGCACGTAGCCCACGACCAGACCGCGCGTGGAGAACGATTTCTCCTTCGGGTGGTTCAGCAGGGAGACCACGCGAGTCGAGGAGTCGTCGAGATTGCGGATGGCCGGTTCAACGGGCCAGCCGTCTTTCCGTAGCAGCTCGACAATCGCCGGCCAGCACTTGTCCTTGTCCTGCGGCCCCGTGTACCACGTGTCGCGGTTCCCGAGGATGACGGCATGGGGCTCTTCGAGTTCCTTGATACGTATCGTCTGCTGTTCGTGGCGCTCGCGGATCTCCTGGACAATCTCCGGGCTGACCCCCAGCATCTCCAGCCGCTTGACCGCTTCCGAAGGCGGGAAGGCGTCCAGGAGCGCCTTGAAGGTGTCATACATGCCGTCGAACTCGTCGGTCATAGGTTCCGACCGCCCCCGCTCCCACTCGTTCATGTGTCTGGATCGGCAGGCCCGCGCTCCGGAAGCCCAGCGTCCGGCAGGTGCCCCAGCGTCACCTTTACAAGGCCTACACATTATTAGGTCAGATGGTTGTCACTACCAAGGACCGTGTCCGGATTGATGCTTGACGCAGCTCGACCGCCCTCTGGCGTGTGACCGCCCTTCGGCGTTACCGACTGTGCGATTCGGCGGGCCACGTCCTCGGGGGATTCGTGCTCCCAGAAGCGCAACACCGTCCAACCCTCGGCCTGCAGGTGCTCGGTCGTCTCCAGATCGCGCGCCATGTTCTTGTCGAGCTTGGCGCGCCACCACGCAGCGTTGACTTTCGGATGCGTGGCGTGTTCGGGGCAGCCGTGCCAGAAACAGCCGTCCAGAAAGATCGCCACCTTGGCTTTGGTGAAGACGATGTCGATCGTCCGCCGAGGCATGCCCGGTACTGGCCGGTTCACTCGGTACCGCAGTCCTGCCGAGTGAAGGAGTCGGCGAACCGCGACTTCGGGCGCCGTGTCGCGCGATCCTTGTCGGCTCATGCGAGCGGAGACAGCGGCGGAGGAAGGCACTGCATGTGACACGGCAACAATTCTGCCGGCGTAACTGGAGCTGTGTGGCCGCGCCAGGGAAAAGCAGTCTTGGGTTCGGAGCTGCGGAGAGCAAGCTGGGCCGCCCGCTTCTCGGCATTGTCGTGCTTCCTCGGCCCCCCTCAAGGGCGCGTCCGTTCCGCTGCGCTCCACTCCCGCGTCGGCTGCGCCGATGGCCCTGCGGGCCACCCTTGACCCGGGCCGCTCCAGCACGGGGAAGAAGCGAGCGGGCGGCCCGGGGAAGGCGGGGCCCAGGTGTGTGGCCGTTCGGTGGGCTGGGTGGGCAGCCGGAGTGAGGAGCGCGCCGGGCTGGGTGGCGGCACGCCGGGCTGGGGCGGAGGCTTGCGGAAGTGGCGGATCGGCGTGTTCTTACGCTCCGTGGCATGCGTCATAGAACTGGGCAGAGCCACACCAGCACTCCGCCCCCCTCCCCGGCGGCCAAGCCACCGCCCGCCCCCGCGCCGCCAGCGTCGTCGCATACTGCGGCAGCAGCGTGACGTCCCCCGGTGACGACCCCTCCGACGCCGCGAACGCCTCGTACGAAGGGACCGTCCCCGTCACGATGCCCAGGTTCGCCGTGCCCGAAGACGACAGCTCGCGCAGGGACGACTCTATGGTCGCGAGGTGGGTGTCGTGGGAGGGGTACTCCACGGCAAGGGGCGGGTAGGCCGAGAGGAGTTCCGTCAGCTCGCCCGCCGGCCAGTGGAGGACCGCCACCGGGAAGGGGCGGGAGAGGGCCTCTCTGTAGGCGCCCAGTTCGGCTTGGAGGCGGGTGATCTCCGCCTGGAGTTCCGCCGGGTTCTCCGAGCCCAGGGACCAGACGCGTTTGGGGTCGTGGAGCTCGTCCAGGGGCACGGGGGACGTGTGGAGCGTGTCCGCCAGGGTGTCCCAGGTGTCGTGGGGCAGGCCCAGCATGCGACGGACGCGGTGGCGGCCGTAGAGAAGGGGGTGGGTGGCGGGTGCGGGTTCCGGGGCGTCCGCCTCCGGCAGGAGCAGGCTCGCCCCCTCCGTGAAGGTCTCCGCCGCGGCCTCCAGCTCGTCGTGCGACTCCAGGGACTCCGCGATGATCACCCAGGGGGCCGGGTCGCGGGGAGCGGAGGTGCGCAGGCCCTCGATGATCGCCCTTGCCTCCGCCTCGTGGCCGTACTCCCAGAGGTTCGACGCCTTCAGGGCTCGTACGAGGGCGGGGTTCTCCAGGGCGTCCGTCGTGGACAGCAGGCGGTCGTAGAGCGCGGTGGCCGCGGGGCGGTCGCCGGACAGTTCGAGGTGGGCCGCCGCCCGCAGCAGCAGGGCCTCGGCGTCCTCGGGGTACAGTCCGGCGGTTCGCTCCAGGCGTGCCGCTTCGGCGGTGTGGTCGACGTTCTCGGCAGGCGTGTCGGGGCGCATGGGGGACACCGTACTGCCGAGCGGTGACAGGAGGGAGTATGGCCAGTTCATTGGCTTCCCTCTGCTCTCCTCGCACCGTCACTCCGTCCACTTGGAGCGTCTGGATCGACTTCGGTGCGAAGAGGACCGACAGGGACTTGCCGGAGACGTGCGGTTTGTAGAGGTCCGATCCGCCCGTCGTCTCCGAGTTCCACAGGGCCTTGCCCGCCGTCGTCACCACGTCCGTGTGGAGCAGGTCGCGGCGGCCGCCCGAGCCCTGGTAGCCGTCGTTTCTCAAACCCGTTGAGGAAGTCGTCAAGTCGGTGATTCGCTTGCGACTATGGCCAGTTGTGCCCGTTGCGCCTACCCTGCGGGCGGCTCCCGTGGGGCCCGTGGAGGTGGGTGCGGATGCCGGCATGGTCGGGTGTGCGGGTCGTACGGCACAGCGATCGGCGTCGGCGTGCCCGGCGGCGGCGCGTGCTGTGGGGCGGGGCCGAGGCGCTCGTCACCGTCGGTGTGCTGCTCATGCTGCTGGTCGTGCACCAGCTGTGGTGGACCAACCGGGAGGCCCGGCGCGGCGCCGAGCGGCAGGTGGAGGCGCTGGAGCGGGAGTGGGGGGATGGGGGGTACGGCGCCGGTGGCGCGGCCCCGGCGCCCAACGCCACCTCCAGCTCACCATCCACGGCCCCCGCATCGACCCCGGACGCCTCCGAGTCCCGTGCGCCGCAGCGGTCGTACACGCCGGTCAGTCTGCCCCTGCGGTCCCAGGCGTACGCGGTCCTCACCATCCCCCGGCTGGGGCTGCGCGTGCCCATCGCCGAGGGTGTGAGCAAGGCCGACGTCCTCAACAAGGGGTACGTCGGCCATTACCGGGGGACCCAACAGCCGGGGCAGGCGGGCAACTTCGCGCTCGCCGGGCACCGCAACACGCACGGCGAGCCGTTCCGGTACCTGCCCCGGTTGCGGCGCGGGGACGACATCGAGGTGGAGACGCGGACGGCGACGTACACGTACGACGTCGACCAGATCCTGCCGCAGACCTCCGCCCTGGACTCGGGGGTCGTGCGGCCGGTCCCGCGCTCGCTCGTCCGGCCCGGGTACGGGTACGACCAGCCCGGCTACTACATCACCCTCACCACCTGCACCCCCGAGTTCACCTCGCGCTACCGGATGGTGGTGTGGGGGAAGCTGGTGTCCATGCGGCCCCGCTGAGCGCCCGGCCTGTTCAGCGCGCCGCTACGCCCGCTCCCGCAGCGCCAGCACGCTCACCGCCCCGACCGCCGCGAGCACCGCCGACACCAGCAGGGCGATGTTCGCGCCGTGGGCCAGGTTGCCGGTGGACGTGGCGAGGGCGATGGTCAGGGCCACGCCCGCGCAGGAGCCGATGTAGCGGAAGGTCTGCTGGGCGCCGGAGCCCATCGCGGCGCGTTCGCGCGGGACCGACTCGACGGCGAGCAGCGGCAGCGCGCCGTTGAGCAGGCCGCTGCCCACTCCGCTGATGATCAGGCCGGGCAGCAGCCGGGTCCAGGAGCCGGAGGCGAGGGCGCCGAGCATGGTCAGTACGGCGATGGTGTGCAGGGTGAAGCCGACGGCAAGTTGGGCGCGCGGGGCGATACGGCCGGCCAGGTGCTTGACCTGGAGGGCCACCGCGAAGCTCAGGCCGGACCAGAGCAGGAGCAGCCACGCCGTGCCCATCGGGGACAGGCGGAGCGTCTGCTGGAACAGGGCCGGCAGGAAGCTGAACATGCCGATCACCGCTAGGCCCGTGAACAGGCCGCCGGCGGCCGAGGCCAGGAAGCGGGCGTGGCGCAGCAGGCCGAGGTCGATCATCGGCGTGCCGGTCCGGTGTTCCACGGCGGCGAAGAGCGCGATCAGGAGGACGGCGGCGGCCAGCAGCAGTCCCACCGGTGCGCGGAGCCAGCCGTCGCGGCCCAGGGTCAGGGCCGCCACCAGGGCGACCAGGGCGAGGCCGAAGGTCAGGGCGCCGAGGACGTCCGGCCGGCCCCCGCGCGGGGCGCGGGACTCGGTCAGCGTACGGGTGCCCAGCGCGGCCACGACGACGGCGGCGGCGCCCAGGACGCCGTACGCCATCCGCCAGGTCGGCAGGGCGCCCGCGACCAGCGGGCCGACCGCGATGCCGCCGCTGACGAAGGCGCCCCACACACCGGTGGCGTGCAGTCGGCCGCGTGGCGTGGGGAAGGCGGCCACGAGCAGTCCGAGGCTGCTGGCCAGGATCGCCGCGCTCGCCGCGCCCTGGGCGATCCGGGCGAGGGTGAACTGCCAGGTCGAGGTGGTGAAGGCGGCGAGGGCGGTGGTGATGCCGAGGGCCAGGGTGCCGCCGAGGAAGATGCGGCGGCGGCCGTAGTCGTCGGCGAGGCTGCCGGCCACCAGCAGCAGGGCGGCGAGGCCCAGCGGGGTGCCGTTCAGCAGCCAGGCCTGGCCGGAGAGCGGGGTGTGCAGGGCGGCCGCGGTCTCCGGGAGCGTGACCATCGGGGCCGTGTACGTCATCAGCGCCACGGCGGTGGCAGCGCTGGTCAGGGCCAGGGTGGCCCGGGGGCGTACGGGGGCGTCGCGGGCGCTCGTGCCGCGTACGGCAGTGGTGGCGGGGGTGGTGGCGGAGTCGAGCCCGGTCATGGCGGGGTCCTGTCCTTACGGGGCCTGCGGTGACGTGTGGGTCACTCGGCGAACCGGCTGTCAGTTCGGTCATTGAACTGACCTGGCTCCTCCACCGTAACACCGTTGGTTCGGTCACTGAACCCATGTGTCGGAAAGTGGTTACAGTGGACGGCATGGCACTGGGCAAGGACTACGCGACACAGGAGTGCTCGATCGCCCGCGCGCTCGAGGTCGTCGGCGAGCGCTGGACGCTGCTCGTCGTCCGGGACGCGCTCTACGGCGTGCGGCGCTACAACGACTTCCTGGTCCACCTCGGCATCCCGCGCGCCGTCCTGGCCGCCCGCCTGCAGACCCTGACCGCCGAGGGCATCCTCGAAAAGCGCCGGTACCAGGAGTCGCCGCCGCGCGACGAGTACGTCCTCACCGAGCGCGGCATCGCCCTGTGGCCCACCCTGCGGGCCCTCGGCCTGTGGGGCCGCGAGCACTTCACCGAGACACAGCTGCGGTACTTCCGGCACGCGGCCTGCGGCACGGACCTCGGGCCGTACGGCGAATGCCCCGCCTGCGGGGTCGTCGTACCGGTCGAGGACGTGGTCATGGAGCCCGGCCCGGGCCTCGACCCCGACCCGGCGGATCCGGTCAGCCGGGTCCTGCTGAAGCCGAAGCGGCTGCTGGAGCCGCTGGAGACGGAACCGGCCTGACCACAGGCCGTGCTCCGAGCCGGCCGGTCAGGAGCTGCCCGATCCGGCGCCCCTGAGGACGTCGATCCCGGCCTGATCCGTCGCCTCCGCCCGGCCGCCCAGCCGGTGGACGACCACCCACCGGCCGTCCGCCATGGCTCCGGCGAAGACGGAGGCATGGCGGGTCGCGCCGTTGTGCCAGAGCAGCGGGCCGGCCGTCTGCCAGGAGGGGGCGGGATCTCCCAGCCGGCGCTCCAGCACCAGCCGGACCAGCAGATCGGCGACCGCACGCGGGGTCGCCCACAGACCGCCCGCCGGAAGGATCGCCCCGTCCATGGTCCAGGGCCTGCGGGTCCTGCCGAAGAACCCGGGAGCCAGCAGGCGCCGGCCGGGGTCGGGACGCGCGCTGACCTCATGCACGTCCAGCGGCCGCAGGACATGCTCGGCGAGCAGCTCCTCGTACGGCGCACCGGCCGCGCCGACCAGTGCCGCGCCCAGGACCGCGTACCCGAGGTTGGAGTACTCCTCCTGCTCTCCCGGCGGCCGGACCACGACCCCGTCCAGCCGCCCGAGCAGCCGCTGCAGCGCGTCGCCGTCGAACGCGGCGTACGGATCGCGGCCCCCGGCGCCGGGCGGAAGGCGCGGCAGCCCGGAGGTGTGCGCGGCCAGGTGCCGCAGCGTGATGCCGGTGCGCGGCGCGGCGGGGAGCCAGCGCTCGACGGGATCGTCGACGTCGAGCAGGTCCGCGGCGGCCATGCGCATGAGCGCCGTACCGGTGAGCACCTTGGTGAAGGAGCCGATCTCGACGAACCGGTCCACGGCGTGACCGTGGTCTACCTGCGCGGGAGACGTGTCGGTCAGGACGCAGGTGGGAGTGCGCGGCATGCGGGGCCCTTTCCGGTGCCGGGTCGGCTCTGCCTGTATTCGGCTCTACCTGTATAAAGGGCAAACAGGCACCGGAGGTTGAGACCGTGGAAGGGGAAAGCCAAGTGGTCCGCAGTCTCGCGCGGTCGCGTGCGCTCGCCCCGCTGCTGCTTCTGCTCCTGCCGCTCATGCTGCTCGACACCGGCAACCTCTCCGCGACCGTGGCGCTCGCCGCGACCGCGGCGGCCGGGGCGGCGTTCACCGCCTGCGCGCTGATCGCCGCCCGCTGTGCGCCCGCCGTCCCGCCCACCCGGGTGCGTACGGCGATCCGCGACCGGGCCCGGCGTACGGCCTTCCTGCCGCAGCGCGATCCCGACGCGCCCGGCCGGCGCCGGCCCAGGGCACCCGGGCACGTCCTTCCGGCGACCGCCGCGTAGGGCACGTCCCTCCTTCGCACACGTGACCCCGCGCGGGTCGTCATGCCGCTCTGTTCACTTCCGGCACGACGAGACCCCCGGAGGGCTCACCCATGTCCGTCTTCTCTGTCTTCTCCGTCTTCGCCCGTCTGGTCGAGCAGCTCGCCGACCTGCTCCAGCCGCTCTTCCACACCTCCGCGGCCGCCGCCGCGATCGTCCTGTTCACCGCGCTCGTACGACTCCTCGTCCACCCCCTGTCCCGCGCCGCCGCCCGCGGCGGGCGCGCCCGCGCCGCACTGCAGCCGCGCATCGCCGAACTGCGCAGGAAGCACGCCAAGGACCCGCAGCGGCTGCAGCAGGCGGTGCTCGAACTGCACGCCGAGGAAAAGGTGTCACCGCTGTCCGGCTGTCTGCCCAGCCTGCTCCAGCTGCCCGCCTTCTTCCTCCTCTACCACCTCTTCTCCAGCTCCACGATCGGTGGTGCGAGCAACGGGCTGCTCGGCCACCGGCTGTTCGCGGCGCCGCTGGGCGGGCGCTGGGCCGACGCCCTCGCCGGCGGTGGGGTGTTCGGGCCGGCGGGGCTGGTCTATCTCGGGCTCTTCGCGACCGTCGCGGTCATCGCCACCTTCAACTGCCTTCGTACCAAGCGGATGAAGGCGGCCGATCCCATTGCCGCGGGCGCGGCGGGAGCGGTGGGCGGCGAGCAGGTGCCGGGGCTCGGCGCGGTCAACAAGGTCATGCCGTTCATGTCCTTCTTCACGCTCGTCACCGTGGCGGTCGTACCGTTGGCCGCCGCGCTGTACGTCGTCACCAGCACGGCCTGGACCGCGCTGGAACGGGCCGCGCTGTACCGGTAGCAGGCGCGGTTACGGTCCAGTACGTGAACAAGGTCTTGCGGACTGGACCGGCCGATTGGACGATCGACCAGTCCTCCGATGGCTGCACCCATCGGTCCGGGCGTCCGCGATCGAGGGAGATTGTGACCATGAAGCTGCTGCGAGTCGGTACGGCAGGGGCCGAGCGGCCCGCGCTGCTCGACGCCGAGGGGACCCTGCGGGACCTGTCGCGCCTCGTGGCCGACATCGACGGCGCGCTCCTCGCCGACGAGGCCGCGCTCGACCGGGTACGGGCGGCGGCCGAGTCCGGCGAGCTGCCCGCGCTGGACGCGGCGGGGCTCCGCATCGGGCCGCCGCTCGGCCGCATCGGGAAGATCGTGTGCATCGGGCTCAACTACCACGACCACGCCCGCGAGACCGGCGCCGAACCGCCCGCCGAGCCGGTGGTCTTCTTCAAGGCGCCGGACACGGTGGTCGGGCCGAACGACACGGTGCTCGTCCCGAGGGGCTCGGCCAAGACCGACTGGGAGGTGGAGCTGGCGGTCGTCATCGGACGTACGGCCCGCTATCTGTCGTCGGCCGAGGAGGCGCTCGCGCATGTCGCGGGGTACGCGGTGGCCCACGACGTGTCCGAGCGGGAGTTCCAGATCGAGCGCGGTGGCACCTGGGACAAGGGCAAGAACTGCGAGACGTTCAATCCGCTGGGGCCGTGGCTGGTGACGGCCGACGAGGTCGCCGACCCGCAGGATCTGTCGCTGAAGCTGTGGGTCAACGGGGAGTTGAAGCAGGACGGTACGACGGCCGAGCAGATCTTTCCCGTGGCGGAGGTCGTGCGGTACGTCAGCCAGTTCATGACGCTGTATCCCGGGGATGTCATCAACACGGGGACGCCGGCGGGGGTGGCCATGGGGCGGCCCGAGCCGAAGCCGTATCTGCGGGCCGGGGACGTGGTCGAGCTGGAGATTCCGGGGCTCGGTCGGCAGCGGCAGGAGCTCAAGGACGCGTAGACGCTCCGCTGGGGAGCGCCGGGGAACTGCGGTTCCGTCGCCGGGTGCGGGTGGTTCGTGGCTGGTCGCGCCCACGCGGCGGAGCCGCATATCGATACAGCCCCGCGCCCCTTTTGGGCAAGGCCATGAAGTTTATGGGCTGATGGGTGCTGTCAACAGGATGTCGATGCTGACGGTGGCCTTGTAGGTGTGTCGGTCGACGCGCAGGCTCTT
>NZ_JBVIJE010000017.1:0-171016 GCF_055581585.1 Streptomyces sp. NPDC031426
CCACGACCACCTCCAAGATCAGGTCTTGGAGACAGTCTGCTGGCCGACGAGCAACGGATCGATTACCAGGCCAAGGCTGCGTGACGAGCCACTAGGTCGTTCACCTGGGTGTCCGCCGGACGCTGAGGCGCGGCGCGTGCTGAGGCCGCTCGATTGCACGCCCGTCCCGTTCCGGCGTTGGAGCGCGAACAGCGGCGCCAGGAACGAGCTTCGCTAGGAAACCGTAGCCAGCGCCGTGACCAGCACCCCTGCACCCAGTCTGATGTGCATCCTGATGTCAGTGGCTTTCTGCGACAGCCACGCGACCCGATTGCAGGGAGCTCCGCCCCCTTGCCGGGCTGCCAATGGCGTGCGCGAGGGCGAGGAGTGTGTCGTCCGACACCACCCGCATGCCGTACTCCCCAAGTAGTGCTGCCATCTGCTGCGGCCTCCACAGAGAGCGCCACGGCTCGCCCGACGTGACCGAGCTCCCGAGCACGCGTGTCAGCAGCCGCCCCGCGGCCGCCTTCGCCGACGGCGTCTGATAGTTGACGATGAGCGCACTGCCTGGGACCGTCCGGGCTGCGAGCGTGGCCACCGTGGCGCGCACCTCGTCGCGGGTGAGATACGGAACGACGCCCTCCCACAGCCAGGTCGTGGGCGCAGATGGGTCGTGCCCGGCGATATCCAACGCCGCGCCGAGATCGTCAACGGCGAAATCCACCGGTGTGAACCGTACAGAACGGGCCATGGCCGGCAGTCCAACAGCCGCGCGATCGGCCTCGTCCGGCCCTTGGGCCGCTTGCGCGGCATCGGCGAGGCGAGTGCGCTTGTCACGCTGGGAGGCCGGATGGTCGACCTCCCAGACATCCGTCTGCGCGAGCTCGTGCAGACGCCACGCGCGCGTATCCAGACCAGCGCCGAGGATCACCAGCTGGCCGGTCACGCGGGCGCGCAGGGCCTCATCGATCGCGGCCGTCCGCGGCACGACCACCTCGGCGCACGCCCGCACACTCTCGTAGGTGGTGCGCGCCCGCCACCCTTGCGGTGGAGTGCCCGCGCGCACCTCGTCCACGGGCGTACGCTCGGCGGCACGCAGCAGCTGTACCGCCACCGGATCAGCGAACCGGGCTGGAGCGGCCCTGCCATCCGCGGCTGCCCGCCCCTGACAGACCAGCACCGCCGTCCGGCTCGCCGCGCGCCCACTCTGGTTCATGAGACCGCATTCAACACCAGCCTGTCCCGCCCTCACCGAGAAACGGGCATCAGCCCACGAACTGCCCTTCAATACGGCCATGCCGACGGTTGAGGCTCGGGATCGGCTCGATGGATCCTGATGACGAGGGCCGGCTTCACGACATGGCCTGCTCATCGTCGAGACTGGCGTGGATCTGCCCAGCTCCACGCCTGGGCACTGCTGCCCGCCCTCGCCAGCAAGGCCCCGACCGCGAGGCGGCCGCCGCCCTGGACGTGGCACTGACCGAACTCGAAGCCGGCCCAGCCGGCCAGGCCCCGGGGCGCTTCGGCTTCGACGTACCCGAATTCGCCCTGCACCAGGCCGAGGCACACCTCACGCTGGGCACCGACCAGGCCCTCGCCCGCGCCGAGGCCTGTGCGGCCGCCTGCACCACCGGCACCCCCGGATGGGCCGCCGCCACCCTCGCCCTCGCCCAGGCCGAAGCCTCCGACCAACCCTCCGACTCCGCTCAGCGCGCCTGGACGTTCTCGACAGGGTGCCGCCGAGCCGTCTGCGCGCCACCGCCCGCACCCGGCTGCAGCGGCTGGAGGGCCTGCTCGCCGCCCGCCCCGCCGAGTACGTGGCCGATCCCCGCAAACGTCTGCGCACGCTGCCGCCTCCCGGGGACGCGTCCGGCGCCGCGTCGGCGTGACGCCGTTGCTGGGTGGGGCCTGGCTACGGCGCTGGGGGCCGAGGGCGATCCGGGGTCATTCGTCTTCCTCTCGCCGTGCAGCCGTCCACGACGGCACAAACCCAGGCTGGTCAGCACGAAGCCCGCCCGTGCGCCTTCAGCACACACGCCTACCTGCAGAGCAGGAGGGCCGGCCGGCCAGGAGGCCACCAGCAAGGCGCTCACCGAGTGGCAGGTGACCAGCCGGAGTTGGTCTTCTGAAAAGCGTTCGTCGCCCGTCGTCCAGCGGCGCTAGGCTCGCTGATCATGGGAGCACGAGCGCAGTACGTGGTAGTCGAGAACGGCGCCTGGCAGCGTTACCACTCGCACTGGGCCGCCAACCGGGTGGTCGACGATCTGCTGCCCGGTCCGGTCGCGGCGACGCGCTGCTTCCGCGCCAACCGGGAGATCGACGAATGGCTCGACGACGTGTGGTGCGAGGGCGCTGCACTCGTCGACCACGACCGCCGGATCCTGCTCTGGTTCGCCTTCCAGGACAGCTGGGCGGACCACCTCGCCGCCCGCGCCGTACTGACCCGGACATGGCCCGGCTGGGACGTCCGCTTCGCGCACGACGGCATGGGTGATCTGACCCACCACCTGGGCCTGGGCAGGGACCTGACCCGTGCGCCGGGCTGGTTCGAGACCTTCGAGCCTTCCGGGTTCGCGGCCACCGAGTACACCGAGCCCTGCTCCGTCGCCTCCCTGCGCCTGCCCGACGGACGCGTTCGCGCGTGGGGCAGCGACTGGGAGCCCATCGAGCACCTCGCCGCCGGCCCCCGCCTGATCGACCTGCTCGTTGCGTCGCCGGCCACCCCTGCGCTCGCCGACATGCCGCACGGTGGCGTCCATTTCGACCCGCAGGGCCGCACCATTTCGCTCTGGGCGGTGCAGACCGTGGCCGGCATCCACAACTGGCCGTTGCCGGGCTGGGAGAACTGGACCCTGGACTTCCGCGGCGATGACCACACCCAGCAGGCCGGGCTGCTCCCTGCGGACTTCCCCCTCCCTCAGCCCCCGCTCGCAGCCGCACTGCGGAGGCTCGGCGACGGCCTCAGCACCCCGCCGCCCGACAACGGCACGCTCCTTGCCAACGCCATAGCTGCACCTGGTCCGCAGGGCACCGCCCCCGTGGTGAACCCTGCTGCGCTGGTGCCGCACGAACCGGCCGATCCCACCCCGGCCGAACTGGCCGCACTGCGTACGGCGATCGATGCGCTGGTCGCAGGGGCAAAGGTCGACTGATCGTTGGAGAGCCGTGAACACGCGCGCGCAATGGTTGGGAGTTCGGGAACGCGTCATCGCTGTGGAGCAGGCCGAGCGTCGAGCCCGTGGCCGTGGACCGTCTCGACACCCGACGTTCGAACCCGTCCTGACTCCCGCCGCCATCGCCGAGGTCGAAGCGCAGTTCGGTGTCGCGCTCCCCGACGATTACCGTACGTTTCTGTCGGAGGTTGGAGCCGGTGGCCCCGGACCGGCACTCCAGCTCACGTCGTTGCGCCGAATCGAGGGCACGTGGGGATGGATCTGGGAGAACGACGAGGACCGTCCCTGGCTGCTTGACCCCAGTGGGCCGTTCGTGGAGACGGAAGACTGGGCCGACCAGCAGATTGCGACCCTTCGCGCCGCCGGGTACGGACCCACCACATGTGACGAAGACGAGGACTATCTGGACGACTACCGCAAGGTCTTCGGCGACGCTGGCGACGATGTCTGGTTCCTGGAACGCGGGCGGGGTGCGATCCCCATCAGCGACAACGGTTGCGGGATGACCGGCTGGCTCATCGTCGTCGGCCCGCGCCGCGGGGAACTCCGCGACCGGGACTGCGCGGTCAACCCGCCCTTCGAGCCGTACGTCGATGCACACGGAAACCGTCACACCTTCCGCAGCTGGTACCTCGAGTGGCTTGAGCAACGCGAGAGGGCAGCGCGGTGATCAAGCGCTGGGTGCCCCTGGCCTGCCGAGCGCAGCAGCGGCTCCTCGGAGGGGCGTGCCGAGACGTCAGGGTGTGGGCGCCTGCAGGAGGGCGGCGAACCGCTTCAGGGCAAGATCGGTGCGCTCACGTTCGCCGGTGGTAGTGAGGTCGAACAGCAGGCCTCGCATGACGGCCATGACGAGGGTGGGGGTGGCAGTGTCGTCGTTCCCGGTGGCGATGTCGGCGAAGACGGTGTGCAGAGGGCCAAACCAGTCGGTGACGGCCCCCGCCTGGTCCGGGTAGCACTCGGGATGGGCCAGCAGGTCGGCGTGGACTTCGAAGAAAAGTCGAACGAACGGAGCTCGTTCGGGCGCACTCAGCCACATCCAGATCCCGCGCAGCCGCTCCTCGATGTCGGCGCCGCTCGACGGCAGGCCGTGCGCCAGGCGCTCAGCGCCGCGCCGGCGTGCCTCGGCGAGAACCGCTGCCACCAACTCCTGCTTGCTGCCGAAGTCGTAGAGCAGCATCCGCGGGCTGGTGCCCAGTGCCGTGGCCAGCGGACGAAGACTCAGACCGGCCAGCCCCTGCGCGAGGACGTAGTCGGTGGCCTGCATCAGAACGCGGTCACGTCGGGCGGGATCGGAAGGTCGTCCCACAGTCCACCGTCCTCTCGTGGGATAGCGTCGTGAAAGTATATGACACGGGCGTTTCAATAACGGAGGGACAGCCATGGAGACCCACGGCACGCACGACCCCGACCGGGCACTGGTCCTGGGGCCCGGCGGGCGTCTTGGCACCGCATGGATGGCCGGACTGTCAGCGGGGCTACGCAGCTTCGGGGTGAACCTGGGCGAGGCCGACCTCATCGTGGGCACCTCGGCCGGGGCGATCGTCGGCGCAGTTCTCGCCACCGGGCAGGACCCCGCCCGCCTCGCCACCGTCCGGCGCTCCGCCAACGCCTCGCCCGCGCCACACCGCCCCGACCCGGCGGTGACAGGCGCAGTGTTCGCCGTCCTCGACGACCCGGGCCTTGACCCTGCGGATGCCCGTCGCCGGGTGGGCCTCATCGCCCTGGAAACGGTCGACGCGGAGGCGGAGAACCAACTGATCGCCCAGCGCGCCGCACTGATCGCCGCCGACAGCTGGCCGCAACGCCCTCTGCTGATCCCGGCCGTTGACGCCGAGAGCGGCGAGCCGATCGTGTGGGACGCCGCCGCGGGCGTCCCACTCGTTCACGCGGTAGCCGCGTCCAGCGCCTTCCCCGGGATTGAGCCACCCGTCGCCGTCGGTGGCCACCGCTACCTGGACGGCGCCTTGCGAGCCGGCACCAACACCGACCTGGCGGGTGATGCCCGCACGCTGGTGGTGGTCGACCCGCTCGCCCACCACCACCCCCACCCCACAGCCGACGGCGCCCACATGCTGGCCCCCGATCCGGCTGCGGTGCATCTCCTGGACGCCGAGCAGAGCGACCCTGAAGCGTGGAAGGCGGCCTACCAGGCGGGCAGGGCCCAGGCCGGCGCGGCAGCTGCGGGACTACGCGCGCACTGGCGGCCCGCCTCGACCCGCTCCTCCGGGTGGGGCCAGGGCAGGTAGCCGCCCAGCGGGCGGCACACCGTTGCCAGCGGTCCCGGTCGTCGCGCTCGTACGCCACGGCCAGGTCCCGGCGGTCCATGACGTTGCTGCCGAGTAGGGCCGAGATGAGCTGGCCGATGCGGACCAGGTGCTCGCCGTACATGGCCTGCGCCGCTCGGCTGGTCACCCAGCCGGGCCACGGCCGGCTCAACTGCGGACGCTCGGTGCGGGATCATGTACGCCCCGCTACCGGCCACCAATGACATCAAAGACGGAGACCGGATGGGCCCCCAGGCGCGGGGACGTGCGGGTGAGTCGGCTTGCGGGCATGACCGTTGGGCGGTCAGGCGGGGGATACCTCAACGACCAAGAGGACGACGGGTAGTCGCTCTTTGAAGAACGATCGGAGCGGACCGCGCCGCTCGCACTCAGCCCAGCCGGGTCAGGGCTTCCACGTGCGGAGCATGGCGGCGATCCCGGCAGCGGTGGAACAGCGGGCTGTTCAACTCTTGGGCGGCGCGGTCAGTTGCTCGCGAGTCGGGTTGACCGGGATGTTGCTGGCTTCGAAGCGTGCCGCGGCAGCTCGCCGCGGAGGGCTGGGAGATCAGCCCGGAGGACCTGGCCACTGGTCATGAATCTGCCCGGCCTGCTTGCGTGGCGCTACAGCTTCGACGTGGCGGCGACCAGGAGAAGCGCCGTATTTCGCGGTCTTCGAAGGCGACTTCGCTGACGCCGCCGCCATGGCCGCGGCGCGGGCGTCGCCGCAAGGCCGCCGGGTGGCCGCCGATGTCGCCAACTACGCCACCGGCGGTGCGGTCATCATCCACTATCCGGTGCAGGACGGCACCGGCTGAAGCAAAACGGTACGCTCCGGGACGCGTTCGGTCGGCCGTTGCGGCCAGGTTAGGCTATCGGCGGAATGCCGTTCGCGGTTGCCGGTTCGTTGAGCGTCAAAGGTGGGCCGATGTCCTGGCCGGATGTCACGGTGGTTGATGCGTGCGTGCGGCGCGACGGCCGGGGCGGCAGCCCCACGGCCGTCACCGACGACGACCCGGCGGCGACGGACGCGGACCGGCGTGCGGTCGCTGCCGCGGCCGGCACCTCGCACGCGGCGTTCCTCGGCCCGGGGCGCACGCCGGACGGTGGCTGTCCGGTCCGGTTCTTCACCGCCACCGCCGAACTGTCCGGCTGCGGCCATGGCACCGTTGCCGCGCAGGCCGTCCGGTTGACCCGCACCGCGCTGGGCGAGCTGAACGACCGCCAACACACCGGCGGGCGCACGTTCGACACCGTCGCGATCCGCCGCCCCGCCGGCATCGAGGTGTGGTTCGACCAGGGCCTCGTCGCGCTGCGTCACCCGGCACCGGACGAGCGCGCCGCGATCGTCGCCGCGCTCGGGCTCACCCCGGACGACCCGCATCCGACCGACGCGCCACGGATCGCCGCGCCCGGCGCACCACGCATGCTGGTACCGGTCCACGACCGGTCGGCGCTGCTCCGAGTCCACCCACACTTCGGCAGGCTGACAGCGGCGTGCCGGCGGTACGGGCTCCTCGGCTGTTTCGTGTACGCACCGCCGGTGGGCGACCGACCGGGTGCGGCGCGGATGTTCGCGCCGGCGATCGGTGTCGACGAGGACGTCGCCAACGCCAACAGCACCGGCTGCCTGGCCGCCCACCTGCTCGACACGACAGGGGCACAGACGGTCGCGATCGAGGTCGAGCAGGGTGACACCCTAGGTCGACCGGCCAGCGTGCTCGCTTCGGCCCGACGCGGGCCGGCGGGCATCACGACCCGGGTCGGCGGGTCAGCGGTGGTCCGCGTCCGCGACGGACACCGAGGCGACAACTAGACCGGCCTCTTCTGCGATCCTCGCATGGGGCTGGGGCTGTCCGCTGCGGTCAAGCGTTGGCACCCGATGGCGGCCGTCAGCGGGACGCGATGTCAAGGGCGCGGCTGAGTGTCCACGCGAGACGCGCAGCTTGGCTGCGACGGCGGTTCGGGTTTGTCCGGCGCCGAGCAGGATGCGGGCCTCAGCGTCTTCTTCGCGGCCGTCTTCCTGGCCAGCTGCTTCTTCGTCGTCTTCTTTGCCGCGGCCTTCTTCGTCGGCAGCTCATGGACGCCGGCGTCCACAAAAGCCTTGCCGCACGGGTCCAGCAGTTGGAGAAGCGCCTCTCCCAGCGCCTCGGCCAGCTCGATGAACGTGCCGATGTACTGGAGGCAGCCGGCGCGGACAACCGGGAGCTGACCCGGGCCATGAACCAGCGCGAGTGCCCGACACGGGGGGGCGGGGCACCGGCGTGGACACAACCAGGGTTCGCTCTTGTCTCGGATGCATTCCGCCGCATCGGCTCGGGCCCCAGGGAACCGCCGTCAGTCGCGTGCTTGGGAGCGAGTCCCCCCTCCGGGCCCAGGCCTCGCTCGCCCCCTCCGCGCCGCAGGCTGCTCGGCGGAATCGGAAAACGTCGTTTCGTGAGTTCGATGGCGGAGCAATCCCGACGAACGTCATTTCCGTATGAATTCACAGGAAGCAAAACCTCCTCCACAACAGCATCAACGAGAAGATTCGCAAGCGTTTATCTCGATATCGGAGGTGATGGTCCGCCGCCTGAACGCACTGCGCGCGGGCGGCGAGCGACGCACAGGGCTACGCGCAGGCTCTGAAGCGCAGGGACGGCCCGTCGAGGCCGCCAGAAGATCAAGCACACCCTCAGAGAGGGGCTCACCATGCGCGCGCGCACACGTATCAAGAGATTGGCTGTCGCGGTTGCGTCGGCACCGATCCTGGCCATCGCCGCCGGGGCTGGAGCCGCCCATGCAGCCGCCACCGCCGCGCCCGAGCACGTCGTCGCGTTCCACCAAGACAACGGCTGGGGCTGGGGCGGAGGCCACCACAACGGCGGCGGCTGGGGCTGGGGCCACCACAACGGCTGGGGCTGGGGTGGAGGACACCACCACGGTGGTGGCTGGGGCTGGGGCCACCACCACGGCTGGGGCTGGGGTGACCATGGTTGGGGCTGGGGCTGAGGCGACCGGGTGTCAGCAAAACTGATCGCAACCCCTGACAACAAGGAATGGATCCGGGTGCTCGATCCCGTCGGGCACCCGGATCCACGTGCCGAAGACCCTGATGTACGTGACGTGCCGGTGTCCGCGACGACGGAGGGACCGGATAGGGAGGGCGCAACAGCGAGCCCAGGTTGCGGCCCGCCTCCATCGGCGCCCTCCCTCTGTCCGGGCGAGGCCTAGACCGAAGCGAAGGACGCCGCAGTGATCGCGGACGCCGCCCGGACAAACCTTGAGGCCTTCCTCGCGTTCGAGGCGCTCGGCATCGGCGTAGACCTCCGCGGTTGTGGCTCCGCTTGAAGCGGTGGCCGATGGCCGATCTCCCTTCCAGGTCGCGGCGCGGGCGGACAGCGGAAGATCGAGAGCCCAGGACAGACGAGCTACGCGCACGGATCTCTGCTGCGGTAGTTGCACCGGCCCTCGTTCGGCCGCGGCGGTGAGCTGGTCGGCGAGGTTCTTGAGGGCCTGCCTTGGTTCGTCGGGGTGGTGCACGGCGAAGGGCCATTCCAGGGAGGCGAGCAGGTGTGCCATGCCGTCCAGCCGTTCTGCCCGGGCGTGCATGAGGACGCCGCTGGGCTGGGCGGTGAGGGTGAAGGCTGAGCGGGGCAGCCGGCGGGCGATCTCATCGAGGGGGCCATGGATCGTCACCTCGACCTGCCAGCGGTAGGGCCCCTGGGCCAGGGTCGAGGTCAGGTGGGCTACGGGGTCGAGGCCGTCAGGGGCCGTGAAGCGGCGGGAGCGGGCGGTGACGGAGGCGATGCGGTCGATGCGGAAGGTCCGCAGACCATCGCGCAGGTGGTCGTGGCCGACGACGTACCAGCGGCCGGTGTGGAAGACCACGCCGGGGGACTTCCACCGGGGCATTCGTGCATCTATACCTGGCGTGACCTGGGCCCGGGCTTCGCCGGCGCTGAAAATCCCGGCAACGCGTCCGCGTCAGCGTCCGGTGGGTCGCATTTTCCTGCCCTGCGAGCACCCACTCGCCTCGATAGATCCTGCCCGCTGCCAGTCCTGTCGGCGCCTATCGGAGGCGGATCGTGTGTGCCCCTCGCATGCACGATATGCGATGAAGATCCGGGTGGATTGGATGCCGCTCGGGCCACTCACGCGGTCGACTCGTCGCGGGATTCGACCTTTGATAGATGACCTGGGTGGCGGGGTTGGTAGTTGCTCGCCCAGTAGTCGGCGATTCCCGCGCCGTCGGTGTCTCCCTTCGGCACGGTAACCGCGGCGACGCGCAGTCCGCGCGTCGTCAGCCTGTGGACCCGTGCGGGGCACCCGGTTTGGGCAGCAGTCGAGCGCTGAGACGGTCCGAGCTCGGCCAACGTACGTCGTGAACCAAGCGAAGCTTCTCGAAAATCCAGATAAGGCGCGCCGACGGGTCGAGCTGACCCGGCAGCACGCCGTGGCGCGCGCCCGTGGGATCCGCGTGATGTGAGTTGTGCCAGCTCTCGCCGAAGGACAGCAGTGCGAGCGGCCAGAAGTTGGTGGCCCTGTCCCGGCTGACGAAGGGGCGCCTGCCCGCGACGTGACAGATCGAGTTCACCGACCAGGTGACATGGTGCAGCAACGCCATCCGGATCACGCCGGCCCAGAAGAACCCGGTCAGCGCGCCGGTCCAGGTTCCGGTGACGAACCCGCCGACCAGTGCCGGGGCCAGGAGCGAGACGGCAGCCAGTGGCCCGAAGAGTTGACCGATGAACCGCAGATCGGGATCGGCGGCAATGTCGGGCGCGAACCTGGCGCGGTTACTCAGTTCACGCTTCAGCATCCAACCGGTGTGTGCGTGCAGAAGTCCCTTGAGCAGCGCGCGGGTGTCGGTCCCGTAGTGCCAGGGCGAGTGCGGGTCACCCTCGCGGTCGGCGAAGGCGTGGTGGCGCCGGTGGTTCGCCACCCACTGGACCGGCGAGCCCTCGACCCCCAGCGAACCCGCGACGGCCAGGGCGATCCGCAGGCCCCGCCGTGCCTTGAACGAGCGGTGCGTGAAGAGGCGGTGATAACCCACCGTCAGGCCGAAGCCGGACACAAGGTAGGCGACCACCGCCATGCCGACGTCCAGCGCGGACAGGCCCCATCCCCACACGAACGGCACTACGGCGATCAGGGAGATCGGCGGGCCGACGACGAAGATCCACATTGCCACCCCTGCCGCGGCCGTCTGGGGTGTGTCGAGCAACGGCTTGACCCCGGCCTCGGCATCGACGTCATGTTCGACAGCGGTCTGTTCGGTACGGTCGACGTCGCTCTGGTTCATCGTTTCCTCGCCATCGCTCAAGCCCGTTCGGAGCCTGCGCCGGGCCGACCTGGATCACGCGCCCGTGTGCTTTCGAACGCGCTCGGCGGTCCTGGTCCCAGGATCGCACTGGGCGGCATCCGCGCAGGTCGTCACGGATGTCCAGGGCATGAACGTCGCGGGACTGAATCTCCTTCGGCTCGGCATGGGTTCTGGGCCTCGTAGGGTGTGGGACAGATGGGGCGAGCGGCGCCGGTGCGCCCTTCCGTGCAATTCTCGACGCCCCTGCGGCCGGTCACTGGGTTGACCAGCGGGGGCGGGCCATCAGGCGGTGCGGGCATGCATGCGCGCCGCTCGCCTGGATCGGCATTCGCCGGTCGAAACGCCGGCGAGGACCGAGCGCAGTGGAGGGAATGCCTCGGTGCGGATGCGACCGCGGTGGCTGGTCGGCTGATGGCGGTCGCCGGTGCGCAGTCAGTCCGGGCGCCTGAGGAGCTGAATGGAAAGTCCGGGGGTGAGGTGACTTCGTGGCCTCGGCACACAAACCGGCCGCTGACCAGCGTGCGGGCGGCTTCCGCGTCGCCGTCATCGACGCGCCCGGTCACGGCGACCGGCCGCACACCGCGCACGACGAGCAGCAGATCGCCTTGCTGCGCAGGACGCAGGCGGCGGGCGAGCCGGCAGACCCGATCGTCGTACGCCACAACACCCACCTGGCGGAGCCCACCGTGCCCGAGTGGCAGGCGATCCTGGACGCCCTTCAGAAACTTCCGGAGATCGGCGAGGACCGTCGTGCCCGGCTTCGTCCTCGCCCGCGACTACGTCCGCGCCTCCACCAGCGACCACGACACGGACTCGGACGCGGAAGTGAAACCAGTGTGCATGGAGGGAGTACTGGGTACTCTGCGAAGTGCCCGGGGCTCCCCCTGTAAGGAGGGCACGCGATGCATTCGAGCAGTAAGGGAACGGTCGCCGTTCTGCTGGCGGCCGCCGCGTTGTGTCTCTCAGTACCCGCCCAGGCCTTCGCCGGCTTTGGAACGAACGATCACAAAGCCAGCGCATACTGCGGAACCGACAAGGCTTCCGGGCTCGGGGTGTCCACCTCCGAGAATGTGCCCTGTGCCGCCGCTCTGCAGGTGGCAGCCGCCTACACCAAGACCAGGCACAACGTATCGAGCACCACCGTCGTGCTGCGCGCCGCAGGAAGCACCTGGAAATGCCAGGAACGCCAAGGCCACCCCAACCCCTACCGGGTATGCGTCGACACCCGCTACAGCACCCGGCTGATCATGCTGTCGTCCTGACGCCACTCCCCCGCACCCGTGGGGCCTCACATGGCGCCCATACGTCGCCCGCCGATCGCGGTCGGCGCTGTGCTCCTGGCCCTGTCCCCCCAGGGCGGCGTCGTTCGAGCGATCTGTCTGGTTTGTTCACATGATGCCGAAGGCCGCCGTAGCGGCTGAGCTTGTACGTCAGCATCGTGACCGTTCGTCCCCACGCCTCTTGTGCGATGGAGCGGTTGAGGCCGGCCTTGGCTTTGACGCTCTTGCCCGACTCCTCGGCGGTGCCCCGAGCGGACTTGACATCTCCGCCCGCCTGCTTCGCAAGGAGTTCGACGCGCACGTGGGCGGGTACGTGTGAGGCGGACGCTTCTGGTCCGGCTCCTACTTCGCCGGAAGCTGCGGCAGGGCGCCCCTGGCCCCCGTGAAGCAGTACATCGGGAACCAGAAGCGCCCCGTGGGCTGAGCTGAACACTGCGGACCCATGCTCACGCGGGTCGGAGCAGTTCTGAGATGGCCTTCACCCCCGGCGTAAACGCCGGGATACTGGCCAAGATCAAAGGTAGACGAAACGCTCCTGGAGTATTAAGGCTTGATGCCTACCCCCGTCCACAGGCTGACCTGGGCGTCCGTGGGCGGCTCAGCTGCGGTGGCGTCATCGCTGCAAGGGTCGGGGCGCCAGCGGTGCCCCATCGTGATGCCGGGGTCCAGTAGTTCCAGACCGTCGAAGAAGCGGGCGACGTCGGCGCGGGAGCGGAACTGCACAGGCGTTCCCGCGTTGTTGTAGATGTCGGTGACCTTCTGCCAGGTGGGCGGATCGTAGTCGGGCGTGCAGTGGCTCAGTGCCAGGGCGCTGCCGGAGGGCAGGGCGTCGAGCAGACGGTTGACGATCCCGTACGGGTCTTGCTCGTCGGTGATGAAGTGCATCAGGGCGTTGAGGGACAGCGCCACCGGCTCGTTCAGGTTCAACACCTCTGAGAGGATGGGGGCGTTCAGCAGAAAGGTAGGGTCCTTGACGTCAGCCTCGATGTATGCGGTGCGGCCCTGGGACGTGCTACGCATCAGGCGCTCGGCGTACTTCAGCACGAGAGGGTCGTTGTCGGCGTAGACGACCCGGGCGTCGGGCACAACGGACTGGGCCACCTGATGCAGGTTCGGCTCGGTGGGGATGCCGGTGCCGATGTCCAGCCACTGGCGGATGCCGTGGTCTCGCGCGAGAACACGAGTCGCCCGGTGCATGAAGGACCGGTTCTCACGTGCGCACACGAAGATGCCGGGATAGACGGCCGCGACAGCCTCGGCCGCCTGTTTGTCGACGTCGAAGTGGTCCTTGCCGCCGAGGTAGTAGTCGTACATGCGTGCGGAGTGAGGCCTGCTGGTGTCGATGTCCCGCGAGGCCGGCGTGCTGCTCATGCTGTTCCCTTCCGATAGTTGCGTGGCGTGCAGGCGGGGCGACCTCGTGGCGGCGCCTTCTCCCGATCGCGCTGAGGTTCAGCCGGCCGTCAGATGATCGGCGAGGCCCTTTTTGACTCCCTCGAGGAATGCGCTGATTTCCTCGGTGGTGTAGATCAGCGCGGGCCCCGAAGGATCGGTCGACTGACGCAGCGCGATGCGGCCGTCGGCGAGTTGCTTCGTCTCCACGCACTGGCCCCCGTTGGGCCCGCTCCACGGGCACTCCCAGCCGTGCTCACCGAGATCGGAGGCGGGCATCCCGTTGTAGACACTGCCATGGCTTACGGTCATGAGTACTCCTTGCGCATGTGTTGCAACAGCGCCCTGCTGTCCGCGGAGGAGGTCAGCAGCGACATCCGGTTGTGTGCTTCCAGATGGGCGGCGACATCCGAGCGCTGGTCCAGGTACATCGAGGCGGTAAGGACCTCGCTGTAGACGACGTCGGGCAGCTCCGGCTCCGCGAACCGGAAGTAGGTGAAGGGGGCGCACGCCCCGACATGGGCGCCAGCGGAGAACGGAACGACGTCGATGCTGATATGTTGCAGCTCCGAGGCTTCGAGGAGCCGGTCGATCTGCGCTCGCATCACCTCCGCCCCGCCGACAACGCGGTGCAGGACGGCCTCCTCCATCACCACCCACAGCGTGGGAGCGTCCTTGCTCTCCAGCAGTTCCTGCCGGCGCAGCCGCAGCTTGATGCGCCGCTCCAGATCTTCCTCGGAGTCATTGGGAAAGCCGCCGCGCAGGACGGCGCGCGCGTAGTCGTACGTCTGCAGCAGCCCGGTGACGTAGTGCGGCTCATAGGTACGCAGAGTCCTGGCGCTGGTCTCCAGGCTGACGTAGGCGGAGAACCAGCTGGGCAGCACATCGCGATAGTCATGCCACCAGCCCGGTTCGTTGGCTCGCTCGGCCAGGGCGACGAACTCGTCGATCTCCTGCCGGTCGGCTCCGTAGGCCTCCAGCAACCGCTCCACGTACAGGGGCTTGAGAGCGACCTCTGCCTTTTCCAGGCGCCGGACGGTCAACGGCTTCATCCGCAGGGCCCTGGCGGCGTCCTCCAGCGACACGTCGGCGCTCTGCCGCCTCTCCCGCAGCCGCCGACCGAGGATCATCCGAAGAACCGTTGGCGCGTTGGTCCCCGCACCCGAACGACCCTCCATCAAGCAAACTCCAATCCACTGACGGCACGTCATCGTGACGCAGAACGCAGCGACTTGATGATGACACCAGCTGGATACCGCGCGGCTGAAATTATCAGGGGAGCAGTTGCAACGTGAAGACGACTGCGAGCATAGTTACATGCGTGAGCGATCCAGCCAGACGCCCAGGCCGCCATGGTCAACGACAAGCAACGTTCGCAGAGTTGGCGCCACCAAACGTCAAGGGCGCACGTCGATTCGAACACGCCTGTCGGGAAGGTCTTGCCGTCGCTCCGCATCCTCACGGCCCGGCCTCGAAGGAAGGGCAACCACCATGTCCCCCCACACATCGCTCCTCACCTCCTCGTCAGAAGGCGCAGGTACCGGCTCCTCGCGTGGAGCAGCCATGACCTCGACGGGTTTGATGCACCGCTCCCATCCGTGGCTCGGCCACATGGTGACGGACTCCGCGACGGGACGGCGAGGAATTCTTCGCGCCATCGCACCGGAGGGCACCGCGCCGGCGCCGGTCGCCTGGCTGGCCCCGCGGCGAGGCGGCATCGAATGGACAACGGAGCCCGAAAACCTCACCGATCCCACGCCGATCACGCCGACCAGCCGCCCGGAAGAGAGGACCTGAGGCAGCGGATCGCCCTAGTCCGTACGTCACGGCCGTCCCTGTGTTGGAAGGCCATTCCGGTTCTCCTTGGCCACGAGGCCAAGCGCGGTCCTGTGTGCGGGGTCCAGTCGTCGGCGGCGGACCTTTCGGCGCAGCCGGGCAACCGTCTCCACGCCCTGCGTCGCCGCTTGCTGCCACGCCTGCACCAGCTCAGCGCCTGCTGCGTGACTTCCAGCTTCGCTGCGGCTTTCGCTCTGTGTCGGGGGTTGGGCAGCGGCATCGACGGAACCCGATGAGGGGACTCGCGGGGCGGAGGACGCGAACGGCCGGCTCGGACTGCTCTGGAACCGCTCCGTGCGTGCAGCCAGATCCGCAGTGGACCGACTGACTCGAGGCCGTGGCGCACGGCTGTCTCCAGGCCGGCACCGTGCTCGTAGCCGGCCACCGGCGAGCTCGGGAACAGCCGGTGCAGCAGCTTCCAGTCCGACCTGCCAGGCCGCGTCAGGGCCGCCGTCCGATGCGAAGACGTTGGATGTTCCGACCACCTGGTCGCTGCGGCTCGCCACCGCTCCGGCGGCCACACGGCCGCCCGGGGCCCGCCCGGCGAGCATGAAGGTGGCTGGGTCGTCGAGGAGTTCGGGCCGGAAGGGGTCCGCGTTGCCGTCCCCGTCGTCCCAGGCCGGTGCCCAGGCCTGCAGCGTGTCCGGCGCGTCGGCCATGTCCCACGCAAGATCGGATGTGATGGAGGGTGCACTCGCCGGGCGATGGATCCACTGGGCCTCGAACAGGACCTGGAAGCCGGCCGCGGCCAGGTCCAAGTCGGCAAAGCTGTCCTTTACGGGGGCGCCCCGGCGCGCTGGTGTCGTTACGCACCGCCAGTACGGCCGGGTCGACACCCGGCACGAGTGTCACCGCGTCGGGGGGCTGACCCATCGCGCGGTGGACCGGGCGGCACAGCTGCCGCCCGGCACCACGTAGTACCGCGGCCCACGGGCCGGGCCCGCCCAAGCCTCCAGATCGAGCTCGCTCGCCAGGCCGTGCGGTCGGTTCATCGCCGCGCACAACTCGGCGTTGTTCTGGGCAGCGGCCCTGACCATGAACTGCTTCGGCGTTCTCACGAGCGGATCATGTCCCGTTCCGGGCCGGGTGGCGAACGCTCTTCCGGTGCCGGCAGGAGGGCCGTCGCGCTCGGAGGGCCGTCCGCCCGTTCCGGATGACGGAACCGTTCAGCACTGTCGACGTTGCTGTAGTGGCTGACCGGTACCGCCAGTTCATCGGCGCGGATCTGCCACGAGCCGGCGCGCGCCTCCGCACCGACCACGCTCGCCGTGTTCCCGGCCGAACTGCGGGTGCCACGGCGGCACACGACGGAGCGGGCGGAAATCATCGTGTGCTGGACGGAGTTCGAGCGCGTCGGCCACTTTCCGGCCACGGAGGAGCCGGACCTGCTGACGGAGGACGTACGGGCGTTCCTCCGGCGGCTGCGCGGGGAGGGCGGAGCGGTCCGCTCTGCCCGTGGCGAATCTGCGGCGGGCAGAGAAATCGCATCCGGGGACCTCCCGAGGTCAAGAGTGGAGTCGACGGCATCCCCGCTTCGACAAGGAGACCAGATGACTCCACTGACCACGCTCCCGCCCCGCGCGGAGGAAGGTGACACACCGCCCAGCCGCTTCGACGACCATCTCGCGGCACAGCTGCTCGCCCAGCGGATCGTCCTCCTCGGCACACAGGTCGACGACGTTTCGGCCAACCGGGTGTGCGCGCAGTTGCTGCTGCTGTCGGCGGAGGACCCACGCACCGACATCAGCCTGTACGTCAACAGTCCCGGCGGGTCGGTCACCGCGGGTCTCGCCATCTACGACACCATGCGGCTCATTCCGAACGACGTCTCGACGCTGGCGATGGGGTTCGCCGCCAGCATGGGCCAGTTCCTGCTCACCGTGGGGGCGCCCGGCAAGCGGTTCGCGCTGCCGAACGCGCGGATCATGATGCACCAGCCCTCAGCGGGCATCGGTGGCACCACCGCGGACATCGAGATCCAGGCGGAGAACCTGCAGTTCACCAAGAAGGCCATCGAGCGGATCACCGCCGAGCACACCGGGCAGAGCGAGGAGACGATCGCGCGGGACGGCGACCGGGACCGCTGGTTCACGGCCGAGCAGGCCAGGGAGTACGGGATCGTGGACCGGGTGGTGGAGTCGCTCACCGACATCCGCCCGGCCGCGTCGCGCCGACGGATGGGGTTGTGAGATGGGGTCGTACACGGTTCCCTACGTCATCGAGCGGACCGCGCAGGGTGAGCGGTCCTACGACGTCTTCAGCCGGCTGCTGAACGAGCGGATCATCTTCCTCGGCACCGAGATCGACGACGGAGTCGCCAATGTGGTCATCGCGCAACTCTTGCATCTGGAGTCGGCGAACCCGGAGCACGAGATCTCGATCTATCTCAACTCGCCCGGCGGATCGTTCACTTCGCTGATGGCGATCTACGACACGATGACGTTCGTGCAGGCGCCGATCTCCACGTTCTGCGTCGGTCAGGCGGCGTCGACGGCGGCGGTGCTGCTGGCCGGCGGAGATCCGGGGCGGCGGTTCGTGCTCCAGCACGCGCGGGTGCTGCTCGGCCAGCCGGCCAGCGGCGGCCGACAGGGGACGGTCTCCGACCTCAGCCTCGCGGCCAAGGAGATGGTCCGCATCCGCTCGCAGGTGGAGGAGGTCCTGTCCCGGCACACGCATCACGACGTGGCGACCCTGCGCGCGGACATGGACCGGGACAAGGTGCTCACCGCCGAGGAGGCCGTCGCCTACGGGCTCGCCGACGAGGTGCTGAGCCGGCGGCTCGCGTTCGTCTGACCCGCGCGGCCGCGGCCGAGGGCCGACGAGCCGGCCGGTACGGCGGTGGCGTGCCCCGCCTTACCGGCCGACGGTTCGGTCAGGCCGCGAGGCAGAGGCCGTCGTACTGCGCCGTGGGCGACGTGCGGCCCCGGCTCACCCGGCTCCGGGCGTACCGGGCCAACTCGTCCTGGGCGAGCGAGAGCAGGTCGGCGAGGCCGAGGCCGAGCGCCTGGGCGGCGGCCGCCAGCACCTCGGAGGAGGCCTCCTTGCGTCCGCGCTCCAGCTCCGACAGGTACGGCATCGAGATGCGGGCCGCCTCGGCGACGTCCTTCAGCGTGCGCTCCTGGGCGAGCCGCTCGCGCCGCAGCACATCGCCGACGAGATCGCGCAACAACGGTTCCTTCGGGGCGGGTGTCTGCGGGGCTCCCGCCGGTCGCTGCGGGGCGCGGGTCGCCCCACCGGAACCGGGCGGCGAGGTCTGCGGGCGCAGGGGGATGACGCGGGCTTCGTTCGGCGCATGAGTGCTCACCCCTTCAGCCTAGGGATCCGGGGCGCCGGGGGAAGGGAGCGGCGTTCTGCCCTGGGTGAAGCCGTGCGGGCGGACTGAGGTGTCGCGCGCCGGTGAACCTTCCCGGTCGCAGCACTGAAACACCGCTTCCTGCGGTCTGGTTGAGCGGTTGGTGCCGGATGAGTTGTGGGTGCTGTTCCGGTGGGTGGTGCCGCAGACGGAGGTGAGGAGGCCGCAGGTGGGGCCGACAGCGGGCAGGTGAGGACCAGAGAACTGCTGTGCTCCCTGCGTGCGGCACAGGAACACCTGCCGCCGGCCGAGGCCCTCAAAGTGGACGCCGGAGACGGTGGGCCAGGCCGTCGCCAGGAGACCGCAGCACTGGTCAGCCGTAGCCAGGTGGTCGCCGCTGCAGTCGAACGTCAAGGCCCCGGCCACCACCGGCCCGGGCCGTCACTCGCTGGATCCTCATCCGGCCTCTCTCCTTGGGATTGTGAGGATGCTGTGGCTGGCGGAGGAACAGGCTTCCGGCTTCCGGTGCCGCTCCCTACGCTCCGGTTCACATGACAGCAGAACGCTCGCAGCAGTCCGAGGAGAACGCCGGACACTCCCGCAGACGCTTCCTGGCCGCCGCCGGGGCGACGGTCGCCGGAGGAGCGGTCGCGGCGACCGCCTTATGGCCCGCCGGCAGCGCCGCGGCCGCGCCGTCCGAGAAGCGCGTCGCCGTCCTGGGCGGGGGCGTCTCAGGTCTCAGCGCCGCCCATGAACTCGCCGAACGCGGCTACGCCGTCACCGTCTACGAGTACTACGACGCACTCGGCGGCAAGGCCCGCTCCATGGACGTCCCCGGCACTGCCGCCGGCGGTCGCGCACCGCTTCCAGCGGAGCACGGCTTCCGCTTCTTCCCCGGCTTCTACCGGAACCTGCCGGACACCATGCGCCGTATCCCCTTCCCCGGCAATGCCGCCGGCGTCCACGACAACCTCCGCAGCGGTACCGAGGCGCTGTTCGCACGTGGATCCGGCCGCCCGGACCTGCACTTCCCCCTGCGCCGGGTCACCACCCCTCCCGCACCCGGTGACATCACCCCGGCCTGGCTGCGCGACCAGATCCTGTCCGTCCTCGACCTCGGCACCCGGCTGCCCGCCCATGAGGCCGCCTACTTCGCCGACCGTCTGCTCGTCCATCTCACCAGCTGCGACGCCCGCCGCGAGGACGAGTGGGAGAAGACTGCGTGGTGGGACTTCATCCGGGCCGGCGAGATGAGCGCCGAGTACCAGGTGCTCCTCGGCATCGGCCAGACCCGCAATCTGGTCGCCACCCGCGCCGAGATCGCCTCCACGCGAACGGTCGGCCGCGTGATCATCGAGGCCCTGCTTCTGTGGGGCCTGCTCGGCCGGGGCATGGACGGCGACGCCGACATCGACCGGGTCCTCAACGCCCCGACGAGCGAGGCCTGGATCTCTCCCTGGGAACGGTATCTGCGCTCGCTCGGCGTCGAGTTCGTGCTCGGCACGGAGGTTCGGGAGGTGCTGTACGAGGGCGGCCGTGTAACCGGCGTCCATGTCGCGCCCCGCGACGGCGGCCCGGAGCGCACAGTCACCGCCGACTACTACGTCTCGGCGATGCCCGTCGAACACGCCCGCGCCACCTGGGGCCAGGCCCTGCGCGCGGCCGACCCGCAGCTCGGCCGGTGCGACGCGCTGAAGACGGACTGGATGACCGGGGTGATGTTCTATCTGCGCACGCCCACCCCCGTCGTGCACGGGCACATCAACTGCCTGGACTCACCTTGGGCGGTGACCGGCATCGGACAGTCCCAGTTCTGGGATGTGCGGGACTTTTCGCGCGACTACGGGGACGGACGGGCCCATGAGTGCCTGTCCACGATCATCTCTGAGTGGGACAAACCCGGTATCCTGTACGGCAAGACCGCCCGCGAGTGCACCAAGGACGAGATCGTCGCCGAACTCTGGGCCCAGCTCAAGGACGGGCTGAACGACTCGGGCAAGACGACCCTCACCGACGAGGACCGACTCGGCTGGTTCATGGATCCGGCCGTGACAGGTCTCGGCGGCCCCGACCCGCGCAACCGTGAGCAACTCCTCATCCACCCCACGGGCACCCTCTACAATCGCCCCTCGGCCCGCACCAGGGTGCCGAACTTCTTCCTCTCCGGCGACTACGTCCGCACCGACGTGGACCTGGCGACGATGGAGGGCGCCAACGAGTCCGCACGGCGAGCGGTCAACGCGCTGCTCGACGCGGACAATTCGGGTGCCGAGCGGTGTCGCGTCTGGGAACTGTTCCGCCCGCCGGAACTGGAGCCCCTGAAACGGGTGGACGCGGCGCGCTATCGGCTGGGCCTGCCCAACACCTTCGACCTGGGCTGAGCCCGTACGGCTGCCTGGGATGTGCTCCCGAACGGCTGCGGGCCTCCGGATCAAAATGCTCAAGCGCCAGATGCTCAGTCGTGCGGCGATTCGAACTCCTCCGCAAGCGCCGACATCGTGCCGATCCTCCCACGTGGACTGGTTCATGAACTGCTGAAGGTTCTGTTCTGGGCCGGCCCTGACCGGTGCGGGGCACTCGAATCTTCTCGAGCACCGGTTGGAACTGCGGGCTGTCGTGCCGGTGCCCGGCCGTGATGATCAGGGACATGGGCTAGATCCGCTTTTGCAACAGCCCCTGGTTCGATGCGGTCCGCGACACCGGCGGCCTGCTGACGACCGTGGAGATCGACGAGACACGGGTCGCGGCGGCGCTGCGAAATCTCGAGCGTGCCGGGGTCCAGGGCCATGTCGATGTGGTGCACGGCGACGGTGCCGACGTCCTGGCCAAGACGCCCGACGCCTTGGTCGACCTCGACGCGGAGCGGCCCGCTTACGTGGAGTACTGGCCACATCTGCGTCGGGTGCTGAAGCCGCACGGCTTGGTGGCCGTCGACAATGCGGTCAGTCACCGGGAGCAGGTGGTCCCGTTCTGGAACCTGCTCTCCGGTGACCCGGCGTTCAACGTACAGCTCCACGAACTGGGCGACGGCGTAGTCACCGCCGTCCGGGTGCGCTGACCAGCCGGACGCCGGGAAATCTGCCATTCAGCGCACGTCCGTCGCTGTCCTCCGGACGAGAAACTCCTTGGCTGCTCGGCGCACGCCATGCCGGCACCGTCGTGGATGGCTGGCGGTCGGCCTGGCCAGGTCGATGGCTCCGGACTTCGCCCACAGCTCGCCAAGCGGGCGTGTGGAAAGTGTGCGGCCGGTGCGGACTCGCCCCTCAGCCTGCTGGTCGCACCGGCCATGTCGTAAGCCGCCGCGCCCCGGGTCGCGGTGGCACGAGCCCGGGGTAGTAGCCGGTGACGTGGCGGGTACTCGCCCAGCGTCAGATCGATCAACGGAGGCACTGATGAGCACGGTCAAGGAAACAGTGGAAGTCGACGTTCCAGTGCGCACCGCCTACAACCAATGGACGCAGTTCGAGGCGTTCCCGGACTTCATGGAGGGCGTCGAGGAAGTCAGGCAGCTGGACGATCGCCACAACCACTGGACCACCAAGATCGGTGGAGTCCGCCGGGAGTTCGACACGGAGATCGTCGACCAGCTTCCCGATGAGCGCATCACGTGGCGCACCACCAGCGGTGACACGGCCCAGAAGGGATCGGTCCGCTTCCAGCGGGTCGACGACATGCACACCAGGGTGGAACTCGTCATGGATGTCGAACCCAGTGGGGCCGCGGAGAAGGCCGCGGACATGCTCGGAACGCTCGACCGGCGTGTCAAGGGAGACATGAAGCGCTTCAAGCAGTACATCGAGCAGCGCGGAGAAGACTCCGGAGCGTGGCGCGGACGCATCAGGCCGGGAGGATAGCCGTACGTTCCATAGCGGTACGTCCCTGAGGCTGCGGCCCGCCGCCACCGTACCGGGCATGAGGGAACCGAACGCGCACGGTACCCGCCCGGACACGGCCAGGGACAACACCGCGAGGAGATGACGCTTCGGGGCTGGATGGCGCGTACCCGTCCCCGGCGCGCCCGCGCCACCCACCCCCGACCCTCGCCCGCCGCCGACGCCCAGGACGGCCGCTGGTGCATGGCCGTACAGCTGCGGAGCCGGGTGGACAAGCACCTGGACGAAACGCCCCGGGCCAGGCGGGCGGCACCTCCTGCACGCCGTCAAGTGCGGCGCGCCGAGCTGAGCCCGCGCACAGTCGGGCTGCCGGAGACAAGCGCACCGCGCCGGGTGGCCGGACTGCGCCGCGAGGAGGTCGCCCAGCTCGCCTCGACCAGCACCGACTACTCCACAAGGCTGGAGCAGGGCCGTATGCAGGCATCCGCTCCCGTGCTGGACGTTCTTGCCCGCGTGCTCCATCTGGACGACGACCAGGCGGGCGCGGGCGTACCTCTTCCAGCTCGCCGGTAGGACCGCTGGCCGTACCCGGCGTCGCGGCAGGCAGAAAGTGCAGCCATAGCTGCAGCGTGTGCTGCACGACCTCACCGCCACCCCGGCCATCGTGCAGGGGCGCCGTGGCGACATCCTGGCCTGGAACGCACTGGCCGCCGCCCTGGTCACCGACTCCTCCCGGATCCCGGGAAGGCACCGGAACTATGCCCGGATCCAGTTCACCGATCCGGCCATGCGCACTTTTGGCCGACTGGGAGACCTCCGCGCAGATTTCCGTTGCCCAGCTGCGGATGGAAGCGGCGAAATACCCCGAGGACCCGCGCCTCATCGAGCTGGTCGGTGAACTGTCGATCTCGACAAGCAGTTCGCCCAGTGGTGGGGCGAACACGGTCGTCGCCCGGACCGTGGGCACGAAGACGCTCAATCACCCGGTCGTCGGTGAACTCGTCCTGGACTGGGACACGTTCACCGCCTACACCGATCCCGATCAGCACCTGACCGTCTGGACCGCCGCCCCCGGCTCCCCCACGCACGAACGGCTCCGCATTCTCGCCTCCTGGGCGGCCGACCAGAACCTGTCGGCCTCGGCCTCCGTCAACTGAGCTCACACAGGTTCGGGTTGCGGCTCTGGTTGCCGCACTGGTGCAGTCTCGGGATTCCACAGTTTGGTGGTGCGTATGTAGCCGCGGACAACTGAGGTCATCGCCAGAATGAGAAGGGGTCCAAACACCCACGGATGTTCGGCTATCTGGATCGGCAGATACCGGTACGACAGCAAGAGCGCAGCGAAAACCGATGTGCCGTAAGCGACCAGCCGGATTCCTGACCGGTCCCAGCCGTATGCGAGCGAACGCAGCGCTGCCTCGATCGTGAGCGCGAACACCACACCGGCAATGAGATCGGCGCCGTAGTGGTAGCCGAATCCCAGCGTTGCGCCGAGCGTGGCAATCAGCCAGAACGCGCCGGCGAATCGCAGCAGCCGTGGGCCCTTGCGGGAATGAACGAAAATCGCGGTTGCCCACGCCGTGTGCAGGCTGGGCATGCAGTTGCGCGGGGTGATCTCGTCGAACGGTATCTGATGCGGGGCATGAATCGGCGGTGGTGTGTCCGGCCACAGGTTGGCCACCGCCCAGTGCCCGCCGTCGGCGCCGTAGGCGAATACCGGTCCGACCACTGGGAAGATCATGTAGATGGCCGGGCCGAGGATACCGATGACCAGAAAGGTGCGCACCAGATGGTGGCTCGGGAATCGGCGCTCGACCGCCACGTTGCGCAGCTGGTACGCCGCGACGACGACTGCGGCCACCGCCAGCTGAATGTAGACGTAGTCGAGAACATGGGCGCCGAGCGGACCGGTGGCCCTGACCATCCGGCCTGCCAGCCACGACGGGTTGCCCAGCGCGTGATCCACGGTTGCCACATGCTGGTCGAACACGGCGGGACGAGTCTTCGACGTGATCAGTAGCCAGGTATCGCCCGCCTTGCGGCCGGCCACCAACAGCAGGCCCAGTCCGACGCCTTGCAGCAGCAGGACACGCTCCCGGCCCCTTCGGCGTGTCACAGCGATGAACGCGCAGCCCAGAATCACCCACAAGGCGCCGTTGCCGAAGGGGTGGCCATCCGTGATCCTGATGTTGAGCGCCCACCGCACGAACAAGAAGGCGATGTCGATGCCGATCGCGGCACCCACCGCGATGAGCCGTTGCCGCCAGGTGAGCACCACCATCATCAACGCCATGCTGGCGTACAACAGGAAACCGGACTTGGGAGGCAATATCACCTCCCGCGCCTGGCTGGTGATCGGCCCCGGCAGGCCGTAGCGACGCGCGGCGACCTCCAGCGCGACGAGGAATCCGAGGGTCGCCACAGCCGCCGCAGCCCACAGCATCACCCGCGGTCGGCGGCACGCGGCGAACGCGGATCTGCACTTTGTTCGCGAAATCACCCGCGGTGCGATAGGTATCAATTGTTTGGCCGATTTATCAGATGTCAATCAAATAGGTCACCCTTCGTCCGGACAGCAGGGCGTTCCGGTGAAGGACGTGCGGCGGGGGAGCCTAGTAAGTTCGATCATGCTACCCGAGTCGTACAACTGGTTTTCACCCGTTGCCGGTGGCGCGAAGGCGGCCGTGAACCGGCAGTTCGAACGGGGAGGTTGACATACCGACACAATGCCGACGAAATGATCAGTGCGCCTGTGGCGGCATTGGCGCGGTCGTGGCGGCGCGCCCGCCTTCCCTCCAGGGCTGCCGCAGCCGCTGACGGTGCCCCACTACCGTCTGGCGCCAGTCGGCTACTTTGGGTGGCAAGCCATCCTGCCCGCTTTACACGCGGCTGAGATGCCCCGGAATGCGAAGCAGCTCCCGCGGATTCCGATGTTCTCCGGGTGGCGTATCACGTTCCAGTTCGGGCACTCGGATGTTACGAGCGATTCATCACCAGGAGGCTTGCCATGATCGCCGTCGGTGTCATCTTGCTCATCATCGGTTTCGTCACAGGAATCTCCATCCTGTGGACCATCGGCATAATCCTCGCCGTCGTAGGGGCGGTGCTGTGGATCCTGGGCTCCATGGGGCACGCGGTCGCCGGCCGACGGCACTACTGGTAGGCATGAGGTCCTCATTCCGGCCGCCGGGGCCGACTCTTCCGGCTCGCGTCTGAGGGACGGGGAAGGCTTCGTTCCTCTGGGCAGCGGCGTCGGTCAGCCCCGGGGGCCGGATATGCCCCTCATATTCATGAGCTTCCGGCGATTCCCTTCCCCGGCCGCCACGGGTCCGGCCTCACCCTCAGCCGAAATTTCGGCCAGGGACGTGCATGCCTGGCAGCATTTCCGGCTCCGGCTCCGCGGCGTCGCTAGTGCTCTGACCGGGAAGGTTCGCCGGGTTGGCCGTTGTGGCGGTTGGATGTCGGTGACGTCCGTCCGACCGTTGGGGGTGTGGTGGCCGAGCCTGTCCGCGTGCGCAGGTTGACCGACCAGGAAGGGCAGAAACTGGAGCAGATCGTGCGCGGAGGCAGTACCAGCTCGGTGCGCTGTCGTCGGGCGATGATGCTGCTGGCGTCCGCCGGCCGGAACCGCGTCCCGGTGAGCGCCCAACTGGTCCAGGCCGACGAGGACACGGTGCGGGAGGTGATCCACCGGTTCAACGAGATCGGCCTGGCCTGTCTGGACCCTCGATGGGCGGGAGGCCGTCCCCCTCTAATGGGACCTGCTGGGTCGTAGAGACGCGGTGCCGTAGCCGCCAGCAGGTGAGCACTCTCCCCGCCGGAAGTCGATCCGTGCCGCCCAACCCGGACGGCGCCCCGATCTACATCATTCTGGACAACCTCTCCGCCCACACCGGCGCGGACACCCGCCGCTGGGCGAAGAAGAACAAGGTCGAACTGCGCTTCACCCCGACCTACGCCTCCTGGGCCAACCCAATCGAGGCGCACTTCGGTCCGCTGCGGCAGTTCACCCTGGCCAACTCAAACCACCGCAGCCATCCCGCGCAGACCCAGGCCCTGCACCGCTACCTGCGCTGGCGCAACGCCAACGCGCGTCACCCCGACGTGCTCGCCGCCCAGCGCAGGGAACGCGCCCGCGTCCGCAGCGAGAAGGGCATCCGCTGGGCCGGACGGCCCATCGACTGCGCTGCCTGATTGCTCAATTCGCCGACGCTGACGGACCATGCATCGGCTCCGACTGCAGGAGCGGGACTCGCCTCGTGAGCGCGGCAGCCGGAAGCAGATTGTCCGGTTCGATGCCAGGGTCCGCCGTGACAACGACGCCGGCTGCTTGAGCGTCGAAGCCGGTCGGCCAGATCGTAAGGTCGCTCGCCAGTGCGCCTTCCAGCCTCGCCTCTCGCAGGTCAGTGTCGGTGAGGTCGCAGCCCCGGAGGTCGGTCAACCTCAGGTCCGCACCGGCGAACACGGCACCCTGGGCGCGGGCCTTGCGAAGGTTCGCCTCCCGCAGGTCCGCACGGGAGAAGTCCGCTGACCTCAAGTCGGCTTTGACCAGGCGTGCGCCGCGCAGATCGGCTTGCAGACAGCGGACCTGATGGAGAAGCGAAGTGCCGAGTTCGGCATGCCGCAGGTTGGCGGCGATCAGTGACGCCTTGCTCAGGTTGACCTGGTAGACGCTCGCCGCTTCCAGGCATGCGCCGTCGAAGTTGACTCCGTGCAGCCACAATCCGTCACAGTCGGCTCGGCGCAGGTCGGTCAAACTGACGTTGAGCCACTCCGGACGGCGTTCCTGGTACAGGACCCCGAGGCAGGTCAGCGCCGTCTGAGCGTCCGCGGCGCGGGTCTCCAACGGGGGCACCGCGTTAATGGACACGTCCGCCGCCGGAACCGCGGATTCCTGCGGCGGCCAGGGAAGGTGTGTCCGCAGATACGCCGCCATGATGGAGACGACCGCCTCGCGGTCGCGGTCGGAGTGATCCGCAATCCGCCACAGTGCGTAGATGCCTCCGATCCGCACGTCCAGCTTGTCACTGCCGAGCTGATCCACGGCCCGGCTGAAGCGATCGGTGATGTTCCCCTCTCGGGTTGCGTTCAGCCCGTCTTGGCTGACGCGCAGCTGCCGCCATGTGGCATAGGCGCCGAACAGGACGACCGCACCGCCGACCGTCTGCAGAAGCGTGGTGCGCTCGTTGTTCACCGCGTTCAACCGGTCCGCTGCAGCGAGGTGGCCACCTGCGAGGTCGTGGTCGACTATCAGCCCCGGAAGAACCAGGAGCACGACGCCCAGTGACACGATCACGGCCAGCGCGGCCAGCGCCACAGCAACGGCACGAGTCAGGCGCCACCGGTCACGAAAAGATCCCCCCATAGCCAGAGGATCCTAGAACAAGGCCGAACCCGGCGAACCTTCCCGGTCGGAGCACTGGCAATGTGCCCTCCGGCACGAGGGGCACTCTCCAGCAGGAGGTGGGCACGCGAGGCTGGGTCAATCTGCTGGCGTCGATGCACACGGACGACCCGCGATCACTCCCGCACCACACGGGTGCCTCCCGCGCCGCGGCACTGCCGACGCGTCACGTGGGGCACGCGACGGCTCCGGATCTTCCCAGGGTCGGTGATGACCCTTCCCCTTCAGATCGCTGGAGCGACCAAGTCGTATGGGACATGCGGAAGTCTGGCCCCAGCGGTCGCTGCCCGCGGTGTACTCGTCGTCGGTGAGGAGACACGAGTCGAGCGGGGCCCGTGGACCGTCGCGGACCGATTCGGGTGAGGTGAAGGTGAGTCGCCGGCGGCGGTATCCCTGGTCCGGGTGACAGTCGGTGGGGGGCTGCGAGGCGGTGTTGGGCGGGCACCAATCCCCGGGCGGCGTCGGGCGGGGCGGCCGGCAGGGGGCCTGGCCGGCTCCAGGCGCAGCGCGGCGTAGAGGCGCTGCGGGTGCGACGGCCGTTCCGCGCCGCCGGACGAAGCTGCGCGCACCGTGCTCGTCGTACTCCTGCGGCAGTAGCCTGCGCGTTTTACTCGGGGCTCTGTCCGGATCATGAGCGGCAACGCGAAAATGCCTTCTGAACTGGGACGATAGGGCTTGTCTAAGGCTTCTGTCGTTTCAGCAGGAAGGCACTTTCTACGTTCACACTACCGGGTCACGTCCCCGGCTCGTCGTCTCCACCGACGGGCGCGGGGTGTCAGCCATGCTGGATCCCGCCTGCTGGCCGATCTCGCCGAGCCACCGGACTGACCCATGTCTTCAGCAACGCCCTCCGTCGGCTGCGTCCGCGCGGCACCGGCCACGATCCGGGCCGGATCGCGATCGATCTGGCAGTGATGCTTGCCGACGGCGGCGAGGCGATCGCCGACCTGGCACTGCTGCGCGACCGGAGCGATGTGTTCGGTCCGGTCGCTTCGACGCCCACCGCCTGGCGGCTGCTGGCCGACATCGGCCCCGCCGCCCTCGAAGCCCTGCGCACGGCCCGTGCCACCGCCCGCGAGACCGCTTGGCTGCAGGCCGGCGAAACACGGGACGGCATCCCCGCCTCCCACGCCGGTGGACGTGAACTGCCTGGTCTGGTCCTGGACATCGACGCCACCCTCGTCACCTGGCACTCCGAGAAGGAGCACGCCGCGCCCACCTACAAGCACGGCTTCGGCTACCACCCGCTGCTGTGCTTCCTGGACAACACCGGCGAGGCCCTGGCCGGTGTGCTGCGGCCCGGCAACGCCGCGGCCAACACCGCCGCCGACCACATCACCGTCCTGAATGCCGCGCTCGCCCAGCTCCCCGACGACCACCGCCACGGCACCGACCTCCTCATCCGCACCGACAGCGCCGAATCCGCCAAGACGTTCCTGGCCCACATCCGCGCCCTGCGCTCACGCGGGATACACGCCTCCTTCTCCGTCGGATGGTGCATCACCGAACCCGTCCGCCAAGCCATACGCCACCTGCCCGAGCGGGTCTGGCACCCCGCCCTCGAACAGGACGGCTCCCTGCGCGACGGTGCCCAGGTCGCCGAGCTGACGGGCCTGGTGGACGGGGTGCCGTTAACGAGCGGCGAACCTGGTGACAAGTAACCCGCCAGTAGCTTTGCTTCGTTTGTCCGGCTGATCTGCCGGGTTCCGTGCCCGCGCTCTCCAGGGCCACGACCGCAACCGTCACCGCCCTGCCCACCGCCGAGCAGCTGTGCGCCCTCGCCGGGTTCGCCACGGACCAGGTGCAACAGACTGCCGACAAGCTCAAGCAGCGCATGCCCGAACTGGCCGAAGAACCTCTCACCGCCGAAGCGGAACTGATCCTGAGTGTTCCGGAGACCCTGGGCAAGGCCATCAACTACTACGCCCGCCTGCTCGTGGAGGTCCTCGACGGCCCGGCAGCTGACCCCGAGGCGGCCCGCTCAATCTGGCGGAGCATGCTGAACACCTGCGTCGTCTGGCGCGACCACCCCGAGCTTCCTGCCCGCCTTCGCGACGCGCTGGCCACCGCGGAGCCGCTGTAGCCGTGATCGGTGCTGAACGTAGAGGACGCCAGCGGTGACTTGATCGCCGGCGTCCTCTGCGTCGTGCCGGTCAGACCTCGACGTGTACGAGTGGCGGCAGGTTCCGCAGCGCGGCGGGCAGGTCGGTGATACCACTCCGTGCTTGCATGACGAGGACCTAGCCGGATCAAACATTCGAAGGGGTTAGAAATGAGCTCGGTGCACTACCGGACCGCCACTGTCGACGGCCATGAGATCTTCTACCGCGAAGCCGGCCCCGCCGAAGCCCCCGCGATCGTCCTGCTGCACGGCTACCCGACCAGCTCGTTCATGTTCCGCGAGCTCATTCCGCTGCTGGCCGACGACTACCACGTCATCGCGCCGGACCACCTCGGCTTCGGCCACTCCGACGCCCCCCTTGTAGGGGAGTTCACCTACACCTTCGAAGCCCTCGCCGAACTCACCTCCGGACTGCTCGGCCAACTGGGCCTGGACCGCTACGCCCTCTACGTCCAGGACTACGGCGCGCCCATCGGATGGCGCCTCGCGCTCCAGCACCCCGAACGGATCTCCGCCCTCGTCACCCAGAACGGCAACGGCTACGAGGACGGTTTCGTCGAGTCGTTCTGGACCGACGTCTGGGCCTACGGGGCGAGCCCCGGCCCCGACACCGAACCCGCCGTCCGCGCCGCGCTGAGTGTCGACGCCATCCGCTGGCAGTACGTGCACGGCGTGCCCGACCCGAGCCTGGTCAGCCCGGACACCTGGGAGCACGACTTCGCCCTCGTCTCCCGCGAGGGCAACGACGAGGTCCAGTTGGCGCTGTTCCGCGACTACCAGAACAACCGCCCGCTCTACCCGCTGCTGCACGAATTCCTGCGCACCAGCGAGGTCCCGGTGCTCGCCGTGTGGGGCCGCAACGACGAAATCTTCGGCCCGGCGGGCGCGCGGGCCTTCGCCCGCGACGCCAAGGACGCGGAGGTGCACCTGGTCAACGGCGGTCACTTCCTTCTGGAGAGCCACCTGGACGTCGTCGCGGGTTACCTGCGCGGCTTCCTCGGGCGGGTGCTGGGATAAGTAGGGTCGAGGTCGGAAACGGAGCCTTCGCAGGCCACCGCGCCAGTCCCGACCCTACTAAGGTGGCACAGATAGGCGCGGTGGCGCCGAGGCGAGTACGGAGTTCCGGCGATCATGGGCTGTGGCACTCCGTGATTGTGGATGTGAGTGCCTTTCCTGAGTGCACCGCCTCACTCGACCGTTACCGTCGCCTTCCATGCGCCCGGGCGCATGCCTGTCGCCTTGTAGAAGAACACCGAGAAGTTGGATGCGTCGGGGAAGCCGAGCGTGGCGGCGCAGCGGGCTGCGGTGAGGCGGTCGTGCGCGAGGAGCCGTTTGGCTTCCAGGATGATCCGGTCGACGATGTATGCCTTCGCGGTGCGGCCTGTGGCCTGCTGCACCGCTCGTGAGAGGGTGCGGGGCGCGTATCCCAGCGCACGGGCGTAGTAGCTGGCGTCGTGATGGTTACGGAAGTGCGTCTCGACGCTGGAGCGGAACAACCGAAACACCGGGCGTGTGAACCGTGCTTCGGCGTGCGGGGGCCGCAGCCGGGCGATGAGCGCGGAAAGCAGGATTTCGGGCAGCTCCGTGGAGAAGTCCTCGAGTGGTGCAGATGCTTCGAGGAGGAGATGGTTGCGCGCGGTGTCGACGAACAGCCAGTCGGCGTCGGGGATGCTCCAGTGCGCGGCAAGGTCCGGGGAGGCGACGAGCTGCCGGGTGGCGTGGGTGACCGGCGCAGTCGGCACGAACAGTACGAGTTGCCCCGCCACATCGCCGATGTCGTCCCACCGATGCACTGCTCCGGGTGGAATCCACACCGCGGACCGCTCTGTGAGCGGATGGTGGAGGAAGTCCACCGTGACCGAGCCGTGTCCGGCGTCGATGACGGCGAGGACGTGGAAGTCGGCGCGCTGGGTGCCGCCGTCGGTCAGCTCGCGAAGGCGGTCGAACGTCATGGTCTCGACCGCGGCGGCGCGGCGCCCTGCGGGCTGGTAGGTCATCTGGCGAATCACGGTCACGTGTCCAGTTTTCACCATCGGGCGACCAGTCACGCCGATGTCCCGTCCGGGTACAGAAGTTTCAATGAACTCACAGGACAACGCTCAGAACACTGATTGGAAGAAGAGCCACCATGAGCATGACGCAGCAGACGCTTCTGCCCGTTTACGACCACCGGCCGGGGACCGGACCGACCCTGGTGTTCCTGCACTACTGGGGTGGTTCCGCCCGTACCTGGGACCTCCTCGTCGACCGCCTCGCGGGCCGTGACGTGCTCACGGTCGACTTCCGCGGGTGGAGCCGGTCGAGCGCTCTGCCCGGCCCCTACACGCTCGGTCAGCTCGCCGACGACACGCTCGCCGTGCTCGCCGACGCGGGGGTCACCGACTACGTCCTGGTGGGGCATTCGATGGGGGGCAAGGTCGCACAGCTGGTCGCGGCCACCCGGCCCGCCGGCCTGCGTGGCATCGTCCTCGTCGGCTCCGGCCCGGCGAAGCCCGCCGCACAGATCACCCCCGAGTACCAGGAAGCCCTGTCGCACGCTTACGACTCCGCCGATTCCGTAACCGGGGTACGGGACCACATCCTCACCGCCACCGAGCTGCCCGCATCGGTCAAGGCGCAGATCGTGACCGATTCGCGGACCGTCACCGACGCCGCCCGCACCGAGTGGCCGCTGCGCGGCATCGCGCAGGACATCACCGAGCACACGCGCATGGTCAGCGTTCCCGCCCTCGTCGTCGCCGGAGAGAACGATCAGGTCGAACCCGTCGACGTGCTCCGCGACAACCTGGTGCCCTACCTCTCCCAGGCCGACTTCGTGGTGGTCCCGCACACCGGTCACCTGATCCCGCTGGAAGCCCCGGCCGACCTTGTCGAGGCCATCACGGCCTTCGCACCAGCAGCCTGACCACGACATCGCCGGTGCTTCCGCCCTGGACATGCTTCAGGCCATGGCCCGCGGCGAGCGCGACCTCGAGGTGCTGGCCGGTCTGGACGGTGAAGCCTTCAGCGCAAGTGCAGGACATGGAAGGTCTCAGCGGCCTGGGGCTCAGTGGCCCTTACTGCACGGCGCGTAAGGGCGATGCTTAGAGGCCACGCGGACAGGCGGAGCAATGCCGTGGCGTAAAGGCAGTTCGCGCGCAAGCGTGCGTGCGAGCATGAGTCCATGTGGTCACGACTGCCATTCGGGGACGAGCTGCGGTCCGAGCTGGGCTCACCTCGTCGGGCTCGCCGGCTGGGAAGCGGCCCGCGATCTCGCGTATGGCGGGCCGAACTGTCCGGCACACCCGTGGTGGTCAAGCAGCTCCTCGACGCTCCAGAGGCGGCCGAGAGGTATACCCGCGAAGTGGCGGCGCTGAAGCTCGCGTCCCGGGTTGACCCACCCGTGGTGCCGATGCTTCTCGGCACCGATCCGGACGAACGCGTCCTGGTCCTTGCCGGTCGGCCCCAGCGCCGACAGGGTCGCCCGGCGGGTTCTCCGCCCGTCGAGGACCAAGATCCACTCCTCGGCCGGTGGCTCCTTGTGGCGCTCCACACCAGGCACCCGAGTTTCCGGGATACCCACGCGGACGGTCTCGTGGCCATCAGGGAGTCCGTGGGTCGGCGGCATCTTCTGCGAGGGTCGGAAGCGCCCGTCTCAGGCGGGCGAGCGGGGACAGGGCCATCAGCACCGGGGACAACATCATGCCCGCGGCCGTCGCCAGGAGGCTGGTGCGCAACCCCCACTCCTGCGCGAGGAAGCCGCCGAACAGCGAGCCGAGTGGGGTCAGCCCCATGCCGACAAATGTGATCGTCGCGGCCGTGCGGCCCTGCAGCCTGTCCGGAGTGACGGCCTGCCGGACGGCCATGACCGTGACGTTCACCAACTGGCCGCCAGTACCGAACACGAAGCTGACCGCAAGGAGCACGGGAGCCGTCACCGCAGAAGAGCCGTGCAGCGCGGGCACACACAAGAACGCGCCGTCGCCCAGTGCCGCCGCGGACACGAGCACCGCACCATGACCGAACCGGCCCGGCAGACGGGCGGCCAGCACCGAGCCCACAAGCGCGCCCGGACCCGTCGCCGCGAGCGACAGCCCGACCGCGGTGCCCGACAAGTGCAGTTCCCGCGGCAGGAAGAGCAGATAGACGGTCATCATGGCCGCGAAGGAGAACTGGAAGGCGGCCGAGGCCAGGCACACGGTCCGCAGCGAGGTGTCGCTGACGACGAAACGGAGTCCCTCATGGATCCGCCGCCATACCCGAGGGGGACGTTCCGAGCGCTCCGGGATCGACTCGATCCGACGGATGCGTCGGATCGACAGGAACGACAGCGCGAAGAACAGCGCGCTGGAGGCGGCAGCGATCGGCGCAGACAGCAGTGACACCAAGGCACCGCCGAGCGCGGGACCGCCGATCTGCGCCGCGGACCGGCTGCCCTCGAGCGCACGGTTACCCCGCACCAACTGATCGCGTCTCACCAGCCGGACGAGACACGCCTGGTATGCCACGTCGAAGAACACGGACAGGGCCCCGACAACGAAGGTGAGCACGAGCAGCGCAGGCAGGCCGAGCCAGCCGAGGAGGCCGGCCACGGCAGCGACACCCAGGGCCATGGTTCGGCTGACGTCCGCCAGCACCATCACCGTACGGGTTCGCCATCTGTCGACCCACGCGCCGACGATGAGCGAGAACAACAGGATCGGTGCCTGCCCCACCGCTCGGAGCACGCCCAACTGGCCGGCACCGGCGTCGAGTGCCAGGACGGCGAACAGCGGCAACACCAACAGGCTTGTCTGTTCGCCGAGTTGGGAGGCCGTCTGCCCCACCCAGAGTCGGCGGAAGTCTTCGTCCCGCCACAGACTTGAAGGGACAGCTCGACTGGAATCAGATACTGCGGAGGATGCGGACGGCACGGGGATCCCTTGGATTGCCGACGACGAGGCCCGGCACCTGGCGCGCAACAGGCACACCGATGGTTGGGGCAGGGGAAGGCTCGCTGTGCCGCAACATCAAGGGCAGCACGCGATGACAGGCCGATCACGGCCTACAACGTCAACGCGCGCTCGGGAAACCGACCATGTCTCAGCTCCTCGTGGATCACTCGCCGAACCCGAACACTAACCTTGGGCGGCCAGACATGAAAGACGGCGCAAGTACTCCGTTCCGTGCACAGCGGTCCCGTCTCAGAAAATCGCCCAGGCTTCCCTCGGCAGAGAACGGTTCCCGGCTCTCCGCGCCGATCGAGACTGCATGCAAACGCTCAGCCGTGAAGTACAGCTTCAGGGCTTTGTAACGCCTCGACTTGACACACATCCGTCGGGCATCCAGCCAGCGCCGCTGCCGACTACCGTTGCTCCACATGACAGCCACCGAGATGGACATCACCGAGGACCTGATCCGGAATCTGCTGCGCGAGGAGTACCCCGACCTGGCGGATCGCCCCCTGAAGCTCGGAGCGCTCGGCTGGGACAATCAAGTGTGGCGGCTCGGCGACGACCTCGCCGTCCGGTTGCCGTGGGCGACGCAGTCCGCGGACGCGCTGCTGCGCAAGGAGCACGCCTGGCTGCCCCTCCTCGCCTCGCACCTTCCTCTCCCGATCCCCGTCCCGCAGCATCTTGGTGAGCCCTCCGAGCGTTTTCCGCGGCCCTGGCTCGTCACCACCTGGGTACCGGGCGAGCCCGCCGACCGCGCCCCCGCTACGCGCGGCACGGAGGCGGCCGAAACCCTGGCCGCCTTCCTGACCGCCCTCCACCGCCCCGCCCCCGACGGGGCGCCCGCGGGCCGGGACCGCGGTGGCCCGCTGGCCGACACCGCCGAACCCTTCGCCCAAGGGCTCGCCTCGGCCACGGAACTGGGACTGATCCGCGACCCGGACGCCGTCCGCGCGGTCTGGGAAGACGCCGCCGCCGCGCCGGACTGGGCAGGCCCACGTCTCTGGCTCCACGGCGACCTGCATCCAGCGAACATCCTGACCACGAACGGCACTTTCTCCGGAGTGATCGACTTCGGCGACCTCTGCGCCGGCGACCCGGCCTGCGACCTCGCCGCCGCTTGGATCCTGCTGCCGGACGGCGCCATCGACCGCTTCCACGACGCCTACCGGCCAAGCCCGGACGCCGCGACACTGCGCCGCGCCCGCGGCTGGGCCGTGCTGAAAGCCCTCGCCTGCATCCACATCGGACACGCCGGCGTCCACGGCCGCCCCGGAGGCAAGCCCACCTGGGGCCCACCCGCCGACGCCGCACTCCGGCGCCTCACCGCAACGGTCGATCAGTGATCTGGCCTCTGGCGGAACGGCAAGAAGCCGAGGACAAGCAAGGAGAACGCCGCGGCTGTCATCGATCAGATCACCGGGTTGCGGCGGCCGAGCCGGTGGGCCGACGAGGCCCGGGAAACCAAGCCCTCACCGACACTGAGGCGAAGACCGAGCTGGGACGAGGCAGGTCCGGTCGGCCGGTCGCCTACTGGCGAGCGGTGATTCCGTTGACGATGAGGTCGATGCCGACGACGAACTCTGCTCGGCCGTCGTGCTTGCGCAGTTGCTCGGCGACGCTGCGGGGGAACGGGCAGCGGTCGAGGTCGAGTTCCGCCCATGCGGTCGCCACGGCGTCCAGGAACCCGGTCCGCTTCGTGTCGGGCTGGTGCGCTCGGGCGTTGGCGGCGTTCCTGCACAGACGCTCACACCCCGGAATCCGCGCGGCCGTCGGCATCGCGGGCAGGCACTCCCGCGTGATCCGCTTCACCGCGAGTTCGACGGCCGGACGTACATGCGCCGACCACGGACAGCACATGCTCATCGAGCCACGAGGTCATCCGCGACTGGCACTGCGGATACGACCGGTGCAGCCGGGCGAGCACCTCCAACGGCGCGGCGACCAGTTCGGGACGTTCACGCGCCCAGTCCTCGACGCCGGGCAGCTGCAGGCCGAACACGTCGTCCCGGCCCGCGCGACCTGGCATTTGCCGCGGTGGACCTGGAAGAGGGCCAGGCACGGATCGCCCCCCGCTCCCCCGGTGCAGCCCACCCCGCCCGTGACGTCCACCGGCGTCCGCAGGCCCGCCGGACGTCCCCGCCCCGCTGCGCGCACTGTTCACGCTCGCCGGCTTCCCGGCGGACATCGTGGCGCCACCGCTCGCGGAGCGCCCCGGTGCTGGAAACCCGCCGATCAGTGCGGGGTCGGCGCGCCGATGCCCGACCGGCCGCGCCAACTGGTCGTCGAGCTACGGCGCTCGGGACGCCAGCTTGCCACCAGGGCGCCGGCCAGCAGGAGTTCGGCGATGTCCCCGCCGTAGTACATGATCTCCGCGCCTTGCTGGACCTGGTCGATGGGGGCGTGGACGTCGAGGAAGAAGCCGCCGTACATGGCCTGTGCGATCAGGGCGTGCGCGGCGATGGCGATGCCCAGGTACACCAGTCGGCTCCGCACCCCGGGCCTGCTGGGCGCGGGGTCGGGACCGGCGATCGCGTAGGCGAACAGGCAGCCCGACGCGAGGAAGTGGGCGTGCAGGAGCCAATGGCCTGCGGGGTGGGCCATGACGGCGTTGTAGAGGGGCGTGAAGTACAGCACTCCCAAGGTTCCGGTACTGAGGGTGAGTGCCGCCGCGGGATGCGCCAGGAGGCGGGCCGGTGGGCTGTGCAGGAGTACGGCCACTCTGCGGGCGTGGTCGTGGGGCAGCGCGCGCAGGAGGAGTGTGATCGGCGCGGCCAGCACGAGAGCCAGGGGCGCGTACATGCCGATGAGCATGTGCTGGGCCATGTGCCCGCGGAAGTCGGAGTGCGCGGCGGGTGCCAGCGGCGGCAGCAGCGCGACGGCGAGCAGCGCCAGCCCGGTGAGGAAGGACGCCGACCGCCAGCCGCTCCAGCCCTGTACAGCGTTGCGGCACCTGGCCCGCCGTGCGGCGAGCAGGTAGCAGACGGCAGCGACGAACAGGAGCAACCCCGTCAGTACCGCTCCCGGCAGCGCGCCGCCGCCCTCCCCCTGCTGGTGCATCGGGCCCATCAGGCGCGGCCTCCGGCCGGCTCGCCGTCACGGGATGCGTCGGAGTCGAAGGGCCGGCCACTTCGCTGTACCAGATACCCGGCGATCACGAACAGGCCGCCCAGGATGAGGAAACCGGCGTCCCACCAAGCCTGGTGAGGACCGCCATGGACGTGGTGGATGCCGAGGATCTGGTGGTCCAGGATGCCCTCCACCAGGTTGAACCAGCCCCAGCCGGCCAGGATCCAGCCCCACAGAACCCGCGAGGTCCACACCGCTCGCCGGTCGTGCGTGACCCGCGCGTACAGGATGGCCAGGCCCACCAGTACGGCGATCCAGCACACGGCGTGGAAGATGCCGTCCCACACGGTGTTCATCTCCAGCCCGGACACCGTGTGGGGGTCGTAGTACTTCACTCCGATGTGGTCGTGGTTGGTGCTGGTGAGCATGTGGTGCCACTGAAGGAGCTGGTGCAGCAGAATGCCGTCGACGAATCCGCCGAGGCCGACCCCGAGGACAATCCCCGGAAGCCGCAGACTGTTCGACGCCGCCGGAAGCGCGCCCGCCTTGTCCGCCGTCGTGGCCATCACCTGTTGTCGTCCGTCCCGTAGACAGTGTGAGTCAGACCTTCCCGACACGGTTCCCGTCCGGCTCGCCTGAATCAACTTGTCCGCACAACTTCAGCCATATCGCCCATACCAAGCGGTACACCGCCACGCCACGGAGAACACCGAGGTCGGCGGTACCTCTCCGCATCGTGTCCATGGACGTACGCCGACGCCGAACCAGACCTGTTCACCCAACACGCATTTCGTGAATGCGGGCGTCTCAGCGGGTTCGAGTGTCCGGCGCCGGGTCGGGGCCATGACACCGACGTCCTCGACTGCATGCTGGGCTCCGTCGAGCCGTCCATGTCCGCAACAGTCGCCTGCCCCACGCGAAAAACACCCGTTCCGTCCATGACAACATGGCTAGTGTGATCAGGTGACAGAATTCAGCATCCTTGATGACAGCACGCAGTGGCAGGAGGCCTTCGAGCGCCGGCTGCTCGCCTCATACACGGCCGCGGGACTGAGTACGGCCGCCGCGGAGCGCATCCTCAAGGATGTACGTGCCGACACCGGCGACTGGACCGTCGCCGAGATCACGGACGCCGGGACGCGAGTGGGACACGTCGCCGTGGTCGTGACCGACAACCACGGCGCCCTCGCGGGCCGTATCGGCGACCTCCACGTCGACGCACCCCACACCGGCCGGGGACACGAGCAGGCCGCCCGTGACTGGGCCGAGCGATGGTGCGCCGAGCGCGGCGCCCGCCGGCTGAACATACGGCTCACCGAGCCCGCCGGTGAGTTGTTCCACGGTTACGGCGTCCGCGGCCAGCTCAGGACGCGCCGCATCGATTCCCCGCCGAAACCACTCGCGGGCGTCACCGCACGGCCCATGACAGAGGCCGAATATCCCCAGTGGCTCGCCTCGGAGAAGGCCGCCTACGTCGGCGACATCGTCCGCTCGGGAACCCTGAGCCCCGAGGAGGCGGTACGCAAGTCCGACCGCGACTTCGCCGACCTCATCCCCCAGGGCCTGGCGACGCCCGACAACTCGTTCCTGGTGCTGGAGGCGGCGGGCGAGCAGATCGGCACCGGTTGGCTGAAGCACCGGTACCTCCCCGGGGTCACCTACGGCTACTCGCTGCACATCCAGGAGCAGCACCGCGGCAAAGGGTACGGGCGGGCCGCGATGGCGGCCGGAGAACTGGCGACGCTGGAAGCCGGCGACACGGCGCTGATGTTCACCGTGTGGGGCGGCAACGAGGTGGCCATGAACCTCTACACCAGCGCGGGCTACCAGGTCATGGAGGAGAGCCGTTCCATCAGCCTTCCTTCCTCCAGCCTTCCTTCCTCCAGCCTTCCTTCCTCCAGCCTTCCGTCCTCCGGTCTTCCTTCCTCGGCGGCCTGACGCGGGCTCACCACGGCACGGCATGCCGCCCGTGATCCGGCGGACCGTGCCTGCGCGTAGGGGGGTCCGGACCTGCAACTCCGAGGTAAACGCGTGGTCCTGTGATCCGTCGGTCCGGGCGGCGGTACGGTGTGGCCCGGCCATCGCCGGGCCAGTGGTCCGTGATCACTAGGGGAGTTTTGTGCGACACCGCAGACCGCGCGCCACCGTCAAAGACTCATAGCCCGAGCAGTCGGTGCCGCAGGTGTGCTCGCCGTCGCCCTGAGTGGCCGACCCTGTTCGCCTCCTGGCTGCTCCTGCTCGCCGTGCCTCTGTCGGTGTGCGGCGTGCTCATACCCGCCGGCTGGGCCGCCTCCTCCCTCGACCCGCTGTACCCAGGCGCCTCCACGTCGCCGACGGCCGGTCCGGTGGGCAAGGCCTACCACAAGGCCGTACACCCGATCCGCCCTCCGCCGGGTCGGACTCGACCAGCCCAGCGCCCGCGACACCGCCCTGCTCGACTACCTCACCGCGCACCACCACGGCGAGAAGTACCTGCTCGCCACCCAGGCCGCCTACCCCGCGGAGCGCCTGCTGCGCGCCCGGTCCCAGCCGATGCTCGTCATGGGCGGCTTCACCGGCAAGACCCCCCTTCCCCAGCGCCGATCAACTCAGCAGCCTGATCGCCACTCACCAACTCCGCTACGTGCCGCTCACCCCCCTGCGCCCCACCACCCCGGCCACCACCTGGGTGAAGTCCCACTGCACACGCATCCGCTCCAGGGCCTACGGCCGGCGCACCAAGGGCGGCTTCCGCCTTTACGACTGCGGCAGCCGGCAGCACGGCTGAGGCACGGTTCCCCTCACACTGCGCGGGTAGTTGTACCTGTCGGCGTCGATGAACCGCACCGCCCGGGGCAGCCCGACGACGGCACCCGTTGCCGCATGCCCCTCCCAGTCACCTAAGATCATGAGCATGTCGGCCCTCCGTGAACGTTCCGCACACAGTCAACTCGCCCCGGGCGAGCAGCTCTTGGCGTACGCCTCCGTCGTCCCGGCCAGGAGCGCCAAGGGCATCGGCATCGGGGCATCCCTCGCGAACCACATGGTCAACAGCGTGGGCGCGCAGTCCGGTGGAGCGGGCAGCATCGCCGCGGGGATGCCGCGCACCTCCGGAGCCCTGCTGTTGCGTGTGACCGACCAGCGCGTCGGCCTGGTCCAGCCCCTGGACGGCACCCCGGTGTGGGAGGTGCCGCGGGCGTGGGTGACCCGGGTCGAACGCCGACCCCGGACCCAGCTGATGGCCCGCTTCCGGCTGCACTACGCCGACGGCTCCTGGCTCGCCTTCCTCACCATGCGGCGCCGTACGATCGAGCAGTTCCACTCACTCATCGGCTGACCCGGGCCGGCCCCGTCGACACACGGAGCCTGCTCCGGCCGCGAGGCCGTCCCTCGAACACACCTCCACCTCTCAGCCAGATACCCCCTTGGGGTATACACTCGAGCCTGCTGGCGACAGACATCGGCGAGAGGTGTGCATCATGCATGCGATCGGACACGCGTTGTCCATTGCCGGGTCTATGACCTGGGAGATCACCTGGGCCCTGATCCTCGGTTTCACGTTGTCCGCCGTTGTGCAGGCGGTGGTTCGCCGAGAGACGGTCGTACGACTCATGGGAGACGACCGGCCCCGTACGCTCGCCCTGTCCGCGGGGTTCGGCGCGGCCTCGTCGTCCTGCTCGTACGCCGCCGTCGCGCTCGCCCGCTCGCTGTTCCGCAAGGGGGCGAACTTCACGGCGGCGATGGGCTTTGAGATCGCCTCGACCAACCTGGTGGTCGAACTGGGCGTGATCCTGGCGCTGTTGATGGGCTGGCAGTTCACCGCCGCGGAGTTCGTCGGCGGCCCGATCATGATCGTCGTACTCGCGGTACTGTTCCGGCTTCTCCTGCGTGAGCGGCTGCTGCGACACGCACGGGAGCAGGCCGAACGCGGGCTGGCCGGATCGATGGAGGGGCATGCGGCGATGGACATGTCCGTGCGCGGCGAGGGCGGCTTCCTCCGCCGGCTCCTCTCCCGTGACGGCCTGACCTCGGTCTCGCACATCTTCGTCATGGAGTGGGCGGCGATCCTGCGCGACCTGGTGGCGGGACTCCTGATCGCGGGGGCGATCGCCGCATGGGTGCCGGACGACTTCTGGCACAGCTTCTTCCTGGCCGGCCATCCGCTCGCCGCCAAGCTGATCGGGCCGCTGATCGGGCCGGTGGTGGCCATCGCCACGTTCGTCTGCTCCATCGGCAACGTGCCGCTGGCCGTGGTGCTGTGGAAGGGAGGCATCAGTTTCGGCGGTGTCATCGCCTTCATCTACGCCGACCTGCTGATCCTGCCGATCCTGAACATCTACCGGAAGTACTACGGCGCCCGGATGGCGGCCTTCCTGCTGGGCACGTTCTTCGTCGCCATGGTGGTGGCCGGCTACATCGTGGAGTTCGCCTTCGGGGGTCTGGGCCTCATCCCCGACCAGGCCGACGCGAAGATTCCCCAGGAGGGCGTCAGCTGGAACTACACGACCTGGCTCAACATAGCCTTCCTGCTGCTGGCCACCGCCCTGCTGGTCCGCTTCCTCCGCACCGGAGGCCGCGCGATGCTGCGCATGATGGGCGGGTCACCGGACCAGGGCGAACACCACCACGACCACGCGCATGGGCAGGGCCAACACCACCACCCCTGAGCCGGCGACAACCGTGCACTCCCCCACCGGCCGCCCGCGGCCGGGCCCGCACGGCCCGGCACCATGGGCGCCGGCCCCGCCGGATGCCTTTCGTCGGGCCCGGCCCAGTGCCCGGGCCCGCGCCGTCACCGGGCGCAGCCGACGTCCAGCACCTCGAGCACGTCGCCGTGGATCGTGTACACCAGCCAGCACCACTCGCCGAACGCGGCCGCAAGGTCCGGCGCGCGTGTCTCGGTGTCATCGGTGACCGCGCTGATGAGCATGATGATCTCTTCGTGCATCTCGTCGGGGACGTCGAAGAGAACGTTGGCGGCCGTTTGGATCATTTCGACTTTCATGGCACCCCCCGACGAGCAGGAGCGGCACGGTTCGGCGAAGCCGAATACCCGAGGGCCGAGCTCACTGTCCGAACACAGCCCTCGTGACCACCGTACCCGCCGGGTGTGCTTCGATGTCGACGGTTGGAAGGCGAGTTCCGGCCGGGCATGCGGGACCCCGCGCCCACTCAGCGGCCTCGTGCAACAAGGGCCACAAGAGCCACACCGCCCCCAAAGCACCGGTCTCCGATCGCCCGAAGACATGGCAAGCTTCGGCGGCTTCACGGAACCTCGACGGCGAGGTCGTCCACCACAGCCCGCAGGTCACCCTCGCGCCGTTCCGCCACCCGCCTCTGCCGCGCGGAGCCGGACCCATGGAGTTGCACTTCGCCCAGCCAGTCGCTGACCCGCCGGTCGTCGCCGTGCCGGCTGAGGTGTGGTTCCACCCGTTTCCACAGCTCCTCGATCAGCCGGCCGACCGACGTGGGAGCACAGTCACGGCTGTGGGTGCCGGGCAAAGCGCCGACCGGTCCGTGCCGGGCGGCCTGCCAGCACGCCGCCCTCAACAGCAGATCGGGGACATCGGGCACGGGTTCGCCGGAGCGCACCAACTCCACGGCGTGCCCGACGAGGGCGCGAACGAGCAGCGCGTACGCGGTGGTGGTCGTGGCGTCGGGCATCACGTCCGCGATGCGTACCTCGATGGTGGGAAGATGCGCCGAGGGCCGGACATGCCAGTAGACCATGGCCGGATCCAGCGCCGCCCCGGAGGCCACGAGCTGGTCGACGACCCGTTGGTAGTGCGCCGCGTCGCGCAGGCAGGGTGGAGGTCCCGCCGAGGGCCAACGGCTCCAGATCACCGATCGCCAGCTCGCGTATCCGGTGTCCGCGCCATCGCCGTACGGGGAGTTGGCGGTCAGGGCCAGCAGCAACGGCATCCAGCCACGCAGGTGGTTGACCGCCCGAACGGCATCCTCCCGGTCGGCCACGCCGACGTGCACGTGGCAGGCGTTGACCCCCTGCCCGTGAATCAAAGGCCCGAAGCGGTCCGCGAGGGCCCGGTACCGCGCCTGATCGAGGACGGGCGGCGGCCCGCAACGGCCCAGGACCGCCACGCCGCTGGGCACCAGCAGACAGTCGTGTTCGGCCGCCGCGGCAGCCGTACCCTCGCGTAATCGAAGGACTTCCGCTTCCACTTCAGCGCCGGTACGGCACACCGCACCGACCGTCTCCACCTGGGACTGCGACAGCTCCGGCGTGACATGCGACCCGCCGAGCAGAGCACGAGCGGCAGGCAGCACGGAAAGAGACCGGCAGACAGCCGACCTGCTGCGCCGGTCGGCCAGGACGAACTCCTCCTCCACACCGACCGTCGGCGGTGCGGCCGCCTCCGGCGAGCACCCCGCCCCGCCGACGGCAGCAGGGGTCACGGCATCAAACGGCTCTGGCACATCCAGCCCTTTCCGAAAGACACGGGACACCGGAAACCACCCGTCGCCGGCCCCGCACAGGTCACGTGCACTCCTCACGCACCTGAACGGACAAGCCGACGTGCTGCCGGAACAACGAGTGGGAACCGTCATGCTGAGCCTTCGCCCGAGGCCCTGCAAGCGGCTACCAAGCCAGCATCAGCACGCGCTGACGGCCCATGACCGGTTCGGCGGTCGGGGACCGCTGCACCCCGGCTCCGGCCAGGGCCCGGACCCGGAATCACCAGGGAAATCGCCCACAGGGCATGCGCAGCCGGGGGGGCGGACCGACGACCCTCACAGCCGGTGCCGGCCGCTTCCTGACGAGCAGCACGGGAAGGAAGGGGCGCTTGCAGCGGCGAGACGCTCAGCTTGATGTGTCCGACACTGACCGCACCGCCATTCCCCGAGCCCACCTCCTGCCACCCGGCCCGGCGAAGGTTCGGCACCCTGTCGATATGACCTGGACCACACACCCGAAGGGCTTCCACCACGGCAGGTGGAGGCGTAGGTTCCGTTTACCCCGTGAGAGCGCCCTCACAGGCGCCGGTCCGCCAAGTCCCGGGACGGCGGACCAGCGGGGGCCAAACGTTCATACACCGAGAGGATCCTCAGCCGGTCGGGAGGTCCAGGCCGTAGGACATGAGCCGGTACGGGCCAGGTGCTCCACCTCGCTGTCCACGCTGAGATCCTCCGGCTGCTGCGCTCCCACCGCGCGGGCCGTCGCCACCAGCGTCTGCGCCGGCTCGTGGCCCAGCGGCTCCCCGAGGCCGCCCGCGCCGGCGGGAGTCGTGGTCGTCACGCCACTCCTCTCGCGCGCCCGGGCCCGCCCCGCGGCCGTACACCGGCAGACGTGTAGGGACTATGGTTGGAGTAAGCGATCGCTTAGCCACCTCGGGAGAAGCCGTGCCGGTCATCGATGTGTGGATGCAACACCCCACGCTCCGTCACTCCAACCACGAGATGTTCGAGTCGTTGCGCCGCTGGACGGGGCAGGGACCGCTGGAGGAGCCGCTGCCGGTCAAGGCCACCGTGGCGGCCATGGCCGCGGCAGATGTGGAGATCGGTCTCTCGGCGGCCTGGTACGGGCCGCAGGGACCGCTGATCAGCAACGACGAGGTGGCCGAGTTCGTCGCCCAGTCCGACGGACGGCTGCGCGGGGTCGCTGGCGCGGACCTCACCCGGCCCGTCCAGGCCGTGCGCGAGCTGCGCCGAGCCGTTCAGGAACTCGGCTTCGTCGCCCTGCGAATCGTACCCTGGCTGTGGCAACTGCCGCCGACCGACCGGCTGTACTACCCGCTGTACGCCGCCTGCGTCGACCTCGGCATCCCCTTCTGCACCCAGGTCGGGCACACCGGCCCGCTGCGCCCCTCCGAAACCGGTCGCCCCATCCCCTATATCGACCAGGTCGCGCTCGACTTCCCCGAACTGACCATCGTCTGCGGTCACATCGGCTACCCGTGGACCATGGAGATGATCGCAGTGGCCGACAAACACGCCAACGTCTACATCGACACCAGCGCCTACACCACCCGCCGCTACCCGCAGGAACTCGTCGAGTATCTGCGCGGCCGGGGCCGTGGGAAGGTGCTGTTCGGCACGAACTACCCCATGATCAGCCCTGTCCAGGCACTGGAACACCTCGGTGATCTCGACCTGGACGAAGAAGCCACCGAGCTGTTCCTGTCCGGGAACGCTCGTCGGGTCTTCAGCCTCTGACCCCGAAGTCCGGGTCGGCGCCGGTCATGTGCGCCGGCGGTAGTAGGTGATGTCGTCCGTGGTCGTGTAGTTGCCGTGGTCGACGCATCGCCGTCCCGGCCGGTGCGCTGGTCGGGCAGACGTGGCCGCGCCTGCCGTTCGTCCGGAAGATGAACCCTCCATACCCACCGGCCTGGTCAGCGACCGCGTCTTCACCGACGAGGAGATGCCGGGCATGGGCTGGTCGCTCTCGGTGGCCCTGCTCCCCGTGGTGCTCATCGCCGGAGCGGCGGTCATGGACCTGGCCAGCTCGGGGTCGGGGCCCGTCCTGCACTTCATCGCCTTCATCGGTTCGGCGCCCATCGCCCTGCTCCTCACCCTGGCCGTCGCGATCCGGGCGTTCGGCCCGCGGATCGGCCGCAGCCTGGAAGGGGTCAGCGCATCCTGCGGGTCGGCCGCCCAGGCGATGGCGATGATCCTGCTGGTGATCGGCGCGAGCGGCGCGTTCAAGCAGGTCCTCGTGGACGGTGGGATCTCGGACCACATCAAGAACACCACTGCCGGCTGGTCCCTGTCGCCGATCATCCTCGCCTGGCTCATCGCCGCCGTCCTGCGCGTGGCCCTCGGCTCGGCCACGGTCGCCGTGGTCATCGCCTCGGGCGTGGCACTGCCACTGCTCGCCGGCAGCGGAGTCCACCCGGAGATCATGGTCCTCGCCATCTCCTGCGGATCGATCGCCTTCTCCCATGTCAAGGCGCGCACCACCTATACGACTGCGCTTTCCGTGCTCGGGCTCGGCGGTGTCCTCGCCATGGAGTCGATCCTGGAGGCCTTGAGCGTGTGACGTCGTCGCAAAGGTGCGGCCGTTCCGTCATCGTCCTCCCGTCCTCCCGCGCCAGGACCTGCGGACCTCGGTGTGGCAGACATCCCGGGCATAAAGGGCGAGACATGATGGGGGTACCGATGTGTTCCGCGAGGAGGAGTACGGCATGGCCGAGTCGGGCTCTGGCGGTGCGGAGGGCGTGGCGAGCGGCAAGTCGCGGTTCGACGACATCTACGACCGGCCGGACCCCCGCATGTACTTCCGCCGGCTCGCCCCGCTGGAGTACGAGATCCCGCACCATGCCCAGCCGGTCTTCCGGCAGGCCGCCGCCCAGCGGGCCGCGCTCGACGACGGCCGCCCCCATCGGCCGGCGGTGCTGGACCTGTGCTGCTCGTACGGGATCAACGCCGCGCTGCTCAACCACGACGTGACGCTTGCGGAGATGTACGAGCGATACACCTCACCCGCCTGCCAGGACATGTCGACGGCGCAACTCGCGGCGTGGGACAGGGAGTACTACGCCGAGCGGCGCCGAGCGGACGCGGTGCCGGTGTTCGGCCTGGACGTCGCGGCGCCGGCCGTGCGGTACGCGCTGGAGGTGGGCCTCCTGGACGCCGCCTTCACCGACGACCTGGAACAGGGACCGCCCGGCCCCGGGCTGATGAGTGCGCTCGCCGAGGTCGGGCTCATCACGCTGACCGGCGGCGGCAGCTACATCACCGCCCGGACGTTCACGGCACTGCTCGACGGTACCCGGAGACCGGTATGGATCAGCGCGTTCGTGCTGCGGACGGTGTCGTACCACCCGGTCGTGCGCACCCTGGCCGAACACGGGCTGCACACCACGCTCGATGTCTCGCGCACCTATCCACAGCGGCTCTTCACCGACGAGCGCGAACAGCGGTTTGCGATCGCCACGGTACGGGCACTGGGTCATGACCCTGCCGGGCGCGAGGCGGAGGGGCGTTTTCACAGCCTGCACTATGAGTCACGACCTGGCACAGGGTGACATCGGTCCGGATGAGCAGCTCGCAGTGGTCAGCCACCGGGCCGAGAATGGAGGGGGGGCAGGAGGGAGAGAGTCCAGATGGCGCGTCCAGTCGGTATAGACCTGGGAACGACGAACTCCGTGGTCTCGGTCCTCGAGGGCGGCGAGCCCACCGTGGTCACCAACGCCGAGGGTGCCCGGACGACGCCTTCGGTCGTGGCCTTCGCGAAGAGCGGCGAGGTGCTGGTCGGGGAGGTCGCCAAACGGCAGGCCGTCACCAACGTCGATCGCACCGCCCGCTCCGTGAAGCGGCACATGGGTGATCACGGCTGGCGGTTCCCCGAGCACGGTGACATCGAAGGCAAGCGGTACACGGCGCAGGAGATCTCCGCACGCGTGCTGCAGAAACTCAAGCGGGACGCGGAGTCGCACCTGGGCGAGGACGTCACCGACGCCGTGGTCACCGTCCCCGCCTACTTCGACGACGCCCAGCGGCAGGCGACCAAGGAGGCCGGGGAGATCGCCGGTCTGAACGTACTGCGGATCATCAACGAGCCGACGGCCGCCGCGCTGGCGTACGGCCTGGACAAGGAGAACGACCAGACGGTCCTCGTCTTCGACCTCGGCGGCGGTACCTTCGACGTGTCCCTGCTGGAGATCGGCGAGGGCGTCATCGAGGTCAAGGCCACCAACGGCGACACCCACCTCGGCGGCGACGACTGGGACCAGCGGATCGTCGACCACCTGGTCACGACCTTCAAGAACAATTACGGCATCGATCTCGCCAAGGACAAGATGGCCGTGCAGCGGCTGCGGGAGGCCGCGGAGCGGGCCAAGGTCGAGTTGTCGAGCTCGACGGAGACGAACGTCAACCTTCCCTACATCACGGCTTCCGCGGAGGGCCCGCTGCACCTGGACGAGAAGCTCACCCGCGCCCAGTTCCAGCAGCTGACGTCGGATCTGCTGGAGCGTTGCAAGGGCCCCTTCCACAACGCGATCAAGGACGCGGGGATCAAGGTGTCCGACATCAACCACGTCATCCTGGTGGGCGGCTCGACGCGTATGCCGGCGGTGACGGACCTGGTGCGGGAGCTGACCGGCAAGGACCCGCACAAGGGTGTGAACCCGGACGAGGTGGTGGCCGTGGGGGCATCGCTCCAGGCCGGTGTTCTCAAGGGCGAGGTCAAGGACGTCCTGCTGCTCGACGTCACCCCGCTGTCCCTCGGCATCGAGACCAAGGGCGGCATCATGACCAAGCTGATCGAGCGCAACACCACGATCCCGACCCGCCGTTCGGAGATCTTCACCACCGCCGAGGACAACCAGCCCTCCGTGACGATCCAGGTCTTCCAGGGCGAACGGGAGATCGCCGCGTACAACAAGAAGCTCGGCATGTTCGAGCTGAGCGGTCTGCCGCCGGCGCCGCGCGGAGTGCCGCAGATCGAGGTGACCTTCGACATCGACGCCAACGGGATCATGCACGTCTCGGCCAAGGACCTGGGCACCGGCAAGGAACAGAAGATGACCGTGACCGGCGGCTCGGCGCTGCCCAAGGACGACATCGACCGCATGGTCCGCGAGGCGGAGCAGCACGCCGAGGAGGACCGCAGGCGCCGGGAGGCCGCGGAGACCCGTAACCAGGCCGAACAGCTCGTCCACTCCACCGAGAGGCTCATCAGGGACAACCCCGACAAGATCCCGGCCGACGCGAAGAACGAGACGGAGAGCGCGCTCACGGAGCTGAAGGAGCGGCTGAAGGGCGAGGACACGGCGGCGATCCGGCAGGCCATGGAACGGGCGGCCGAGGCGGCGCAGAAGATCGGGGCGGCCATGTACGAGAGGTCCCGCACGGAGAGTGAGGCGGCCGCCGGTACGGACACGTCCTCCGCCGCCTCCTCGGACGAAGGCGTGGTGGACGCCGAGATCGTCGACGACGACAAGCCGGAGGCGGGCTGACGATGGACAAGGGCCGGCTGCAGAATCCGGACCTCGCCCAGTTGCAGCGTCTGCTGGAGGAACGCACGGCCGACCTGCAGCGGGTGAAGGCCGAGTACGACAACTACCGCAAGCGGGTGCGGCGGGACCGCATGGCCGTGTGCGAGATCGCCGTGGTCAATGTCCTGCGTGCCCTGCTGCCTGTGCTGGACTCGGTCGACCGCGCGTGCGCGCACGAGCCCATGACGGTGGGCCTGAGGGACATCGCCGACACGCTCGGCACTCAGTTGGGCTCCCTGGGACTCGAGGTGTTCGGGGAGAAGGGCGACCCCTTCGACCCGGCGTGCCACGACGCCGTCACCCACCACATCGGCTCCGACACCGACCAGCTGATCTGCACGAAGATCCTGCGCCCCGGCTACCGGCTCGGTCCCCGACTGCTGCGCCCGGCCAACGTGGAGGTCACCGGGCCGGAGCCGGCCGCGCGAACCCCGCTCGTGCACGATCGGGGGGAGCCCCGGTTCACGGTGATCGACACGGGGGACGGGCCCCGCGGGTGCGGCGCGTAGGCGGAAACCGCCGCACGACGCCGGCCGTCCGGCCGGTACGATGAACTGGCCTCACCGGCAGACCATCCGCTCCCGGGCGGTGGCGAAGATCGCCGCCCCGCTGGTCGGTTCCCGGGCTGCGACGGGACCGTTCGGGTGCCTGTGACACCCGTGCGTCCGACTCGATGTGCGGGCTAGGGCCGTGCACTGTTCACTGGGCGGAACGGAACGTTCCGAGCGCACGGGAGTCGCGGTATGGGCGGGCACGGGACACGGGGCACGGCGGGCGCGGTGCTGGCCGTGATCGCGGTAGCGGTGACCGGGTGCTCCGGCAACTCCGGAAGCCCCTCCGGCAGCGTCAGCAAGGCGGCCTCGGCGGCCTCCTCCGCCGCCTCCTCCCTTGCCTCCCGGGGAGCGGACGCGCTGGCCTCGGCCTCGGCTGAGGCCAGACGGAAGCTCGACGAGGCCAAGGGCGGGGTCAACGCCAAGGACGAGGTGACACTCGGTTCCGTCGCCATCGGCGGCGACGGCCGGGCCACGGCCAGGGTGACGGCCAAGAACACCGCCGGTTCGGCCAAGTCCTTCGCGGTCCAGGTCAATTTCACCGACAAGAGCGGCAATCTGCTGGACGTGGTCGTGGTGACGGTCAAGGACGTGGCCGCCGGTGCCTCCGGCGAGGGCACCGCCCGTAGCAATCGCAAGCTCAACGGCGAAGTGCACGCGGTCGTCGGCACGGCGGTGCGCTACTGACCGCGCGGGCCTGCAGCCGACCTGGCCCGGACGAACCCCTGGACGAGGTGCCGGGTGAAGACGAGTCCGGCCACCAAGGCTCCGGCCAGGATGAATCGCGAGCCCATCGCGGTGGCGCCCAGCCCCCACGTCAGGTCGAACAGAGCAGCGTCCGGCTCCTACATCCGCTGCGCTGCGAGTGTGCAGGGCGGGCCGCGGGCGTACTCGTGATCGATCGCGGGCCGCTGCGAGAGGTCGGGGTCGGCTCGGTTCGTGCCCCGATGCCCGCAGCGGCGACAATGGGACTCCCACACCGGGCGAGGTGGTGACGATGCCCGCTTGGCATCTGCGCGACTATCACGACGACGATCTCGACCAGGCCATACAGATCTGGGACCAGAGCCGCCGGGCCGACGAGGACCGGGTGTTTCCGGTCTCGGAGGTGATGGCCGCCGCCAAGGCCGGTCAGACGGCGGTCGTCGCCGTGGTCGGCGACGAACTGGTGGGTATGGCCGTGGCGCAGGCCCACGGCAAACGGGGCTGGATCCTTCTGGTGGCACTCGCCTCCCGATGGCGCGAGCGCGGGATCGGCAGTGCGCTGCTCGCCGAACTGGAACGGCGCCTGCGCGCACTGGACGTGCGCCACATCAGCGCGCTGCTCCCCGCCGGTGCCGCCGGGACGAAGGCTCTGGAGAACTCCGGCTACCGGTTCCGCGACGACCTGACCTATTACGAGAAACTCGAACCACCGGGAACCGCCAACGCCGACGTCCTCGCCGCGCTGGGCGGCCGTATGCTCCCCGAGGGGCTTTGGGACACCATGGCCGGCATGGAGCGCGAGAAAGAGGTCATCGAGCGCCGTGTCGTGCTCCCGCTGACCGAGCCCGCGCTGGCGGACCGCTACGGTGTCGGGCCACCCAAGGCGATCATCCTGTTCGGCCCGCCCGGCACCGGCAAGACCAGTTTCGCCAAGGCGGTGGCCTCGCGGCTCGGCTGGCCGTTCGTGGAACTCTTCCCGTCCCGGCTCGCGGCCGACACGAGTGAGGGCCTGGCCGCGGCGCTGCGAGAGACCTTCGCGGACCTCGCGGAACTGGACTCGGTACTGCTCTTCATCGACGAAGTCGAAGAGATCGCGGGGGTGCGTTCCGGGAAAGCGGTCGATCCCGGCCACGGAGTCACCAACGAGCTGCTCAAACTCATCCCTGTCTTCCGCGAGCACGACTCACGGCTGCTGGCCTGTGCCACCAATTCGGTGCGCTCTCTCGACGCGGCCTTTCTGCGGCCCGGCCGGTTCGACTACGTCATTCCCGTCGGCCCGCCGGACCCGACCGCCCGGGCGGCGATCTGGGACCGCTACCTCAGGGCATCCGCGGCCGCGGTCGACCTCCACCAACTGGTCGAGGCCAGCGAGCTGTTCACCCCGGCCGACATCGAATTCGCCGCCCGCAAGGGCGCGCAGGCCGCGTTCGAACGGGAAGTCACGCAACGCCGGGGCCGGCCCGCCACCACCGAGGACTACATGACCGCCATCGCCGACACCCGCCCGACGCTCACCGCACAGGCCGTCCAGGAGTTCGCCGAGGACATCGACACCTACAGTCGGCTCTGAGCCACGACGTCGCTCGGTGCGCCGCTGCCTGTCGGGCGATGAGGACAGCGTGCTCAGCTGTCGTCGCGCAGGCCCCAGGGAGAGCCGTACTCGGTGAGCAGGTCCAGGAACGGGCGCGGGGGCAGGGCTTCCGGACCGAGCACGCCGGTGCCGGACCAGGCGCCGGTGGACAGCAGTTCCAGGGCGACGACCGGGTTGACCGCCGTCTGCCAGACGACCGCCTGCGAGCCGTACTCGCGCATGGACCACTGGTTGTCGACCACGTGGTACAGGTACACCTCACGCGGCGCGCCGTCCTTGGTGCCCTTGACCCAGGTACCGGCGCAGGTCTTGCCCGTCATCCGCTCGCCCAGGCCGGCCGGATCGGGCAGGCACGCGGCGACCACGTCCCGCGGCGAGACCTGTACGGGTCCATCGTCGCCGGGCACGCTCACCCTGGCCGTCGAGTCCAGGCCCAGTTGGTGAAGCGTCTTCAGCTTGGCGATGAAGTCGTCGCCGAGCCCGTACTTGAACGTGACGCGCCGCGCTTCCACCCAGCGGGGAATCAGCAGCACCTCTTCGTGCTCGACATTGACACACTCCACCGGGCCGATGCCCTCGGGGAAGTCGAAGACCTCGGGCTCGCTGAACGGAGCGGTGGTGAACCAGCCGCGGCCCTTCTCATACACCACCGGCGGGTTGAGGCACTCCTCGATGGTCGTCCAGATGCTGAAGGAAGGCGCGAAGTCGTAGCCCTCGACCGTCAGGTTGGCGCCGTCCCGGACACCGATCTCCTCGATGTCGTCGAAGAGTTCGTCTGCCGCGTACCGGGCGAAGACATCGGACAGGCCCGGCTCGACGCCCATTCCCACCAGTGCCAGCCGTCCCGCCTCTGCCCAGCGCCGGGCCAGTGCGAACTGTTCGTCCCCGAGCTTGACACCGCACTGCTCATAGGGGCGCGAGCCGTGCGGTGCGGACAGTGACATCGCCATGTCCAGGTAGTCCGCGCCGGCCTCCAGGGCGGCCCGGAACAGCGGCATCACGAACCGGGGGTCGGTGGCGTTGAGCAGCACGTCGCACCGCTCCTCGACGAGCATCCGGCGGACCGCGTCCTGGTCCGAGGCGTCCAGCCGTCGCGCGCTGAACCGGGCGCCCTGCTCGCCCAGTGCCGCGACCGCGGTCTCGGCGCGGACGAGGTCGTAGTCGGCGACGATCATGTGGGCGAGGAACTCGCGGCGAGCGGCGATCCGGGTGACGGCCGTCCCGACACCTCCCGCACCCACCAGAAGTACGCGCATGTCACACACCTTTCTCCCGGGAGGCGGGCGCCTCCGGACGGGCTCGATGCAACGCGACGCCGGGATATAAGGTCAACCCCGTTGGCATAAGGTAGGCCGGGCGGAGGGTGGGCGCAGGCGACTCGCGGCCGGCGGCGGAAGGACGACCGAGATGGCGAAGCAGGTGGTGCCGGAGGCGGCACGGCAGCGGCGGCGGCCCACGCGCGGCGGCACCGTGCTGTCGGAGGAGATCATCGTGCGGACCGCCCTGCGGGTGCTGCGGGAGCACGGCAGCACCGGGCTGACGGCACGCCGACTAGGCGCGGCGCTGGGCGCCGATCCGAGCACCCTCTACCGCTACTTCGCCGGGATGGACGATCTGGCCCGGGCCATCGGGGACGAGTTGATGGGCAGGGCTCTCGACAGCTGGACGGCCACCGGGGACTGGCGCACGGACCTGCGCGCGCTGGGCCTCGCCATCCACGCCTCCTACCTCGCCCACCCGCAGGCCGCCGTCCTCACCGCCAGCCGGGTCACCGGAAGGCCTCGCGAGATCGCGGTGGACGAGACCATCCTCGGCATCCTGCGCGGCGCCGGGCTGCCCGACCCCGTGGCGGTCCGCGTGTACCACGCCTTCATCGACCAGAGTCTCGCCTTCGCCGCGCTCGACGCCGGATCGCTCGCGCTGGCGGACGAGGCCCGCGCGGGCGACGAGGAGATGTGGCACTCCACCTATGCCCGCCTGCCCGCCGAGTCGCATCCGAACATCGCCGCCACGGCACACCTGCTGGCCCGCTACATGCCGCACAGCGCCTATCCGGCCGCCCTGGAGATACTGCTGGAACACATCGCCGCACAACTCCCCCGATCGGGGGCATGACACTCACGGCTCCGCCACCGAGTCCCCCATGGCCGGGGAGGGGCGGTGAATGTGAAGGTCCGAAAGGGAGGGAAATGTCAGACGTGCGCCAGGCTCGTGTCTCCGACCACGGCAGGATCGTCGAATGCGTGCAGAAGTGGTGGGGTGACTCACGCACGCCTGAACAGTCCCGTGAGTTGTCCCTGTCGTTGCCGAAGCTGTTCTTGCAGTCCTTCTCCCGAACGAGCCTGGTGGTGGAAGACGATGAGGGCATCAAGGCCTTCCTGGTCGGCTTCTATTCCGCGGACAACGCGGATGACGCCTATATCCACTTCGTGGGAGTGAGCCCGAGCCTGCGCGGGCAGGGCGTGGCCCGCGGCCTGTACACGGCGTTCTTTCAGCGTGCCGCCGGAGCGGGCCGCCGGCGGGTGCGCGCGGTCACCTCGCCGGTGAATGCCGGATCCATCGCGTTTCACCGCGCCATGGGGTTCGATCTCGAAGCGGGCGACCGCGACGTTGACGGCCTGCCGGTGCACAGCGACTACGACGGCCCCGGCCAGGATCGCGTGTGCTTTTGCAAGCGCATCACGCCAGGGACGTGAGACTGGCCGGTCCCGATGTGGTGAGCCTGAGAACGATAGGTGTCGTATTTGCACGACAACTGTCGTCATCCGCGTCCGACCTCCTGGTGCAGGTGCTCTCGGGACGCCCTCCACGAGTCGCCGGGAAGCGGCGTTGTCAGTGGGCTCTGCCAGGGTGTGCGTCGTGGATGAACTGGTGGAGCGTGTCGACGATCAAGACCGTGTGCTGGGGGTGGTGGTCAGCCGCCGGCAGGCCGTCCGGGAAGGTTGGCTGCACCGGGTCGCCGTGACGGTGTGTCGTGATGAGCGTGGGCGGATCCTCGTCCACCGCCGGTCGGAGCAGCTGTCGCGCTTCCCCGGGTTCTACGAGGTCGTGGTCGGTGGTGCCGTGGATGTCGGTGAGTCCTATCAACAGGCCGCCGCGCGGGAGCTGGCTGAAGAGCTGGGCACTCGTGTGCTGCCGCGCTTGCTGTTCACGTTCCTCAACCGCAGCGGTTTGAGCCCTCACTGGCTCGGCGTGCACGAAGCCGTGGTGCCGGATGCCGTGGTGCCGGATGCCGTGGTCCCCGATCCCGATGAGGTCGCCTGGCATGGCTGGCTGACGGAGCCGGAGCTGCGGTCGGCCCTACTGGAGTGGCGCTTCACCCCCGACAGCCACGAAGCCTTCAGCCGGTACCTCGCGTTCCGGACCGCACAGTCCTGACCTTGCCCGCCTTTGCTTGCAATAGGCGCGGTAGACGCAAGAACGATACGAATCTGACGACAGTTGTCGTGCTCAGCGGTCCAGAAACCCCCTGGCCAGGGTGCCGGGTTGACGACGACTAGCTCGCTCCGTCTCATGCGGGTCGTTGGGCGGAGAGGGCAGGATTCGAACCTGCGTGGATCCCGAGGGATCCGACCGTGAGGCGTTGCTCGCTGGTCCCCGATAAGCCGCTCCGGGCACCTCTCCCGATGCTCCCGGCAGTCCGTTCTCCCGCACCGCCGTTCACATCAACAACCTTGGCAGGAGCGGCTGACAGGGCTCTGACGCAGCCCTGACACCAGGCCGGACCACCAGAAGGGGGCACCGCCCGAAAGAGGGTTGTGAGGTCAGGTGGGTGCGCGAGATCGTTTGAGGCGATACTGCCGGTGTCGTCTGCTGGAGGACCTCCGTGACCGATGTTGCGCCTGCCCCGCTGCCCGCCCCTCCCTACTACGCCGTGGTGTTCACCGCCGTGCGGACCGCCGGCGACAACGGCTACGCGGAGAGAAGCGAGCGGATGATGAAACTGGCTGCCGACCAGCCGGGATTCCTCGGTGTCGATTCCGCTCGCGGTGCGGACGGCCTGGGGATCACGGTGTCGTACTGGAGGGACGAGGAGTCGATTGCCGCGTGGCGGGATCACGCCGAGCACGCCCTGGCCCGTGCGCACGGGCGCGAGCACTGGTATGCCTCGTTCTCGCTCCACGTGGCCAAGGTCGAGCGCTCCTACGGGTTTACCCGCCCGGCAGATCTGTAGCGGTTCCGGGCCTCCACCGACCTGCGGCACCGACACCTTCGTGGCCACCGACTCGCTCACGCTCCTAGCCGGACTCGGGGAAGGTGTCCGGCAGGCCGAGCGCGGCGGACACGTGGCGCCAGACGGACCTGAGGGCGATGTCCTGGGTGACGGTGGGGTCGCGGAGCATGAGGCGGATGCCGTAGCCGTCGCTCAGGGAGAGAACGAGCGTGCAGAGGTCGTCCACGTCGGTCGGGGTGAACTCACCGGACGCGATGCCACGCCGTACGGTGTCGGCCACCCAGGCGTGCAGTTGTGCGTACAGGTCCACGGCATAGGCCCGGGTCGCCTCGTCGCGCAGCGCGCGGACCCACAGTTCCTGCCACAGTCGCCAGTCCTGCTGCAGTTCGGGATCGGTCGGGAGCAGGTTGCGCACGATGCGGGCCAGGATGACCGCCGTCGGCGCCGTCTCCGCGTCCCGGTCCACGTCGAGGGCCGTGCCGCATTCCTGGCCCGGCTGGCCGCCGAGCACCTGCCGTCCGGCGTGCTCAACGTCGTGTGCGGCGACCGGGACACCGGGCGTTCGCTCGTCGCCCACCCGCACGTCCGGCTGGTCGCCGTCACCGGCAGCGTCCGCGCCGGACAGCAGATCGCCGCCGCGGCCTCGGCCGACCTCAAGCGGCTGCACCTCGAACTCGGCGGCAACGCACCGGTGCTGGTCCACGAGGACGCCGATCTCCACGAGGCCGTGGCGCAGCTGTCGATGGCGGCCTTCTACAACGCGGGCCAGGACTGCACGGCGGCCACCAGGATCCTCGTTCATCACCGGATCCACGACACCCTCCTCGCCGCTTTCACCCAGGCCGCCGCACGGCGGCTGCCCGGAGCCCCGGACGAGGCGCGCGCCGACTTCGGCCCGCTCGCCAACTCGGCCCAACTCGCCTCCGTAGTTGGTCTGTTGGCCCGCCCCCGAACACTGCGGGATCGTCACCGGCGGCACGCCCCTGGACCGCCCCGGCTACTTCCACCCCGCGACGGTGATCGCCGGGGCCCGCCAGGAGGACGAGATCGTGCAGAGCGAGGTGTTCGGCCCGGTCGTCACCGTCCAGCCGTTCGCCGACGAGTCCGAAGCGCTCCGGATGGCGAACGCCGTGCCCCAGGGTCTGGCCGCGAGCGTGTGGACGCGCGACCACGACCGCGCCATGCGCACCAGCCGCGCGCTTCGCACGGGCATCGTCTGGGTCAACACCCACGGCACCACGGTCTCGGAACTCCCGCACGGCGGCGTACGGTACTCCGGCTACGGCAGCGACCTGTCCCTCACCGGCCTGCTCGAGTACACCCAGGCCAAGCACGTGATGCTGTGACGGGCACGGACCGGCAGGGCATGTCGTGCAGTCGTGGTCAAGGATGCCGAACTCGGCGTTGGCACGCAGCGCAGCCTGGCCGGTCCCAGCGGGGTGGACATGAGCCACCAGTCGGGCTCGTCGGTGGGCTCGATGGACCGAACGATCCACTCCTGCAGCTGTCTACGCAGACCGGCGTCGAGCGAGCCGAAATAGTGGGCGTCGTTGCGGTCGGCGATCGCGGCCAGTACCGGGGCCGGGGCCCCATGTGCGCGGCCACGGCCTGGTCGCTCAGGACTGGGCTCGGGCCATGAGCAGCGCGACGTCGTCCTCACCACCGGGCGAGCGCAGAATCTCCAGGACGCGGTCGCAGGTGGCTTCCAGATCGTGGCCGCGTGACGCGGTGAGGGCGTCGAGGAGGGCGTCCAGGCGAGCGTCGATGGGTTCGCTTCGGGTTTCCACCAGGCCATCGGTGTAGAGGACCAGCTCGTCGCCGGGGCGGAAGGGGATGGTGGCGGCCTCGAAGGGGACCCCGCCGACGCCCAGCGGTGCGCCGGTGGGAAGGTCGAGCAGCTGTGCTGCGTTGCCCAAACGCATCAGGGCCGGGGGCAGGTGGCCGGCGAGGCAGATCTCGCACTGGCCCTGGTGAGGGTCGTAGACGCAGTAGATGCAGGTGGTGATGGTCTGCTCGACCCCTTCGGTCAGGTGGTCCAGGTGACGTAGGGCCTCGGCGGGGGCGAGGGCGAGTTCGGCGAAGGCACGGGCGGCACTGCGCAGTTGCCCCATGGTGGCGGCGGCTTTGATGCCGCTGCCCATGACGTCCCCGACGACCAGGGCGGTTCGGTCACCCTGGAGAGGTATGGCGTCGTACCAGTCGCCGCCGATCTCGCTCGTGGCGCCGGCGGGCTGGTAGCGGCAGGCGACCTCCAGGCCGGGCAGGCGCGATGCCGGCTCGGGAAGCAGACTGCGCTGGAGGGTGAGGGCCGCCTGGCGCTGGGCCTGGTATCCGCGGGCGTTGTCGATGCAGACCGCGGCCCGGGAAGCCAACTCCCAGGCGAGGAAGGCGTCGTCGTCGTCGAAAGGTGCCGGGTTCCGGGTGCGTTTGAGGTCGAGGGCGCCGAGGACTTCGCCCCGGGCCATGAGCGGTACGGTCAGGTAGGAGTGAACGCCGGCCGCCGCCAGGAGGGACGCGGCCTCGCCGTGTCGGGCGATGCGCTCAAGATCCTGACGGGTGGTGTGGGACACCAGGACCGGTTGCCGGGTGCGCACGCACCGGGTGATCAGCCGGTCGCTGCCGTAGGGGGCGACTCCCCCTGGTGGGTCGGCCGCCCGGTCCGCCTCGGCGGAGTGGGCCGCGCGGACGGCGAGGGCGCGGAAGAGGGCCGGGCCCTCACCTGGCGCGGTCCGGCCGTCCAGGGCACTGTCGAGCATGTCCACGACCGCCACATCGGCCAGGACCGGTACGACGACGTCGGCGAGCTCGCACGCCGTCGTCTCCAGGTCGAGGGTGGTGCCCACGGACGCCGAAGCCGTGGCGATCAGTGCGAGCCGTTGCCGGGCCCGCGCCGCCTCGGCAGCGGCTCGATGGCGCTCGGTGACATCGATGACGGAGTAGGCCAGGCCCAGCACCCGCCCACTGGAATCCTCCAGCCGGTAGTACGAGACGGACCAGGCATGGTCGTGGTCCGGGTCGGCGGGGGGACGACAGACGATGTTCCGGTCCACGACCGACTCGCCGGTCTCCAGGACCCGGCGCAGCCGTGCCTCGGGGTCGGTGTCCAGATAGGTCAGAACCTCGCCCACCGGCCGGCCGAGACGCTCGGCGGCGGACTGACCGGTGATGCGTTCGAGAGCAGGGTTCACAGCCAGGTACCGCAGGTCCGGGTCCAGCAGGGCCAGCCCGACCGGGGACTGGGACACCAGGCGCATGGCCAGGGCGGCATCTCGCTCGACCCGCTCCACGGCCGCCTGGTCCGCGGCGAGGCCCAGGACATAGGTGTCACCGAGGTCGTCCATCAGCCGCATGTTGCGGAACTCCACCAGGCGGGTGCTGCCGTCCTTGTGCCGGATCGGGAAGGCCCCGGCCCAGTCGGTGCCGGATTGCATGACCTCGGCGAACAGCTTGATCACCTGGTCCCGGTGCTCCTCGTGGACCGTCAGCACAGCCGCGTACTCGCCCAGCGCCTCCGCCGCGGTGTAGCCGAACAGTTCCTCGGCCTGCCGACTCCACAGGACCACCCGGCCCTGCGCGTTCAGAACCACCGCGGCGACGCCCAGCAGGTCGAGCAGCCCGCTGGGCGGGCCGGCGGGACCCGCCACTGACCGGGCGTCGCCTGCTTGGGAGGAGTCCGTCGTGCCCATGCCTCATTTCCCTCCCGCTCGGCGCCTCGGCTCGTGCCGTACCGGCGGGTTTTCTGCCTCCATCCATGGTCGCCCCACACCGAGCCAGCACACACCTGGACGGACCGCTGACATCGCCACGCGGCCTTGTGCTCAGCGGCCCGGCACACGAGCGCGGCACCCGGCGGATCAGTGGCCGCCACGTCCCTGGGCCGCCGCGACCAGGCTGGGCTGGAGGCGGCGGGCGACGTCGACGTGGTCACGGGTCCAGATGATGCGGACGGCGGTGGCTGTGGCCTGGCCCCCGCCGTCGACCAGGTCGGTGCGGACGGATCCCACGAGCCGGGCGGCGGACTCGGGATGCAGCTGGACGGGGTCCGGGGAGGGGGCACGCCGGCTGAGGCTCGCCGCGAAGCCGCGGTACCACTGCGCGACGCGGGATGCGGCGCCGAGGACTGCGCGGTGGGCATCGGTCTGGGCGGCGTCCCCGGGTGCCGGACCGCAACCCCGCCACAGGGAGACGACGGCATCGGCGGCCAGCCGCAGGGCGGCCACGCCGGTGACCAGTGTCGTCATGTCCGCCATGGACAGGGGCTTCGCGCCGCGTTCGGCGAGGTAGGTCCGGAAGGCGTCGTCGAGGCGGCGGGCGGCGGCCGCCGCCTCGCGGCTCTGCCGCACGGGTTCGTCGAGGGTCTTCGCGGAGGTGCAGTGGGCGAGGGCGAAGTCCACGGCGTCGACGAGGTAGCGGGCGCTGTCGGTGTACGCCTCGGCGAGAGCCGTGTGGACGGCGGCCGTGGCACCACGGGGCCAGAAGAACAGCGCGACGATGATGCTGACGGCGCAGCCCAGACCGATGTCCTGCACGCGGAGCAGGGCGATGTGCCAGTCGGGGTTCTGGCCGATGTTGAACAGCACGACAAGGGTGACCGTGAAGGCGGCCTGCCCCGCGGTGAAGGAGACGGCGGCGGGGGCGATGCCGGCCACCAGGATGGCGAACGGGAGCAGGAACCACAGGCCGGTGCCGTGGTGCCCGATGAGTTGCAGCAGCCCGGCGCCGACGAAGGAGCCGAGCACGGTGCCGAGCACCGCACGCAGGGCGCGCTGGCCGGTGTTGAGGGCGTTGGAGCGCATTACGGACAGGGTGCCGAGCAGTACCCAGAAGGAGTGCTGTACCCCGGCCAGGTCGGCGAGGAGCACCGCGATGCCGAGTCCGACGGCGCCGCGCAGGCTGTTGTGCAGCCACACCGAGCGTGGTCCGAGATGCGCCGCGGCCCTTTCGCGGGCCAGGGCCAGCGGCGCGGTCAGCGCGGCCGGTTCGCGGCCGAGGAGCCGGTCTGACCAGGGGCGTTGCCATGCGGTGGCGGCCAGTTCGACGTTGCCGGCGATCTGCAGGACGGCGTACCCGAGCTCCTGGGCGCGGAAGGACGGGTCGAGTGTGGCGATGAACGCGTAGATCTCCGCCGGGCTGTCACCGATCGGGGGGCCGGCGGGCAGGCGCGTGGTGGAGGTCTTCTCCATCCCGGCGATGATCGCTCGCAGCCTCTCCATGGAGGTCCGCAGCGGGCCCGCGTCCCCGCACATGTCGGTCAGGAGGTCGGCGGCGTGATCGAGGACGTCCGCGGCCACGAGGCGGGCCGTGCGCGCGGCGGGGTCGCAGGCCGGTGGCCCGTCGGTGGGGGCCGGTCGGTCCGCCAGGATGATGCTCACCCAGGTCAGCTCGTCGACCAGGCGGACCACGGCGCGCGAGGTCGTGGACAGGCCGGTCGGGCGGTACGGGGTGGTGTCGAAGACGCGCCGCAGTTCCGCGCCGGCGTCGGCGGTCCGGTCGGCTGCCGCCCGGCGCTGCGCGGCGTCGGCCACGGGTCCGAGTCCGCCCAGGCCGGCGGCGTCCGTGCGCAGGTGTGCGGCGGCGGCGCGGCAGACCCGGGCGGCAGGCGCGCTGAGCGTATCGGCGACGGGGCGCGGCCACAGCAGGCAGACCGCGGGCAGCGCCGCCGCTGCCGCGAGCCCGGCGCCCGCGAGGCGGTCGAACAGCTGGGACGGCGGCACCGGTGTCGTGACCGGCAGGACGAACGCCAGCAGGAGCGCGGTCGTGCTGCCCGCCAGGAGTGAGCTGACGACGCCGGAGAACAGGACGACAAAGCCGACCAGTAGCGTCGTGGCGACGGCGAGCCAGGTCTGGCGCGCCACCAGTGTCCCCACGCAGATCAGCACCGCCCAGGCCACCGCGAGCGCCGTCTGCGCCCGCAGCCGCTCCACCATCGGACCGCTGAAGTCGACCAGCAGCAGCATCGAGAAGGACCCGAACGCGGCGAAACTCGCCATCGTCGAAGAGTGGAGCGCCTGACTGCACAGGGCGAACAGGGTCGGCATGACGATCGCGGTCCGTGCGGCGCGCCGCGTCGCCGCCAGATCCGGATCGCGCTCACGCAACCATGTCACCAGGCGCGTCGCGGTCGGCATACGCCCCGCGAACTGCACGGACATGGACACCTCCCGCCGACACGGCCCTGGCTGGGTTCCGGAGCCGGGAAACACGTCTCCCTCACGTTAAGGGTCCGGCGCTCACCAGGCCGCGCATGGCTCGTGGACCGACCGCCTCGGCCATGGCGAACCACGACGGCGGCGGACCGGGTCGCCGGTCGTCGGTCGTCGGTCGTCGGTCGTCGGTCGTCGGTCAGGACAGGGGCGCCCGCCTGCGCCTCCGAGCCACCAGCACTGCGGCGGCGCTCAGAACGAAGGCTCCGCAGGCCGCCCCCGCCCACGCGGCGGTCGGCAGTTTGTGCCCGCCGTCGTCGCGAGCGGAGCCGGTGACGGTGACGGTGAGGTAGCCGGTCTGCGTCACCCGCCCGTGGTGGCTGACGACGGTGACGGGATACCTGCCCGGCTTCAGGCCGGGCTTGATCCGTGCCGGGCCCCAGAAGACCGGGTCGTCCCCCTCATGGCCCTTGGGTACGTCGAATGTCAGCTTGGCCGGGGTCTGGAACGCCGGCGATGTCGCGGCCATCCGATCCTGCTCCCCGAGGTCCGGGTGCGCGTCCTCCCACCTGACGTACACCGTCCTGCCCGCCGCGATCGTGAAGCCCTTGGCCCGGGCGTCGTACAGGTAGCCCTGCTTCCCGAAGAACGCGGGGCCCTTGGCCTGGCCCACGTAGTCGTCGTCGCCGGGGCGGGCCGAGCGGATCTCCAGCCTTGCCTCGGCCTTCCGCTTGCCGCCCGCATCGGTCACCCATACCGCGTACGTCCCGTCATGGAGGGTGTACTGCAGCGGCACGTCGAAGGCGTTGAAAGTACGGGTGTTGTTCCAGGACTTCTTGTCGTGTGCGAGGCGGACCGGCGAGGTGAACGCCGTGGAGTGAGCCGTGAAGGAATACCCACGCTCACCGGGGAACAGGTCGTCGAAGAAGACATTCACCGTCATGCCCGGCCGCCTCGGGTTGCCGCCGTCCACCTCGATGGACGGACCCTTCATCGGCTTGACATCGATGGTGTCACGGGCCACGACCTTGCCTCGGGCCTTGACGACGAGCGGATACGATCCGGGTCTGGCCGATGCCGGGATGGGCGCCTTGAAACCGAACCCCCCGGTGTTCCCGGCCTCGTTGTCCATCGGGATCGGTGCCGCGAAGACCGGTGATTCGGCCACCAGGTGCGCGCCCGGCTTCCAGTCGTAGTTGAGCAGATCGATACCGATGGCCTCTCCGGGGTGTGGGTCCGCGTACGCCTGGCTGATCCTCGGCGGGTCTTCGCCGGCCGCCGCCGGCTGCACCAAACCCGCACACGTCAGCACTCCGCCGCATACGCCGACGGTCACCACCCGTTGCCAGCTCGCCCTCATGGTCCCCCTCTCGGTCACAGAGGAAGAGGGCGAGAACGTGGCAACGGTTGTCCGGCATACCCACCGACGTACCGGATTCAGGCGGGCCTCCTCGTCGTCGAAGGAGGTCGACATCAGGCAGGCCAACTCGGTCCGAGAGCGCAGTTCCCGGGAGACCGTCACACCGTCGCCGTCGCGCAGACGCGCACGCGTGTTTCGTGCAGTGGAGCGCGCGGATCGTGCAGGAGTTCACGCGGACGTCGTTCGCATACTCGGTGGCTCAAGGACCGACGGGACCGGATGACACTCGGAGGCACAGTTCCATGCGGACGTTCGTCTACACATCCCACCCCGCGCGGGTGGTCTTCGGCGCCGGCACAGTCAGCCGGCTCGGCGAGGAGGTCGGGCGGCTCGGCTGCTCCCGGGTGCTGCTGCTGTCCAGTGGGCCCCTCGCGGCAGCCTCCGACAGGGTCCGCCAGGCGCTCGGCGGCCTGCTTGCGGCGGAGTTCGACGGCGCGGCCATGCACACCCCGGTGGAGGTGACCCAGCAGGCGCTCGACGTGCTCAGGGAGGCCTCCGTGGACGGCATCGTCGCCGTCGGAGGCGGTTCCACGACGGGGCTTTCCAAGGCGCTGGCTCTGCGCACGGGACTGCCGCAGGTGATCCTGCCGACCACGTACGCCGGCTCCGAGGTGACCCCCGTCCTCGGTGAGACGCGGGACGGACGCAAGGTCACCCGGTCGTCTCCGGACATCCTGCCCGAGACCGTCGTCTACGACGTCGACTTCACCCTCACCCTGCCGCTGTCCCTGACGGTCACGAGCGGCGTGAACGCGCTCGCCCACGCCGTCGAGGCCCTGTACTCCGCCGACGCGAACCCGGTGACCGACCAGCAGGCCCTCGACGCGATCTCCCGCATCGCCCGGGCGCTGCCCCGCCTCGCCGCAGACCCGGCCGACCTGGCGGCGCGCGCAGATCTGCTGCACGCGGCCTGGCTCGCCGGGACCTGCCTCGCCACCGTGGGCATGGGCCTGCACCACAAGCTGTGCCACACCCTCGGCGGCAGCTTCGATCTCCCGCACGCCGAGACGCACACCGTCGTCCTCCCGCACGCCATGGCCCACAACGCGCCCGCGGTGCCCGAGGTGATGCGCCGCATCGCCGACGCCCTGGGCGTGCCCGACGCGCCCAGCGGCGTGTACGACCTGGTCGCCGCCCTGGGCGGCCCCACCTCGCTGCGCGACCTCGGCATGCCGGAGGCCGGTCTCCCCCGCGCGGCCGAGCTGGCCACCTCCACGCCGTACCCGAACCCGCGTGAGCTGACCACCGAGGGCATCGCGGAGCTGCTGGCCGGCGCCTGGCACGGACGCCGCCCCGAGGCGCCCCCCGCCACGGAGGCCAAGCTGGCCCGCCTCACCGAGCAGGTCGTGGCCAGCTTCGCGCAGGCCGCCGACCCGCGCGTCCGCACCCTGCTGAGCGACCTGGTCCGGCATCTGCACACCTTCGTCGCCGCCAACGACGTCACCGATGCCGAATGGCAGTACGCCATCGACTTCCTCACCCGCACCGGCGCGAGCTGCAGCCCGACGCGTCAGGAGTTCGTGCTGCTGTCGGACACGCTCGGCGTCTCCAGTGCCGTGGATCTGCTCACCAACTCCCGTACTCCGCACACCACTCCGTCCGCGGTGCTCGGACCCTTCTACGTCGAGGGTCCGCCCGAAACCCCGCACGGCGGCGACATCTCCGGAGGGCTGCCCGGCACCCCGCTCTGGGTGGACGCGCGGATCACGGACACCGCCGGCGAGCCGGTCGGGGACGCGGTCGTGGATGTGTGGCAGTCCAACGAGGACGGCTTCTACGACGTCCAGCTCCCGGAGCTGGAGGGGCCGGTGCTGCGTGGCCGGCTGCGCACCGACGGACAGGGTCGGATCACGTTCTGGTCCATCCTGCCCGCGGAGTACCCGATCCCCCAGGACGGGACGGTCGGACAGATGCTCAAGGCGACCGGACGCCACCCCTTCCGCGCGCCCCACCTGCACTTCATGATCGACGCGCCCGGCCACCGCCGGCTCGTGACGCAGCTGTTCGTGTCGGGCGGTGCCTACCTGGACAGCGACACCGTCTTCGGCGTCAAGGACGAGCTCGTCGTCGACTTCGCACCACAGACCGGTCCCACCCCCGACGGCCGCGCGGTCGACGGCGAGTGGCGCCGGCTCGCATACACCTTCCGTCTCGCCCCCCTGGCCGGATGACCGAGGAGCGCCCAGCCATGTCCATCACCGATGCGCAACGCGCGTACGACACCGACGTCCTCGTCGTCGGCAGCGGCCCCGCCGGCGGCTCGGCCGCGCTGCTGCTGGCCACCTACGGCATCCGCACCCTGCTGGTGACGAAGTACGGCTGGCTCGCCAACACGCCGCGGGCGCACATCACCAACCAGCGCACCATGGAGGTCCTGCGCGATCTCGGGGTGGAGTCCGAGGCGCTGGCCGTCGGCAGCCCGTCCCAGCTCATGGGCGACACGGTGCTGTGCACCGCGCTCACCGGGCAGGAGATCGGCCGCATCCGCAGCTGGGGCACGGGGCCCGCGTCGGCCACCGAATACGCCGCGACCAGCCCCTGCCAGATGATCGACCTCCCGCAGACCTACCTGGAGCCGATCCTGGCGAACAACGCGGCGGCCCGCGGTGCCAAGGTGCGCTTCGACACCGAGTTCCTCAGCTTCACCCAGGACGAGGACGGCGTCACCGCACTGCTGCGCGACCGGATCCGCGGCGACGAGTTCACCGTGCGGGCCCGCTACCTGATCGGCGCGGACGGCGGGCGCAGCACGGTCGCCGAGCAGCTCGGCCTTCCCTTCGACGGCCGGATGGCCAAGGCCGGCAGCATGAACATCGTCTTCAAGGCCGACCTCACCCGGTACTGCGCCCACCGGCCGAGCGTCCTGTACTGGGTGCTGCAGCCCGGGGCGGAGACCGGCGGGATCGGCATGGGCCTGGTCCGGATGGTCCGTCCGTGGAACGAATGGCTGCTGGTGTGGGGGTACGACATCGAGCAGCCGCCACCGGAGGTGGACGAGGAGTCGGCGCGGCGGATCGTGCGCGACCTGGTCGGTGACCCCGACCTGCCGGTGGAGATCACCTCCACCTCGCTGTGGACCGTCAACCACGCCTACGCCACGACGTATGCGTCCGGGAGGGTCTTCTGCGCGGGCGACGCGGTGCACCGTCATCCGCCGTCCAACGGGCTCGGCTCCAACACCTCCATACAGGATTCCTACAACCTCGCCTGGAAGCTCGCGATGGTGATCCGCGGCGAGGCCGGCCCCGAGCTGCTCGACAGCTACTCCGCCGAACGGGCCCCTGTCGGGCGGCAGATCGTCGAGCGGGCCAACCTCAGCCGGGACCAGTTCGGCCCGATCTTCGACGTACTCGGCATCGGTGGTGGCGGCGACCACGCGGCCATCGCCGGGGGGCTCGCGGCCATCGGCGCGCCGACGCCCGAGGGCGCCAAGAAGCGGCGTCTGCTCGAAGAGGCGATCCAGCTGAAGAACTACGAGTTCAACGCGCACGGCGTCGAGATGAACCAGCGCTATGTCTCCGCAGCCGTGCTTCCCGACGACGGACCCGCCGAAGTCTGGGAAGCGGACAGCGAGTTGGTGACCCGGCCGACCACCCGGCCCGGCGCGAAACTGCCGCACGCGTGGCTCGTCGACGGCCAGGGCGAGCGGCTGTCCACGCTGGACGTCGTCGGCGGCGGCACTTTCACCGTGCTGACCGGCCTGTCGGGCGGCGTCTGGGACTCGGCCGCGACCGCGTGCCGAGCAGAGCTCGGGGTTCCGCTGCGGGTGGTGCGTATCGGGGACGACAACTCCCGTGACGCGTACGGCGAATGGAGCCGCGTCGGCGAGATCGCCGAGGACGGCGTGCTGCTGGTGCGCCCGGACGGCTATGTCGCCTGGCGCCGCGCCACCGCCCCCGGGAGCGCGCAGTCGGCCCGAGGCGAACTCCTCGGCGCACTGCGCCGGGTGCTGGCCCGGTAGGAGAGAAGCAGGATGGACAAGGTGATGGCCACGGCCGCGGAGGCCCTGGCGGACGTGACGGACGGACGGTCGTTCGCCGTCGGCGGCTTCGGGCTGAGCGGCGTCCCCGAGGTGCTCATCGGCGCCCTGTACGACAGCGGGGCGAGCGGCCTGACGGTCGTGTCGAACAACTGCGGCGTCGACGGCCGTGGCCTCGGCATCCTGCTGGCCGCCGGCCGCATCGCCCGGGTCACGGGCTCGTACATCGGCGAGAACAAGGAGTTCGCCCGCCAGTACCTCGCGGGCGAGCTGGAGGTCGAACTGACGCCGCAGGGCACGCTCGCCGAGCGGCTGCGCGCGGGCGGCGCGGGCATCCCGGCCTTCTACACCCCGACCGGCGTCGGCACCCAGGTCGCCGAGGGCGGACTGCCGTGGCGCTATGCCCCGGACGGTTCGGTCGCCGTGGCCTCGCCGCCCAAGGAGGTGCGGTCCTTCGGCGGCGTGGACCACATCCTGGAACACGCCATCACCACGGACTACGCGCTGGTCAGGGCGGCGCGCGGGGACCGCCACGGCAACCTCGTCTTCCGGCGCGCGGCCCGCAACTTCAACCCGTCGGCCGCCATGGCCGGGCGCATCACCGTCGCCGAGGTGGAGGAGCTGGTCGAGCCGGGCGTACTCGGCCCCGACGAGATCCATCTGCCGGGGGTGTTCGTGCAGCGTGTCGTCGCGCTGACCCCCGAACAGGCGGCCGACAAGGGAATCGAGAAGAGGACGGTGCGCGAGCGATGAGCTGGAGCAGGGACGAGATGGCGGCGCGCGCCGCGAGCGAGCTGAAAGACGGCGACTACGTCAACCTGGGCATCGGGCTGCCCACCCGCGTGGCGGACTTCCTGCCGGCGGGCGTCGACGTCGTCCTGCACTCGGAGAACGGGCTGCTCGGCGTCGGGCCGTACCCGTCGCCCGACGAGGTCGACGCCGACCTCATCAACGCGGGCAAGGAGACCGTGACCGTACGGCCGGGGGCGTCCTTCTTCGACTCCTCGCTCTCCTTCGGCATGATCCGCGGCGGTCACATCGACACCGCCATCCTGGGTGCGCTGCAGGTCTCGGTCCGCGGCGACCTCGCCAACTGGGCGGTCCCCGGAAGGATGATCAAGGGGATGGGCGGTGCCATGGACCTCGTGCACGGCGCCGGCCGGGTCGTGGTGCTCATGGAGCACCTGACGAAGGACGGCACCTCCAAGATCGTCCAGGAGTGCACGCTGCCACTGACCGGCCGTGGCTGCGTGGACCGGATCATCACCGACCTGTGCGTCCTCGACGTCACGCCCGACGGGCTCGAACTCGTCGAGGTCGCACCAGGTGTCGCGGCCGACCGGATCGCCGCCCATACCCCACTCCTCGTCAGGCCTGTTGGGAGCAACCGATGATCGAACGACCGCGTGACGTGTACATAGTCGACGCCGTCCGTACCCCCTTCGGCCGCTACGGCGGTGCCCTGGCGGACGTACGCCCGGACGACCTCGCCGCCGGTGTGCTGCGCGCCCTGGTCGACCGCAGCCCCGGCCTGGACCCCGCGCGCATCGACGACGTGCTGCTCGGCAACGCCAACGGCGCGGGCGAGGAGAACCGCGACGTGGCCCGCATGGCCGTCCTGCTCGCCGGCCTCCCGGTCGGCGTGCCCGGCGCCACGGTCAACCGGCTGTGCGGATCCGGAATGGAGGCCGTCATCCAGGCGGCCCGCGCCATCGCGCTCGGCGACGCGTCCATCGCGGTGGCGGGCGGCGTGGAGTCGATGAGCCGGGCGCCCTGGGTGCTGCCGAAGCCGGAGCGGGCCTTCCCGGCGAAGGACCAGCAGCTGTACTCGACCACGCTCGGCTGGCGGATGGTGAACCCTCGGATGCCGGCACGGTGGACGATCCCGCTCGGCGAGAGCGCGGAACTCGTCGGGGCCAAGTACGCCGTCAGCCGGGACGCGCAGGACGCGTTCGCCCTGGCCAGCCACCGCAACGCGGCCCGCGCCTGGCGCGAGGGCCGGTACGCGGGAGAGGTCGTCCCCGTCGAGGGGGTGGACCTGCCCCGCGACGAGGGCATCCGGGACAACACCTCCCTGGAGGCACTCGCCAAGCTCAAGCCGGCCTTCGTCACGGACGGCACGATCACGGCCGGCAACGCCTCACCGCTCAACGACGGTGCGGCCGCGCTGCTGCTCGCCGATGAGGACGGGCTCTCGGCGATCGGCCGCGAGCCCCTGGCCCGGGTGCGGGCGGCGGCGGTGACGGGCATCGAGCCGCAGTACTTCGGACTCGGACCGGTCGACGCCATCCGCAAGGTGCTCGACAAGTCCGCGGTCGCCCCCGGTGATCTGCACACGATCGAGCTGAACGAGGCCTACGCGGCCCAGGCGCTGGCCTGCCTGGCCGCGCTGCCGGAACTCGACCCCGAGGTGGTCAACCCGCGCGGGGGCGCCATCGCCATCGGCCACCCGCTGGGCGCGTCGGGCGCCCGTATCACCGGAGCGGTCGCGCACCAGCTGGCCGCGGCGGGCACCGGCACCGGTCTGGCGGCGCTGTGCATCGGGGTGGGCCAGGCGCTGGCCCTGGTACTGGAGCGCTGAGGGGCGGCCGTGAGGGGCCGCCTCAGCCGGAGCGGCGCAGTGCGGCCGGGGTGGTGCCCAGTCGGGCGCGCATGACCCGGGTGAGGTGCTCCTGGTGGGAGAAGCCGCAGGCGGCGGCCACGTCCGCGATCGGGGTGGAGGTGGTGCGCAGCAGCCGGCACGCGGCCTCCAGGCGCAGCTTGAGCAGGAACTGGTGGGGCGACTGGCCGGTGCTCGCCCGGAACCTCCGGGTGAACTGGCTCGGGCTCAGCGAGGCCGACGTGGCGAGGTCCGCGATCGGCAGCGGTTCGGCGAGGCGCTGGTCCATGAGGTCGCGGACGGCGGCGAGCTGCCGGTCGGACAGCCCGGACCGGTCGGGCGCAGGCGCCTTCGCGCGGACGCCGTGGCGGCGTACGAGCTGCGCGGCGAGCATCCCGGTCAGCTGGTCGGTGTAGGTGCGGGCCGACGGCTCCCAGGAACGGACCGCGTTCTCCAGGGCGAGCACGAGCTGCTCGGCGAGTGGGTCGCTGGTCCCGAGCTCCTCGGTCAGCTCCACGGGCCGTCCGCCGTTCGCGTCGCGCAGGACGTCCTCCGTGAGGTAGGCGTGGATGGTGTCCAGCCGCCCGCCGAGTTCCACGGCGAGACTCCGGCCGGCCGGCTGCAGAAAGAGCCCACCGGCCGGGATGGCCCGTGACCGCCTGTCCGCCCCCTGCCCCCGCCGCACGGTGACGGGGCCGCTGAGGTGCAGGATCAGCAGATGGGTGGGGGCCGGGTCGAAGGCCGCACGGTAGGGCTGCTCCACCTGCGCGGAGAGATACAGCCGGTCCCATCCGAGCCCTGAGCTGCTGTGCCGAGTCCGCACACCGGGCTGTCGCAGGATGCCGACCGTGTCGGCCAGGCCGAGTTCCGTCACGGTGCGACCTCCTCACGACACCCATATGGTTGAAGGATAAACCAGGCGTCGGCCATCGAGAAGGACCCCGGTCGCGCGGGTGACGTCCACGACCGCCGGGACGACCCCGCTGTTTGCCGCCTGCGTCGAACGGGGAACTCTGGCCGGAGCCCGAACGCGTCCCACTGCAGGAGGCATCGATGGTGGACGAGCAGGACGACCGCTTCGACGTGGTGGTGCTCGGGGCCGGCCCCGGTGGCTATGTGGCCGCGATCCGCGCCGCCCAGCTGGGCAAACGCGTCGCCGTCGTCGAGCGGAAGTACTGGGGCGGCATCTGCCTGAACGTGGGCTGCATTCCGACCAAGGCCCTGTTGCGCAACGCCGAGCTGGCGCACATCGTCACCCGCGAGGCGAAGACCTTCGGCATCCGCGTCGACGGACAGGTGTCCTTCGACTACGGCGAGGCGTTCCGACGCAGCCGCAAGGTCGCCGACGGCCGGGTCAAGGGCGTGCACTACCTGATGAAGAAGAACAAGATCACGGAGATCGACGGTCACGGCACGTTCCTCGACCCGCACACCCTCCAGGTGTCCGGCTCCGACGGCGACCCGCGCACCATCGGATTCGACCACTGCGTCATCGCCACCGGTGCCACACCCAAACTGCTGCCCGGCACCCGGCGCACCTCCCGCGTGGTCACCTTCGAGGAGCAGATCCTCGCCGAGGACCTGCCGCAGTCGATCATCATCGCGGGCGCCGGCGCGATCGGCGTCGAGTTCGCCTACATCCTGCACAGCTACGGCGTGAAGGTCACGATCGTCGAGTTCCTGGACCGCCTCGCCCCGCTGGAGGACGCCGAGGTCTCCGCCGAACTCGCCAAGCAGTACCGCAGGCTGGGCATCGACGCGCTCACCTCCACCCGCGTCGACTCCATCGACGAATCGGGCCCCCGGGTCCGCGTCACGGTCACCGGCAAGGACGGTTCCCAGCAGATCCTGGAGGCCGACAAGGTCCTCCAGGCGCTCGGCTTCGCCCCCAACGTGAGCGGCTACGGCCTGGAGAACACCGGCGTGCAGGTCTCCGAGCGCGGCGCGATCGACGTCGACGGCCGCTGCCGTACGAACGTGCCGCACTTCTACGCCATCGGGGACGTCACCGCGAAGCTGATGCTCGCGCACGCGGCCGAGGCGATGGGTGTGATCGCCGCCGAGACGCTCGCGGACGCGGAGACCATGGAGCTGGACTACGCGATGATCCCGCGGGCCACCTTCTGCCAGCCGCAGATCGCGAGCTTCGGCTACACCGAGGCACAGGCGCGCGAACGGGGCTACGACGTCAAGGTGGCAAAGTTCCCGTTCACGGCGAACGCCAAGGCGCACGGCCTGGGCGACGCCACCGGCTTCGTGAAGCTGATCAGCGACGCGAGGTACGGCGAGCTGGTCGGCGGGCATCTCATCGGCCCGGACGTCACCGAGCTGCTGCCCGAGCTGACCCTGGCCCAGCAGTGGGACCTCACCGTCCATGAGATCGCCCGCAACGTCCACGCCCACCCGACGCTCGGCGAGGCGCTCCAGGAGGCGGTCCACGGCCTGGCCGGACACATGATCAACTTGTGACCGACGCCGACACTCCGCCCCCTCGTCTTCGCGGGCTCAGACAGTGGCCTGCGGTTGGGTCGGGCTCAGGTAGTGCACGGCGGTCTGGCCGGCGTGCGGGGCGAGCACACCCTGCAACTCGTCGGCCGCGACCTTGAGGAGGTCACCGTCCCGGTCCGCGCGGAGGGTTTCGAGGACGAAGGCGATGTGCGTGGAGTCCTCGGTGACGCGGGTGCGGTGCGCGTCCCGGTGGTTCCAGTGACGGGTGAGGACGCCGGTGGTGTCGACGTAGACGACCTCGCCCGGCTTGGGGTTCTCGATCGTGCCGGGTTCGCCGAGCGGGGTGAAGGACTCGGTGCCGTCCGCGTGGCGGATGTCCACGTCACCGGTGACATGGGCCAGATCGAAGGCGCCGGCCGGTAGACCGTGCCGGACGGAGACGGAGTTGTAGGAGTCGACGGCCGGGTTGATGCGCGGCAGGCTGCCCTTCTTGGCGAGGCGGCGGCCGAGCGCGTCGACGCTGGGGCGGATACGGCGGGGGTTGGTGCCGAAGGAGCGGTAGGCGGCGTGCCAGGCCTCGATGCGGGGGTCGGTCTCGTCGGCGGGGTGCCAGGTGCCGTCGGCGAGTTGCTGCTCCAGCTCCTCCAGGGCGGCGGCGGTGTGGGGCCAGGGCTCATGGCCGCGCAGGCCGCTTGCGGTGACCAGGGCGATGAGGGTGCCGGGGAAGGCTTCTGCCACGGCGGAGGCGATGCGGAAGGCGGGCATGCGCGGAGGTTCCGTTTCCTGTGTTCGGACGGGGCGGTTCAGGGCTTCCAGGGGCCGATGCGATCGAGGCGGCGCAACTGCTGGCGTGCGGTGGGCACGTCCAGGCCCTGGCCGCGCTCGGTGAGGCGGTCGGCGACGGCGGCTCGGTGCTCGACCGGTTTGTGGTCGTCGTACTTGAACTTGGCCCGCACATCGGTGACTTCCAGGCGCAGGCCGCGGATGCCGGACAGCATCCGGCCGTACGGCGGCTGGTCCGCGGCGACGGGGGCGTGGTCGCCGCCGGGCTGGAAGTGGGCCAGCTGACGGCGCAGCAGATCGGCCTTGGCCTCGGGGTCGTCGACGACATGGGCGCGGCAGGTGAACTGGACGGCCGCGTAGTAGCTGGTGGGGACTCCGTCGGTGGGCGGGGTGCCGGGCCTGGCACGCCAGGGGCCGGGGATGAAGGCGTAGTCGCCTATGACGGTGAGGACGACGTTCGGGTCGTGCTCGATCGCCTGCCAGACCGGGTTGGGCTTGGCCAGGTGGACCAGGAGGTGGTTGCCGTGGCAGGTGAAGTGGGTGGGGACGACCGTGGGCGGGTTGCCCGGCAGGCCGTTGACGCCGAGCTGTCCGAAATCGTGGCCGTCCGCGATCCAGGTCTGCCATTCGGCGTCTTCCAGGGCGGCGTCCCAGGGGTGAACGAGCATGCTCTTCTCCTTGGTTGTGCAGGCCCGCTCAGGTCAGGGCCAGGAGGCTGACGGCCACGGCGGCGGCGCCCAGGCCGACGAGCTGGCCGCGGTCGATGCGTTCGGCGAGCACACCGCGGGCGAGCAGGACCGTGCCGGCCGGGTAGAGGGCGGTGATCACGGCGACGACGGTCAGGTCCCCGCTGCGGGCGGCGAGCAGGAACAGCAGGTTGGCCACCGAGTCCAGCACGCCGGCCGCCGCCGACACGGCGTACGCCGGGCGTTCCGTGCCGAGCCTGCGGCGCAGCAGCCCGGCGGCGGCCAGCGTGACGGCCGAGGAGACGGCGCGGCCGATGATCAGCGGGGCCACGCCGCTGTCGGACGGCGCCTGGTGCAGGAAGACCAGCTGGAGGGCGATGGCGACGCCGGCGCCGAGGGCCAGCAGGAGCGCCGAGCGGGACGGGCGGGCCGAGCCCGCACCGTGCCCGGCGCTGACCAGCACCACCGCGACCAGGGCGAGCGGCAGTCCCACCAGCCCAGCGACGGTCAGCTGCTCGCCCTGGAGCAGGCCGACGGCGACGGGCAGCGCGGCGGAGACCAGCGCGGTCACCGGCGACAGGACGTTCATCGGGCCGAGCGCCAGGGTGCGGTAGAGCAGGGCGAACGCGGCGGCCGAGGCGATCCCGGACGCGGCGCCCCAGGCGAGGGCTCCGGAGCCGAACGAGGCACCGAGCACCGGCCACAGCAGCAGCTCGACCGCGAGACTGGCCGGGGCCGCGACCAGCACGGTCCGCAGCACATGCGCTCTGCGGGCGCCGAGGCCGCCGAGGAAGTCGGCGCATCCGTACGCGAGTGAGCTGCCCAGGGCCAGCAGCAGAGCGATCACAGCACATCCTTGAGGTCAACGGAACGACCACACGGTACAACGGACCGACCATCCCGTGTCAACCGAATGACCGTGCAGTACATTCCAGTACTCAAGGCATAGGTAAGGACGGTGATCAGGTGACCGAGACAGCCGCCGCCCTGCGGTCGGTCGCGCACAACGTCCGGGCGGCCCGCGTCCGCGCCGGGCTGTCCCTGGACGAACTCAGCCGGCGCGCCCAGGTCAGCAAGGGTGCCCTCGTGGGACTGGAGAAGGCCCAGGGCAACCCCAATCTGGCCACCCTGGTCCGGCTGGCCGACACCCTCGGCATCTCGGTGTCCGCGCTGATGCAGGGGCCGCCCGAAGGCCGCGTCCGCGTGGTGTCCGGCGACGCCGTCGCGCCCCTGTGGACCGGAGAGCACGGCAGCGAGGCCCGCCTCATGCTGACGACCTCCGGCCCCGCCCCGGTCGAGGTCTGGCGCTGGCGGCTGGAACCGGGCGAGGAGTATCCGAGCCACCCCCACCAGGCCGGCGTCGTGGAGACCGTCAGTGTCACCTCGGGCCGCATGACCCTGATCGCCGACGGCGCGGAACACACCGTCGAAGCCAGCCAGACCGCCACGTTCGACGGCGACATCCCGCACACCTACCGGGGCGCGGGCACCGAGACCTGCCACCTAATCATGACGGTCCACCTGCCGCCCGGCCCTGCCGCCACCACGTGAAGTACGCCCCCGGCCGACATCCGGGGGCGCACTCGTCTCTGGTTCCGGCCTCAGCGTGAGGTCAGCTTCCACTGATGGTCGGCGGTGCCGTTGTCGTCCCACTGGAGGACCTGGGCGCCGGATGCGGTGCTCATCTTGTCGACACCGAGCAGCAGGCCGCTGTCGTAGTCGGCGATCTTGTAGGAGCCGTCTCCGGACGGGACGAACTGCCAGAGGTGGTCGGCGGTTCCGTTGTCGCCCCAGATCAGGGCCGTGCCGCCGTCGGCCGTGCTCATGTTCTGGATGCCGAGGAACAGGCCGGACTTCTGGTTCACGATCTTGTAGAGACCCGAACCCGCGGTCACCAGTGTCCAGTTCTGGTCGGTGCCGGTGGTCGAGGTCGCCTGGACGACGGGCGCGCCCTGCGCGGTGCCCTCGTTCTGGGTGTCCAGGGCCAGACCGCTGTTCTTGTTGGTGATCTGATAGCGGCCGGCCAGCGAGGTGGAGGTGCCGCTGGGAGTGATCGTCAGGTGGTAGCCGTCGGCGGCGTTCATGCTCACCGGGACGGTGATCGAGCCGTTGGAGACCCCCTGGGCCGCGACACTGGCGGCAGCGCCAATGAGCAGATACGCGGCCAGGAGCACGACCGGGCCGGCCGCTGAGGCCGCGAGGGTGAGGGCGGCGGCCAGGGCGGTGAGCTGGGCAGCCACCAGACGGTTGGGGGCGACGAGGTCGGTGAGGGGCAGCAGAAGCGCGCAGCCGGTCACGCAGCCGGCGAGCGCGGCGGTCGGTACGAGGCCGATCACGGAGAGGGGGACGCCCAGTTCGGCGGCGACGGCCGTGAGCGCGGGCTGGACGGCGTAGTTGTTCGCGATCGCCGTACCGGCTGTGGAGGCGAGGACCAACGTGCCGCCCCGGGAGAGAGGGCGGGTCACGGCTGCGTGCCGCGGCTGATGATCACCGCGTAGCGGCACTCCGTGTCGGTGGTGTTGGCGAAGACGCGCTGGGCGGGCTCGCCGAGTTCTATGGTGTCCCCCGCGCCGAGTTCGTGGACCGTGTCGCCGTCGCGGAAGGTCAGGTGGCCGTCCAGGACCCAGACGACCTGTCGGACGAAGGCGAAGGCGGCGGCCGGATACGGCACCTGGGCGCCCGCGGGCAGGCGGATCTCGGCGACCTCGGCGGGAAAGCGCGGGCCGGTGATCTGGCGGCGCCGGTAACCCGTGCCAGGGTCCCGCCACTCGGCCGTGTCCGCCCCTCGGCGCACACCTGCCCCGCCCTGCGAGTCGTCCGGCGTCCCTTCGGCCAGGGCCAGCAGAGAGGCGATGCTGAGCTGGAACGCGGCCGACAGCTTGCCCAGCACGACGGCGGTGGGGCTGCTCTCCCCGCGCTCGATGCGGCTGATCATGGCCTGCGACACACCGGAGACGTCCGCGAGCTGGGCCAGGGTCCACCGGCGCCGTTCGCGTTCGGTGCGGACTCGGGCAGCGATCCGCCCCACCAGGGGATCTACTATGTTGGACATGAATCCAATATACGAGAGAAGCTCTGCGGCCGTCACCGTCCGCAAGGCGCTGCCCGGTGACGTGGAAGCCGTCCGGGCCATCCGAAACCACGCGATCGAGCACTCCACGGCCCTGTGGACACAGACCCCGCAGTCCGCCTGCGAGAGCGTCGCGTGGCTCGCGAACCACCTGGAGCGGGGCTCGGCGTTCGTGGCCGAGACGGCGGGTGACGTGGCCGGGTTCGCCGTCTACGGCCCCTGGCGGGAACTGGACGGATACCGCCACACGGTCGAGGACTCGGTCTACGTCCGTGCGGACCGGCACGGGCTCGGTATCGGATCCGCGCTGCTGGCGGCGCTCATCGACTCGGCGCGCGAGGCCGGCCACCATGTCGTGATCGCCGGCATCGAAGCCGGGAACGCCGCGTCGATCCGGCTGCACGAGCGGTTCGGGTTCCGGCACGTCGGTACCGTGCCGGAGGTGGGCGTCAAGTTCGGCCGATGGCTCGACCTGACGCTCATGCGGCTGGCCCTCGGCTGAGCCGGCCGAGAGCGGACTCGGCGACGTCACACGGGCAGCGCTCCGGCGGGATGACCGTACTCGCGGCCGCACGCGGTGAGAGCGAGGTGCTCACGCCGTCGAAGGCGTCCTCGGGGAATCCGTCCTGGTGGGGCAGGAGGTAAGCGGCGGCTCAGGTCACCGCACCGCCGCCGCACGACATGGTCCAGCGCTCGTCGTCGGCGTGCGGCTTCCGCATCCTGCCGAGTCTCTTTGTGAGACTGACTACCATCGAAGCATGAGACGAACGTCCTTCGCCAACTGGCCGTGCTCCATCGCGCGCACCCTCGACCTGCTGGGTGACCCATGGACGCCCCTCGTCGTGCGGGAAGCGTTCTACGGCATCCGCCGCTTCGACGAGTTCCAGCAGGAACTGGGCATCGCGCGCAACACCCTCACCGACCGGCTGCGCCGCCTCGTGGACGAAGGGGTGCTGGAGAAGCGGCTCTACGAGGCCGAACCGCCGCGCTACGACTACGTTCTGACGGAGAAGGGACGTGACCTCTTCACCGTGCTGGCCACGATGTCCCGATGGGGCGACCGATGGCTGGCCGGTGACGAGGGCGTCCCGGTGGTGTTCCACCACGATGCGTGTGACCACGACACCACGCCCGAGGTGGTGTGCTCCGCCTGCAGACGACCCCTGGCGGCCGGGGAGACGTCGATGCGCATGGGACCCGGCTATCCGGAGCGGCTCAAGCGCCGGCCGGATGTGCGGCGCCGATTCGGTGCGGCCTGATGAGGGCCGCGATCGCAGTCTTGACATGGTAAGTCTTATGAAGCAACTCTAATTGCCACACCACACCCTGACGGCGAGGAGGCCGGTTGACGTGGAGTGGACGGGCGCGCGCTACGCGGACAAACCCACGGTGGAAGTGAGTACGTGGATCGACGCCCCACCGGACCAGGTCTGGGCGCTGGTCAGCGACATCGCCTTGATGCCGGCCATGAGTGAGGAACTCCAGTCCGTCCAATGGCTCGACGGGGCCGACGGGCCGACGGTGGGCGCCAGGTTCGTCGGCCACAGCAGGCACGAGGCATTCGGCGAGTGGTCCACCACATCGCATGTCATCGAGTGCGAACCCGAACGAGTCCTCGCCTGGGCGGTGCAGGACCCCGCCGCCCCCTCCGCGATCTGGCGCTTCCGCCTTCGGCCCCGCAACGGCGGGACGGAGCTGTCGCAGTGGATGCAGTTGGGCCCGGGACGCTCGGGGCTCTCCGTCGCGATCGACCGGATGCCGGACAAGGAGCAGAAGATCGTGTTCGTACGGCTGCGCGAGTTCGAGCGGAGCATCACCATGACCCTTGGGCACATCAAGAAGCAGGCGGAGGCGTGATGCGCACGGCCACCACCATCGAGGCCTCGGGCGGCGGGAGCTGGACCGAGCAGGCGGACTTCGTCGTCGAGGCGGAGAAGCTGGGCCTGGACATCTGCTGGGTCGCCGAGGCCTGGGGCTCCGACGCCCCCTCCGCGCTGGGCCACTACGCCGCGCTCACCGACCGGATGCTGCTGGGGTCGGGGGTCATGCAGCTGGGCACCCGCACCCCGGCCGCCGTCGCGCAGACTGCCATCACGCTGTCCAATCTCTCCGGTGGGCGCTTCCTGCTGGGTCTGGGAGCCTCGGGCCCGCAGGTCATGGAGGGACTGCACGGGGTGCCGTTCGCCCGGCCCCTGCGCCGTATGCGGGAAACCGTGGAGATCGTCCAGCGGCTGCTGGACGGCGGCAGACTCTCCTACTCGGGGGCGGAGTTCACCATCCCGCTGCCCGGCGGCGAAGCGGTCCCCATGCGGCTGTCGATGCGCGCCGAGCACCCGGTCCCGCTGTATCTGGCCGCCCTGTCACCGGCCATGCTGCGACTCACCGGGGAGGTCGCCGACGGCTGGCTGGGCACCAGCTTCGTACCCGAAGGCGCTGGCGACGCCTACTTCACCCACCTCGACGACGGCCTGACCCGCAGCGGCCGCACCCGCGGAGACCTGGACGTCTGCCAGGGCGCCGAGGTCGCCTTCGCGCCCGACGAGGAGGCCCTCGGCGCGATGACCGCCCGGCGCAAGAAGGAACTGGCCTTCAGCTTGGGCGGCATGGGTTCGGCGTCCACCAACTTCTACAACAACGCCTACAGTCGGCAGGGCTGGGCCGAGGTCGCCGCCGAGGTGCGCGAGCGATGGCAAGCCGGCGACCGGGACGGCGCGGCGGCGCTGGTGACCGACGAGATGGTCCTGGGTACGACGCTGATCGGTACCGAAGCCATGGTGCGCGACCGGCTCCGGGTATGGCGCGCAGCCGGGGTGGACACCGTGCGCCTGTACCCGGCCGGGGAGACGCTGCAAGCCCGGCTCGACACCCTTGCCAGGGCGATAGAGCTGGTACGGGAAGCCGACGGCACCTCCTGAGCACTGCAATCGGACCGCCGCCCACGAGCCACCGGCATCACCCCCCTGGAGCCCGTGTCACGTCTCCTGCGTCAGGCGGGCGGTGAGCAGGGAGCGTTCGGCGGGATTGGCGGTGAGGCGGAGGGCCTGCCGGTCGGCCTCGGTGGCCTCCGCGTCGCGGCCCAGGTCGCGCAGGAGTGCGGCCCGGGTGGCGTGGAACAGGTGGTAACGGCCCAACTGGCCGCCGAGCGCCTCGACCTGGGTCAGTGCGATGGCGGGGCCGTCGGTGTGGCTGACCACGATCGCGCGGTTCAGGCGTACCACCGGTGACGGGTCGACGGCCAGCAACATGTCGTACAGGCGCAGGAGTTGGGGCCAGTCGGTGTCTTTCCAGCTGGGTGCCTCGCAGTGCACGGCGGCGATGGCGGCTTCGATCTGGTAGGGGCCCGGCCTGCCCAGCGCGGCTGCCCGCTCGATGAGTGCGGTGGCGCTGCGGATGCGCCGGGCGTCCCACCGGGAACGGTCCTGGTCGGCGAGCGGAATCAGCCGTCCCTCGGTGTCCAGGCGGGCAGGCCAGCGGGCGGCGTGCAGACGGATCAGGGCCAGCAGGGCAAGGGGTTCCGGCTCGTGGGGCAGTGCGCCGGCGAGGAGGCCGGCGAGCCATTCGGCGTCGTCCACCAGTTCGCGCCGTACCCCCAGGTCTCCCCGGTCTCCCCCGGTGGTGAAGCAGCCCTCGTTGAAGACGAGGTACACCACGCGCATGACCTGGGGCAGTCGTCCGGCGCGCTCCTCCGGCTCGGGTGCGCGATAGGGGATGCCGGCAGTGGCGATCTTCCGCTTGGCCCGGGTCACCCGCTTGGCGAGGGTGGCCTCGGGCACCATGAACGCCCGCGCGATCTCCGCTGTCGTCAGGCCCACGACCGCGCGCAGCGTCAGCGCCACCTGGGCGTCCGGGTCCAGCGCCGGGTGGCAGCAGGTGAAGATGAGCCGGAGGCGGTCGTCGGGCTCGCGCTCGGCCGTCTCGGGCAGGGCCTCGATGCGGGCCGCGAGCTGCGGGAGCCGGTCCTGGAAGCGGGCCTCGCGGCGAATACGGTCGAGGGCCTTGTTGCGCGCGCAGGTCAGCAGCCAGGCTCCGGGCCTGCTGGGCGGACCGGAACTCGGCCAGCGCCGCAGCGCCTCGACGACGGCCTCGCTGACCATCTCCTCGGCCAGGTCGAAGTCGCCGAGGAGGCGGACCAGGCTGGCGGTCAGCCGGCCCGCCTCCTCGCGGAAGACCCGCTCGATCAGTGACCGGGTGTCCCGGGCGCCTGCCGAGTCAGCGCTCGACAATCGGACGCACCTCCACCTTGCCGTCGGGCACCGGAAAGCTCGCGGCCAGCTCCAGCGCGGCGTCCAGGTCGGGTACCTCGACGATCGCGTAGCCGCCGATCGCCTCCTTGGCCTCCAGCAGCGGGCGGTCGATCATGGTGGAGCGGCCCTGCTCGACCACGACCGTGGTCGCGGTCTCGGGTTCGCGAAGCTGCTGGGCGTCGACGATCGTCCCGTCGGCGCGGTGCTTGGTGAACCACTCCATGAGCCGGCCGTAGACCTCGCCGCGCTCCTGGTCGGAGCCCTCTTCCTGCCAGGCGCCGCGGGTCAGCAGCAGCACGTACTTCATGGTGTCCTCCTCGGTCGTCCTTGCCTGTCTACCTTCACGACGAACGAGAAGACGCCGACAGGACAGGACGTCCCGAAAATTTCCGTCGCGACCGTTTCAAGGGGACACCTCCACGGCCGCGTCCGTCTCGCCGGGCGGCTCCGCGGCGCCCGGTCCCGCCCGGTGGACGGCCGATCCGGGTGGCCGCTCCTTGAGCGCGCCGTAGCCGATGAAGTACGCGGGCAGCCGGCGCACCCACCGTGACTCGGCGAGCAGGCGTGCCATGCGCCGGGCCCGCTGCTCGCGTCCGAGGGGCGGCCGGCCCTGCAGGACGGGAGCGATGATGCGGGCGTGAGCCACCCGCTGGAGGGTCTGTGTGACAACCGTGGCAGGACGACGGCGGCGCTGCAGACGACGTACGTCGCGTGGTGCCACCCTGCCTCGCCGCAGTGGCTCGGTGAGGTAGCGGGCGGCGGCCACGGCGTCCTGGACCGCGAGATTGATGCCGATGCCGAAGATCGGGGACATCGCGTGCGCGGCGTCGCCGATGCACAGCAGGCCGGGGCGGTGCCAGCGGCGCAGGCGGTCCAGCCGTACGTCGAGAAGCTTGACGTCGTCCCATGAGCTCAGGGCGTGTGCGCGGTCGGCGATCCAGGGGACGGTCGCGGTGAAGTCGGCCAGGAAGCGGTCGAGCCCGGCGGCGCGGCGCTGTGCGTCGGTGCCCTTGGGGATGATCCCCGCGCACTGCCAGTAGTCGCCGCGGTCGATCATCGCGGTCAGGAAGCGGTCACCGGCGGCGCCGTAGAGCCCCTGCGGATCGCTGTCCCGGCGCGGCAGCCGGAACCACCAGGCGTCCATCGGGCAGGGGAAGCGGCGCAGGCGCAGTTCCGGGCGGGACCGGGCCAGTGATCCGCGGCCGTCGCAGGCGACGGTGAGCAGGGCGCGCAGCTCGCCCGTGCCGCCGTCGGCGGTGCGGTAGCGCACCCCGTTCACCCGTCCGGACTCGATCAGGAAGTCGGTGGCCTCCGTGTTCATCCGCAGCTCGAAGGACGGCTCGCGCCGGGCCTCGTCCGCGAGCAGGTCCAGCAGGTCCCACTGGGGCACCATCGCCACGTAGTTGTAGGGACCCGGCAGGACCGAGAGGTCCCCGACCATGACCGCCGCGCCGTCGGGTCCGATGGGCAGCTGCACGGTGCGGACCCGCCGTTGCGGCAGCTCGGCGAAGCGCTCGGCCAGACCGAGGTCGTCCAGCAGCGCCAGGGTGGAGGGGTGGACGGTGTCGCCGCGGAAGTCGCGCAGGAAGTCGCCGTGCTTCTCCAGCACCGTCACCGGGACCCCGGACCGGGCCAGCAGCAGAGCGAGCACCATGCCGGCGGGGCCGCCTCCCACGACGCAGCATGTGGTCTGTTCCATGGCAGTCCTGCCCTTCACGAGAGCATTAATTCACCATTCGATGAATATCTAGACTACTCCTTCGGACGGATTCCGGCCTCCCGCGGACCGCGCCGCGCCGCGCTCCGGGGCGAGGCGATCAGCGAACGGCGGCTACGGCGCTCCTGCTCGGCGTCTCGGACACACCGCTGTGCCCGAGCTCGGGGCCGAGTCCGAAGTAGTGCCGGAAGTTTTGAAGTTCTCCCCCTCCCTTCGCAAGCTCAGGAAGCGGATTCCCATCTACCTTGCGGTGACAGGTTTGACGGTTCTAGCCGCCTTACGACCGCGCCTTCCGGCGGCCGGGACCTCCACTATGACGTGGCCGATCCGGTACAGGTGCAAGATGTTCCGGGCTGCGTTCCAGTCGGCGTTGCACTGGAAGTTGCAGTCGGGGTTCTTGCATATGAACGTGGTCTGGTCTTCCCTGCTGCCGGGGACGGTGAATCCGCATACTGAGCAGCGTCGGGAGGTGTTCGGGGCGGGAACCTTGACAAGCCGGCCGCCGTAGCGGCTGAGCTTGTACGTCAGCATCGCGACCGTGCGTCCCCACGCCTCTTGTGCGATGGAGCGGTTGAGGCCGGCCTTGGCTTTGACGCTCTTGCCCGGCTCCTCGGCGGTGCCCCGAGCGGACTTGACCATGTTCGTGATGTTGAGCTGTTCGACCACGATCACGCCATACGTACGGGCGAGGTAGGTGGTCGTGCGGTGCTGCCAGTCCAAGGCTCGTCGCGTGGCTTTGGCTCGGAGCTGCTTGATCCGGTCGTAGGTGTGCTGCAAGCGGCGGGAGGCCTTCTCCCCCTTCTTGCGAAAGCTCTTGCGGTGTGCGGCCTGCCGCTCCAGTTCGAGGAGTCTGGCCTTCTCCTTCGAGGTGAGCCACTTGTCCCGGTCAGCGGTGCCGTCCGGCAGGCGCGGCAGGCGCCCGTGGTCCTGGTGGTCTTTGTTGGACAGGGCGAGGGGGATGTTCACTCCGGCGTCGATGCCGACGTCCGGGCCCTGGTGGGGCTGCGGCTTGACTTCGAGGGTCTGGACGCGGAAGGCGATGTGCCAGCCGAGCGCATCTTTGACCAGCCGGGCGCCGGTGATCCGGTTGTCGGTGTTGGCTCGCCTGCCCACGGGGAGGTCTTTGGTCCAGCGGAAGCGGACGCGGCCGATCTTCGGTAGGTTGACCATGCCCCAGCGACGGTGGACGCGGACGATGTTCAGGTCACGGCCCTGCGGGATGTCCACGGACATCACCGTGCGCAGCCGGGCCTTGAAGTTCGGCTCGTCCGTCCGGCCTTCCCAGCAGTTCACCCAGGCGCGGAAGTATGTCTTCAGCACCGCCTGGGATGCCTGCGCGGGCAGCTTGGCGAGGAAGTCGACGTCTTTACGGGCTTCCCGTATCGCCGCATCGGCGGCGGCGAGGGTCCGCTTGTCCTTCGGCACCATCTGCCACCAGGCGTGCAGACAGTTCCACATGGTGCGGGCCGCGTGCGCCTGGTCGTCAATGACCCGGACCTCGCCAGGGCTGAGTGCCAGTCGGGCGCGGTGCCCCAACTGCCGCTTCGCCAGCCCAAGTTCGGTCATATTGATCACTATCCCACACTTGGTTCATTTCGCCACGCTGCAATCCGAATCCCGAGGTCAGAACCGGACATCACGTCGGCGGAAGGCTTTCACCGACGACACGCTGACGCGCCGCGAAGAGATCACGCGGGAGGTCTAGGTCTGCGCGGGCTTCGAGGCCGACCTGAAGCAGTTCAACGGCGAGCACGATCACGTACACCTCCTGGTGCACTACCCGCCGAAGGTTCAGCTCTCCAAGCTGGTCAACTCCCTCAAGCAAGTCTCAGCCCGCCTACTTCGCAAGTAGTACGACGCGCACGTCCGCAGGTACCTGTGGGGAGGACACTTCTGGTGCGGCTCCTACTACGCCGGAAGCTGCGGCGGGGCACCCCCGACCGTCGTGAAGCAGTACATCGAAAACCAGAAGCGCCCCGTGGGCAGCGCTGAACACTGCGCGCCCACGCTCACACGCGGGACAGAGCAGTTCTGAGAAGGCGTTCACCCCCGGCGCAAACCCCGGAGCACCGGCCAAGATCAAAGGTAGATAAGCGGGCTCCAGGCCGCGGGCTCGAGGTGCTGGGTTCCGGGCACCACCAGGCGCGGGTCGGCGTGCACCTTCAGCACCCGGGCCTCGACGATCAGGAAGTCGCCGGCGGCGTCGGTGCCCACCCGGGCGGCGCGGGCCTCCAGCTGGATCGGGCACTCGGCCACCCGCGGCGGGCGGACCGTGTGCGAGGCCTGGGCGTGGAAACCGGCCGCCGTGAACTTGTCCGGCTCGTAGCGGGCGCGGCGGGGTCCGTGCCCGGCCGCCGCGGGCCGGCCGGTGGGCTCGCCCAGGTGCTCGACGGCCGCCCAGTGCCGGGGTTCGGGCAGGCTGATCACCAGCTCCGGCCGGGCCGCCAGGTTCGCACCGGTCTGGCCCTGCCTGCCGAGCCCGAGCACCACGACCTGCCCGAGCGCCCAGGCCGACGAGATCGGCGCCAGGTTGACGGTGCCGTCCGGGTTCTCGGTGGTCAGCAGCACGACGGGGGTGCCGAAGTAGAGGATGCTCGGGGTGATGGTCAGGTGGCCGGCGTTGTTCCCAGCCGGGTGCGGTGCGGTGTCCATGAGGGTGACGGTAGGGCGCCGGCCGTTCGGCGGCAGCCGAACCGTGCACACGCGATCATGGCGGGCTCACTTCTCCGGGTGCTGGCTCCGGATCCGCGCGGCCACCTCGTTCTGCTCGGTCTCCCACCAGGGGCGTACCCGTTCGGGGGCGGCTGTCTGACCGTGGTCCGGGGAGGGTGCCGGGACGGGAGCCAGTTCCGCGTCGAGGCGGCGGTCGAGGGCCGCGGTCTGGACCCGCTCCGCCCGCGCCCACTGGAACAGCAGCGCCAGCAGGAAGGGCAACGCGACCAGCTCGGCGATGCTGAGCATCGCGCCGCCGCCGATCTGCTGGTCGTGCTGGACGTCCGGGGACCAGCTCGGCGCGTGGTGCAGGTACCAGGCGCCCGCGATCAGCGTGCTGTGCGTCATCACCACGACTCCCGGCACCGCGTCGACGATGCCGTCCAGGAACACCAGCGCCGCTCGCACCGGGTGGGTGCACCAGGCGGGCAGCGCCTCTTCGTGGGTCAGCACCGGTACGACGAACAGGCTGCCGGCCGCGAGCAGGTGCAGGTACATCAGCTCGTGCAGCCAGCCCACGCGCAGGGCGGTCTCGAAGTACGGCGTGAAGTACACCGTCAGCTCGGTGCCGAGCACCAGGGCGGTGCTGACCAGCGGGAACGTCAGCACCCGCACCAGGCGGCCGGTCATGGCCCGACGCACTCGCGCAGCGCCACCCTCCGGCAGCGCCTCGACGGCGAGCCGCAGCGGATCGCCGAGGGCCAGGCCAAGGGGTGCGACGAGGTCGAGGAGCATGTTCTGCACGGCGGCCGGCCAGAACAGCACGTGGTCGTAGACGGCAAGGGCGGACATCGTGGCCACCACGAGCGCGCCCAGGCCGAGCAGCGCGAACGCGATCACCCGGGCGGGCGGCCAGGGCGTGCCGCGCCTGCGCAGCCGTGCGACGCCCCAGCCGTAGAGCGCGCCCAAGGCGATGACCAGCAGCAGCGCGGGGACGTCCAGGTGCCACGTGGACAGCAGACGCCCCGTGGTCAGCTCGGGGAGCTGGCCCGCCGACAGTTCGGTCATCGCGTGACCATCCATGCAGATCGTCCTCCTTCGGCTCGACATGGAAGAACCGGCTCGGATCCATGACGGGAAGACGCTAGTCCCCCGAGGCCCGAGGGCGGGCATCGGGGTGCCGCACGCCGGGGTGAAATGCCGGGATCGAGCAGGACCGGCGCTCGAAGTCCTGGTACGAACCGGTGGGCCCGTCCGCTCCCAGCGAGAGCTTGTAACCGGTTCCGGCGCTCGCCATGCACAGCCGGGAGTTCGACTCGATCTGGTTGGTGCGTATGAAGCACTTGGCCAGCTTGTTCGCCAGGTACTGCGCCTCCAGGCTCAACTGCCCGGAGACATAGAGCGCAACCGCGTCGGGGCCGTGCTCGTCGATGATCGCGCGCAGGCGCCGGGCGGTCTCGGCAACGGCGGCCGTCAGGGGCGCGGGCTGCGGCTCCTCGCCGCGGTCCGGACGGACGAGGGCGGTGGTGAGCCGGCCCGGGGCGGCGAGCATGTCGGCGGTGGTCGCGCCCTTCGTGCACAGCCGGCCGAAGTTCGCCGGGTGCTCCTTGTCGCCCGTCGCCTTCAGGACGGTACGCCGCCCGTCCGGTCCCCTGCCGATGTCGAGGACCATGCCGCAGCCGGCGCCGCAGTACGAGCAGACCGTCCGCACCTTCGTCGTGCCCTCGCTCCGCGAGCCCGGCGCGGCCACGGGCGCCTCCCTCTCCTGTGTTCGACCTGATCTCACCCTTCGTGACGGTACGAACCGCTCATTACGGAGGTGTCTCGGCGCCTGATCATCAGGGGTTACGCCCCTGCACAGGACTCGGGAGCAGGGTGTGAGCCCCGGGCCAGGGGCATGCCGGCGGCCCCCGGACGTCCGGCGTCGGCGCCGAGATCGGGCCCGGCCCATGACCGGCGTGCTGGCGGCGCCAGGCAGGGGAGAGCCCCGGTCGGCGAGGAGGCCGTCCGGGGCTGTGCCTGTGCCGGTATGCCGGCGGTGGTGCACCCGCGGCGCGGGCCGCGGGTCAGCGGCGGTAGCCGCCGTCGTGGTGGCGGTAGCCGCCCTCGTGCCATCCGGCCTCGTCGCGGCGGTCCATGTCCTCGGCGCGGTGGCTGCGTCGGCCCCAGGAGACGGCGTCGACGAGGCGGCCGCGGTCGTCGCGCAGGACCGCGGTGTCGGCGTTGACGTCCCACACCCGGGTACGGCGGTCCTGGTAGAGGTCGGTCCCGGTGTCCCGGCCGATCCCGGTGTGCACGCGGACGGTGGCCCGGCCCTCCAGCCACACGTGACGGAAGGTGTAGGTGTAACCGTCCCGGTCGGACAGCGTCCAGTCGTCCAGGTTCATCGCCCGGCGGGAGTCGTTCGTGATGTCCACCCACTCCCTGTTCAGGAAGCGGTTGGAACGGTCGTCCCGGCCCAGCCAAGCGTGCTGTACGCCGCTGATGTGCACCATCGCGTGGTGCATACGGCTCGACTGGTGCTCCGCAGCCGTGGCCGGGAGGGCCGCGGTGCCCACCAGCGCGGCGGTCACGGCAGCGGCTGCGGTCATACGGCGGGCGGAAGAAGAAACGGACACGAGGTCCCCCTTCACGAGGATGCGTGGTGGGAGTCGGCGACCGGTCGGCCGCACACGCACACCGTGCTACCTACGCCCCGATTTGTCGGGGAAACGCGCGCATGGCATTACGCATCCTGCATGAATCCATGACTCTCACCTGCAATGACCATTCATGTTCTGAATGCACAAAGTTGACGATCCATCAGCCACACCTGACCTGGAAACACAAGCCCGAGGCAACCAATCCCGGACTCCGCCACCCCAGCGCCACCCAAGCCGTCCACCCGAAAGTGTGTAACAAAGCAGTACGCCGTCCGGGGCAGAGGCCTGAGTGGCGTGGGGGACGCGAGGGTCAGCGCACGGGGAGGGCCCGGGTGTGTTCGACGCGGACGGCGTCCAGGTCCCGCGGGTCGAAGCCCAGCAGTCGCAGGATCGTCGGGGCGATCTGCGTGGTGTGCACCGGTCCGTCGACATGTACGCCGTGCGGGGTGGCGGCGCCGGAGACGACGAGCGGGACGTCGAGATCGTCGGCGTGGGCGCCGCCGTGCTCGGCGATCTTGCCCTTGCCGCCGGTGTACACGACGCCGTACTGGGAGACGCCGACCAGGTCGGGCACGCGGGAGTCGCCCGGCCGGGCGTGGAAGTACCGGGCGGCGTCCGCACCCGCGTAGAGGGACCGCAGACCGCTGGCCGTGAACGGCTTGGCCTTGCCGTCGATGTCGTTGCCCGTGCCGGACTGGGCGAGCAGGTAGGCCTTGGCGAAGTCGGCGGCGGCCTGGGAGCGGTCGGTGAGCCAGAGCAGCATGGCGTCGTCGTCCACCGCGTGGGCGACGAGGTCGCCGGAGCCCGGGTGCGCGGTCTTCCAGGCGGCGTTGAGGCCGTCGAGCAGCGGGCCGTCGTCGATGCGGGTCAGCGCCTTGGGGTCGGTGGGCGACTGCCCGTGCTTGGCGGACAGGATGACGGTGGTGCTGTCGGCCAGGTGCTGCTTGCGGAGCTCGGTGAGGAAGGCGCCGAGCCGCTGGTCCACGAAGTCGAGGTTCTTCTCCAGCAGCGGGCCGGGCACGCCCTTCGTCCGGTAACCACCCGTCAGACCGTCGGAGGTGGGCAGCTTCTGGGCGGTCGAGACGGACTGGAAGTTCATGCCGAAGACCACGGGGGTCCCGACCTTGTGGTTGCGGCTGTGGTCGTAGCCGTCGATCTCGTTGAGGACGGCTTGCGCCTTGTACCCGTCGTACTGCTCGGTCGCGGCGTTGTCCTTCGTCCAGTCACCCGCGGCGTAACCTATGGCCTTGCTGTTGATCTCGGGCGTGAACAGGTCCTGGATGCCCTTGCCGGAGGGGCCGTTGAGGATGTCGTAGGCGGCGTGCTTGTCGGACCACGCGGTGCGCAGGCCGGCCGTGCGGACCACGTCGAAGACGGTGTTCACCCGCAGGTAGGAGTGCGGGTAGAGCGGTTTGCACGTCTTCGGGTCGACCGGAAGCTTCGCCGGGTCGATGAGGCTGGTCGGGTCGCCGGTCATCTGCAGGATGCTGCCGGGCAGGTCGCTGAGGCCCTGACCGGCGTCGAGGGAGTCCTGGTTCTTGTCGAGGTCCTCGGTCAGGTCGACCTCGGCGCCGGGCTTGGCGCCGGCGCAGTTGGTCGTACCGGCCGGCAGGAGGGCGGAGCTGTAGGTGTCGTCGTAGTAGACGCCCGTGGTGCCCGGGTCGCCGCCCGTGAGCTGGCCGACCATGCCCGGGAAGGAGTCGGAGGGGTTGGTGGTCGCCGCGTGGGTGTACTGCACACCGCCGGCGGTGAGCCGGGCGAGCGCCGAATGGGGGTGACGGGCGATGTACCAGGCGAGGTCGGACTGGTGCAGACCGTCGACGGACAGCAGCAGGACATGCCGGGCGGCCGGGTGCGGGTGCGCGGAGGCGAGCGCGGAGCCGGGCACGGCCGCGGCGGTGAGCGCGCCGACCGCGGCCAGCGCGGCCGCGGCCGCCGTGACGGTGCGTGCGGGGTGGGCCGGACGTCTGGACATGGCTTCTCCTCGGACTGTGTCTAGCGGGTGCGCGTCGTGCACCGACATCCGAGAGGTGGAACATGTACGCCAGCGGACGGTCATGCCGCGTCCAGCCCAAGAAACGCACGGGGCCGGGCAAAGACTTCCGGCTCCTGACGGGGGCTCAGTGAACTGGGCGATCGGGCCCACCGTGAGTGCGTACGACACGGCACTGACGCCCACGGTGCCGTCCAGGCCCCGGTGTGCCGGACGGCACCACTGGATCGCCTGAGATGCGCTCACCGCCTCAACGGCGGTTCATGACTGCCGTCCGCCGAACTGCCAGTTGTGGACCTCGACGTCGGCATACCGGTCCACGCTCAGCACGGCGCGCGCCGTGTCCGGGTCCGGTGCCCGGACCAACGCCGCGGTACCGAGCCAGGTGTTGCCGTCGTCGGACAGCAGTGGCCCGTATGCGATCAGCTCGTTCTGCTCCAGGGGCACGTTGAGGTCGGCGGCCTCTCCCTGGCCGAGACCGAGCACGAAGTACCGGCGGCCGCCGGTGCGCCCTCCGGGAAAGTCCCACATGGTGCGCCCCAGCGCGTTGCGCCATCGGCGCAGCAGCACGTCACGGTACACACCGGCCTGGTAGCCGGGCTCGTCGAAGGCGAATGCGCGGGCGGCGGCGGGATCGGGCAGGTCGACGATGTGCACGCTGCCGGTGGGTACTTCGCCGTCGGCGGTGAGGGTCGGACCGCGGGCGATCATCTCTTTGTCGAACCGGTCCATGTAGGACCAGTGCGCTTCCAGCAGCTCCATGCGCTGCGCGAGGGAGCCCCGCCGATCGCGGTGGTAGCAGATGAATTCCATGCCCGCAGTGTGTCGGTCCTGGGACGCAACAGCACAGCGGTTATCGGTGAGAACGATCTCACAGGGCACCTCGGCTCTCGCCTCGGTGGTGATCAGCCTGGTGAGATGATCCCGGTGTCTGGCACCGCCGCCACACCGATCTGCTGAACCAGGTTTCCATGGACTACGCCTACCGACAGCTCATCGCGGAGACAGTCGGTCCGGCACGGCCGACGGGAACCGGACCTACACGTCACGGCAGTGATCCCTGATACGGCTCGCTGGTCGCGTCAATGCTCATGTCCCCTCTGGAGAGCACAGGATTGGCCCATGGCAACCGTCCTGGCATTTCACGCCCACCCGGACGACGAGGTGTTTCTGACGGGCGGCACGCTCGCGCGGGCCGTGGCCGAGGGGCATCGTGTCGTGATCGTGGTCGCTGCGGACGGGCTCATGGACGCCGTGCCGGAGGGCGGAGCACCACGGCTGGACGAGCTACGGGCGAGTGCTGCCGTGCTGGGTGTGCAGCGGGTGACGCATCTGGGGTACGCGGACAGCGGCCATGGTCCGGTGCTGTATCCGGATCCGCCGGACCGGACACGATTCGTGCGGGCGGACACGGAGGAGGCGGCCGAGCGGCTGGCCGCCATCCTCCGTGAGGAAGGGGTGGACCTGCTCCTCAGTTACGACGCACGGGGCGGCTACGGCCACCGCGACCACGTCAAGGTGCACGAGGTCGGCAGGCGTGCCGCCGAACTCGCCGGGGTGCCGCGGGTGCTGGAGGCGACGATCCCACGGGATGTGGTGGCGCGCCTGGTGAGGCTGGTGCGTGTGCTGAGGATCCCGTTGCGGTTCGACGCGGACACGGTCCGCACCGCCTACTCCTCGCGCGCCGCCATCACCCACATCGTGGATGTCCGGCGGTTCGCGGCGCGGAAGCAGGCGGCTCTCGCGGCTCATCGTTCGCAGGTGTCGGGCACGGGACGGCTTGCTCCGGTGCTGAGGGTGCTGGTCCGCGTTCCGGCCCCTGTCTTCGGATGGCTGCTCGGGCGGGAGTGGTTTGTGGAGGCACGGGCGACGACGGCGCCGTCCGACGTCATGGGTGACATCTTCCGACCGGTCTCATAGCGTCTGCCAACCGGCCGTCCAGCGTCTGCCGACCGGCCTCACATCCGTTCCGGTGCCGAGACGCCGAGCAGGTGCAGGCCGTTGTGCAGCACCAGTTGGCAGGCCTCCGTCAGCCTAATCTCCGAAGGGACGCTGCTCTCCCGGGCGTTCCGTCGCCCTACTTGGCGTAGTTGTACACGGTCGCCCGGGACACACCCAGCAGGTCGGCGATGGTCTGTGCGGCGTCGCGCGAGTCGAAGTAGCCGTCCCGCTGCAACTGCCGTACGAGCGCCTTCTTGTCGTCCCGGCTCAGCGAGCGGGGCGTCGCGGCGCGCTCCGCGGCGTGTTCCTCCACCGCTCGACGCAGCTCGCGGGCGGTGCGGTCGCGCAGGGTCTCCAGGGGCTGCTCGCGGTGCTCGGTGTCCGTGGCCACCAGGTTGGACAGGGCGAGAGTCACCGGTGACAGCACGGACACGTCCAGGTTCAGGCAGAGAGCCGCGATGTACTCCCCCGCGGCGTTCTTGATGCCGATGGACGTGCTCTTCGCGGGGCGGCCGTCCGGGAACTGATTGGGGTAATTCTGGATGACACTGGGGTAGTCGGGGTCCTCGATGCGGGCCAGGCCCAGCTCCGTGGTGGAGTCCCCGACCCGACGGCCGGAGAGGTTGTTCTCGATCGCCCGGATCGCGTGCTCGGGATCCCGCAGGTCGTGCAGCACCACCTCGCACAGGCCGGGGAACATGCGCCCCAGCGCCACGGCGATCTTCTCGGCCTCGCGGATGAGGTGCTCGTCCGCCTCCGCATCTTCCACGGGAAGCCTCTCCAGGACCATTGGACCAATTTTCCATCTCTGGATGTTCAGCCTAAGCGAGGCTTGGTGTTTGTCCAGCGGATCGCCTTCGGCGCGCGGGCGGCCGCGGTGGTCGGCTGGTGCTTCTCCTTCGCCGTACCCGCCGGTGCCCCGGCGGCGGGCATGTGCGCCGGGGCGTACGTCGCGACCGCCCTCGGCGGCGTCCGGCGCACGGTGCTGCTCACCGCTGCCGTGCTGCTCGTCCTGGTGGCCGTGGCCAACGGATTCGGTATGACCGTCTCCGGCCGACTGCAACTCGCGCTCGCCGTGCTGCTCGTGGCGCTGTTGCTGACCGCGGTGGTGACCGCGCTGCCGCACGCCCACCTGCGAAACCTGCATCCGTTCGCGCCGCACGGCCGGCCCGCGATCGGCTCGGCCGCGGCGCTGCTGGTGTGGAGCTTCGCGGGCTGGGAAGCCATCACCCATCTCGCCGCCGACTTCCGCCGTCCGGAGCGCGACCTGCCCCGCGCCACCGCCGTGGCGGTCGCCGTCGTGGGCGTGCTGTACCTCGCCGTCGCCGCCACCAGTGTCCTGGTGCTCGGCCCGGCCGCCGGCACCTCCGACGCCCCGCTGGCCGAACTGCTCGCCCTCGGCATCGGCGGCACGGTCCACGTACTGGCCGCGGCCGCCGCCGTGCTGCTCACCCTCGGCACGATGAACGCCTACTTCGCCGGCGCGGCCCGACTGCGCGCCGCACTCGGTCGCGACGGCGCGCTGCCCGCCTGGCTCGACCGGGGCGGCAGCGTCGGTGAGGTGCCGCGCCGCAGCCTGGCCGTCGTGACGGGGCTCTCGGGCCTCGCCCTCGCCGCCACCGCGGTCACCGACGTGGGCCCACAGCCGCTCGTGCTGCTCACCACCGGGTCGTTCGTGACCGTGTACACACTGGGAACGGCCGCCGCGGTACGACTGCTGCCCCGAGGCAGCGGAGCGCACCGCTGCGCGCTCCTCGCGCTCGTCGCGGTCGCCGCCCTCCTCGTCATGACGGGCTGCTACCTGCTGTGGCCGCTCGTCATCACGGCGAGCGCGCTGTGCTGTCTGCGACGGCGCCGAGCAGCCGGACCGGCCAGGGCCGAGCAGGCACAGTACGTTCCGTGAGCGCCACGGCGGCGGCCAGGACCCCTACGGTTCAGGAGGCGCCGCCGAGCCGGCGGCCTGCCCCGCCCCCGGGACAGACCGCCGACCTCAGCAGGTGCCGGATCACAGAGCGCGTTCCAGGCGGTCCGCCATCAGCTTGACGAAGCGGGCGGGGTCCTTGGGCTGTCCGCCCTCGGCGAGTACCGCCAGACCGTGCAGGAGTTCCGCGGTCTCGGTGAGCCCCGTGCGGTCCTCGCGCTCCTTGTACGCCTGGTTGAGGCCCTTCACCAGCTGGTGGCCGGGGTTGAGCTCCAGAATCCGCTTGGCGCGGGGCACCTCCTGGCCCATCGCCCGGTACATGTTCTCCAGCGCCGGGGTCAGATCGTTCGCGTCGGAGACGACACAGGCCGGGGAGACAGTGAGACGGGAGGACAGACGCACCTCCTTGATGTCCTCGTCCAGTTGCTCCTGCATCCAGCCGAGCAGGCCGGCGTAGTCCTCGGTCTGCTTCTCCCGCTCTCCGTCGGAGGATTCGTCGTCCTTGGCGTCGAGGTCGATCTGCCCCTTGGCGACGGACCGCAGCTTCTTGCCGTCGTACTCGCCGACGGTGTCGGCCCACACCTCGTCGACGGGGTCGGTGAGCAGCAGCACCTCGATGCCCCGGTCCCGGAAGGCCTCCATGTGCGGGGAGTTCTCGATGCTCTGCCGGGACTCGCCGGTCAGGTAGTAGATGTCGTCCTGGCCGTCCTTCATCCGCTCCACGTAACTCTTCAGCGTGGTCGGCTCGGTGTCGTCGTGTGTGCTCGCGAACGACGCGAGGGCGAGGAGGGCGTCACGGTTCTCCGGGTCGGTGACCAGTCCCTCCTTCAGGACGGTGCCGAACTCGCGCCAGAAGGTGGCGTATCGCTCAGGGTCCTTGGCCATCAGGTCCTTGACCGTGGACAGGACCTTCTTCGTCAGCCGTCGCCGCATCATCTCGATGTGCCGGTCCTGCTGGAGGATCTCGCGGGACACGTTGAGCGAGAGGTCGGCCGCGTCGACGACACCCTTGACGAAGCGGAGGTACGGCGGCAGCAGCGCCTCGCAGTCGTCCATGATGAAGACACGCTTGACGTACAGCTGCACACCGCGCCGGAAGTCCCGCGTGAACAGGTCGTGCGGAGCGTGCGCGGGGAGGAACAGCAGGGCCTGGAACTCGAAGGTGCCCTCCGCCTGGAGCCGGATGGTCTCCAGCGGGTCGCGCCAGTCGTGCCCGATGTGCTTGTACAGCTCGTGGTACTCGTCGTCGGACACCTCGTCACGCGACCGTGCCCACAGTGCCTTCATCGAGTTGAGCGTCTCGGGCTCGGGCGCCCCCTCATCGCCCTCGCCCTGGTCCGGGACCATCCGGATCGGCCAGGTGATGAAGTCCGAGTAGCGCTTGACGATCTCCCGGATCTTCCACGAGGAGGTGTAGTCGTGGAGCTGGTTCTCCGGGTCGGCGGGCTTGAGGTGGAGGGTGACCGAGGTGCCCTGCGGAGCGTCGTCGACCGGCTCCAGCGTGTAGCTGTCCTCGCCGCGCGAGGTCCAGCGGGTGCCCTGGCTCTCGCCGGCGCGCCGGGTGACCAGGGTGACCTCGTCCGCCACCATGAAGCCGGAGTAGAACCCGACCCCGAACTGGCCGATCAGCCCCTCCGCCCCGGCCGCGTCCTTGGCCTCCCGCAACTCCTGCAGGAACTGTGCGGTGCCGGAGTTGGCGATGGTGCCGATGAGCCGCCCGACCTCGTCGTACGACATTCCGATGCCGTTGTCCCGCACGGTGAGGGTGCGGGCGTCGCGGTCGATGTCGATCTCGATGTGCAGATCGGACACGTCGGCGTCGAGCGAGTCGTCCCGCAACTTCTCCAGACGCAGCTTGTCGAGCGCGTCGGAAGCGTTGGAGACGAGCTCACGCAGGAAGACGTCCTTGTTGGAGTAGACCGAGTGGATCATCAGCTGCAGCAGCTGACGGGCCTCTACCTGAAACTCGAGCGTTTCAGTCGGCATGTTCGCGCATTCCTCACAGGTGATATCGCCGGAACTGATGCCAGACACTGTAAAACACCACGTCAGCACGTCGGCCGCAGACGCCGACGGTGGCTGGATCCAGACCCCGCGGCCAGGCCCCGATCAGCTCGGTTCCTTGATTACCTGGCAGGTCATCGACCGCGGCGGGCACCGGCGGCAGGATCGTGAACAGCACAGCAGCCGACCGACCGGAGGGACACCATGACCGCCTACGCGATCGCTCACCTGCGGGAAGCCGCTCCGCACCCGGAGATCGCCGAGTACATCGCGCGCGTCACCGCCACCTTCGAACCGTACGGTGGCCGGTTCCTCGTACACGGCGATGCGCACGAGGTGAAGGAGGGCGCATGGCCCGGGCACGTCGTCGTGATCGGCTTTCCGTCGATCTCCCACGCACGCGCCTGGTGGGACTCCGAGGAGTATCGGGCCATCGCGCCCCTGCGCTCCCGGCACATCGAGGGCGACATCATCCTGGTTCCGGGCGTGCGCGAGGACTACGACGCGACCGTCACGGCACGCACCATGCTGGAGGCTCTTGCCGCCCCGTGCTGATGCGGCGGAGCCCACTCGTGCCGCAACTGGTGCCGGTCTCCTCCTCGTTCGTGACGGCGGACGGGCGGTAATTCCCTACCGCGGTGGCCGGAAAGCGCGGACACTCGCCTCATGGATGACATGAGGTCGTTTCGGGAGGCGGTCATCGCGTGGGCTGCCGGTGACCCCGGCGATTCCGCCCGCGAGCTGGCCGCGCGGCTGCCCGTCCGTGCGGCCGTCCTGCTGGAAGGGCCGAGTGATGTCGCGGCGGTCGACGCGCTCGCCGCGCGTCGGGGCCGGAACCTGGCGGCCGAAGGCGTCTGCGTCCTGCCGATCGGCGGTGCGATGAGTGTCGGGCGCTTCGCCCGCCTCCTCGGGCCACCCGGCCTGGGCCTGCGCCTCACGGGACTGTGCGACGAGGGGGAGCGCGCCTACTACGCGCGCGCTTTGCCGGGGGCGGGCTCAGCACAGCACGGTTTCTTCGTCTGTGCGGCGGATCTGGAGGACGAGCTCATCCGCGCGCTGGGCGTGACACGGGTGGAGGAACTGGTCCGAGCGGAGGGCGAGCTGCGCGCCCTGCAGACCTTCCTGCGCCAGCCCGCTCAGCGGGGCCGCACCTCGCACCAGCAGTTGCGGCGCTTTCTCAGCACGAAGAAGGGGCGCAAGATCCACTACGGCCGCGTCCTCGTCGAGGCCCTCGCTCCCGACCGCGTGCCCGCCCCGCTCGACGACCTGCTGACCAGCCTCTGACAGCGGGGCAACGCCGTCCGGAGAGTTGGGTCCTCTTCGGTTCGGCGTAAGCCCGCAGGAGGTGATCACCGTGATGCGCGCACAAGGTGTCCGCGTCGCCGGACCACGCTGACGGCGTTCGCAGTGCGCGGTGAATGCGGGCAAAAGGAGTTCCGCTCCCGCGAGGAAGTCCGGGCTCCTCACAATGCCGGCATGATCGAACGCATCCACGCCGACAACGCCCCCTTCGTCCGCTTCCCCGACGGCACCGAGCCACCCTTGTCCCAGGCCATCAGGGTCGGCGACTTGGTGTTCACGTCCGGTCAAGGCCCGCTCGACCCGGAGACGCACGCGATACCGGACGACTTCTGCGAACAGGCCCGGCAGGTTCTGCACAACTCGGCGCGGTCGTCGGCGCCGCGGGGCGCAGGAAGGATCTGATCGTCAAGTGCACCTGTTACCTCAGGGGCGGGGGCGACTTCGCGACCTTCAACCGGGTGTACCGCGAGTTCTTCGCGGACTGCCCGCAGTTTCCGGCCCGGACGACGGTCGTCACGCAACTCGTGCGCGACGGCGTGCGCGTCGAGATCGACGGTGTGGCCGCCGTGGGCCGGTAGCGAAGCGTCTAGGAGACGGCCCCCAATTGGCGCATTTGGGAGAGGACGTCGACCACGCCCCAGATTTCGGCGATGCGACCGTCCTCGAAGCGGAGGATGAAGATCTCGCCGTAGGTGACGGACCTGCCGGTCGGCGGCATCCCCTGGTACTCGCCGCGGTGGGTTCCGGTCACCGTGTTCCTGGACACGACCTTGTCACCCTCGGCGATCACATCCTCGACCGTGACGTGAATGTCAGGAAACGCGTGGAGGAGCACGGCCCACACCTGCTTGAGTGCCTGCGCTCCCGTCATGCCCATCGGCACCGGCGCGTGGAACACAAGGTCCGGCGCCACGATCTCATCGATCACCTTCGAGATCATCTCCAGATCCCTGGTGTGCACAGCGTCATGCAGACGCGCGGCCGTCGCCTTGTTCCGAGTGGTCTCATCGGTTGACATACGACTTCTCCTCCGTCGCCGCATCTGGCTACACACATGTGACGAACGAGCGCGCCGGGCTGTGACACGGCCAGTCCACACCTTCAGGTTCACGGCTCAGCGGCGCATCCTCACACGCACTCACCCTCCCGCTCCCCGCGTGAAAGGCCCCCCACTCATGACCAAGTCCCCTTCCACGGCCGCTGTCACGGCGACGGACACGGGCTCCAAGGCGGCCGGCACCAACCGTTCGCGGCGACTTCGGCGATACGCCCCGGCCGTCGCCCTCACCGCGCTGGCCCTCACGGTGTCCCTCCCGGGCCGCGCCGACGCGAGCGTCCTTCAGCTGCTGCCGTAGAACGCCGACGGCCTGGAGCAGACCTTCTCGCCCGCCTACGACTACGACGGCGACGGCTGCTACGCCACGGCCGCCATCGGCGCCGACGGCACGATCAACCCCGGTCTGAAACTCGGCGGCGACGTCAACGGCCACTGCCACGACTACGCCCAGCTCGCCAACGCCAACACCTGCTCACGCGAGAAGCCAGCTATCAGGTGGCCGCGCGCTCCTCGGTTCGCTTCGACGGCACCTACCCGAAGATCGTGTACCACGGCGGGACCCTCAACGGATATTCCGTTGAGGGTCCCGCCGGCGGATCATAGGGTCACCCGCATGTCTCTGCGCCTTCATATGCGTCAGGCCCTGCGAGAAGCGATGCGTGCCCGCGACAAGGTCGCGGTGAGCGCCTTGCGTTCCACGCTTGCAGCGGTGGACAACGCCGAGGCGGTGCCGGTGGGCTCGGCCGAGCTGCGCGGCTTGGCCATCGAGCAGGCGCCGGTCGGTGTCGGCGCCACCGAGGCTGCGCGGCGTGAGCTGACCGAACAGCACGTCACCGACATCGTGCGAGCCGAGGCCGACGAACGGCTCACGCTCGCAGCGCAGTTCACGGCACCGGGGCAGGCCGACCGGGCAGCGCAGCTCCGCGCGGAGGCCGCCGTTCTGCTCCGACTCCTCGACTGATCCCGTTCAGGCCGTCGCCGCGGACTCCGCCCGGAGCGGGGCGAGTGCCTGCGCCCAGGTCAGCAACTCGTCGACCAGGGTGTGCACCTCGGGCACGTGCAGTTCCTGCGGACGGAAGTCGGTGAGGTTCACGAAGTCCTCGCGCAACGACAGCGCCACCTGCGGTCCGATGTCCGCCATGCGCAGCACGCCCGCCTGGGCGCGCAGCTTCTGCACCGCCATGACCGCGCCGAAGATGCCGTACCCCACGTAGGCGACCGGCTTGCCGCCCCACTCGGCGTAGAGGTAGTCGATGGCGTTGGTCAGGCTGGCCGGAGGGGCCGCGTTGTATTCGGGGGTGACGACGATGAAGGCGTCGTACGAGCCGATCCGCTCGGCCCAGCGCCTGGTGTGGGGTCGTTCGCCCGGCGCCATGAGGGCCGGGACCGCTTCGTCGAGCAGCGGAAGCGCGTGCTCCTTCAGGTCCACGAGGTCGAAGTCCGCCGCGTCGCCCGCGCGTTCGGCCGCGAGGTCCCGTACCCATTCGGCCACCCGGTCGCCCTTCCGGCCGGGGCGGGTGCTGCCGATGATGATGCCGGTCCTGATCACGTCCGGTTCTCCTGTTCTGTTTCCCGCTCGAATTCCCCTACGGGTGTGGTGGCCGGGTCTGTCGGTTCCGGGCCGGCCATGTGCCGGCGGGCCTGCTGGGCTTCGCGCAGCAGGGCCCAGGCATCCGCGACGGGGCCCATGTGGCCGAGCTTGTCGGGGTTGCTGACCGTGCGGATCGCCTGAATGCGCCCGTCGAGGATGTCGAGGGTCCAGATGTTGACGACCTTGCCGTCGCGGTCACGGAAGACCGCGCCCGGCTGGCCGTTGACCTGGCGTGGCTCGACGACGCCGCCGATGCCGAGGAACGGCCAGAGGAGCTGGTCGAGCATCTGGCACATCTGGTCGATGCCGTGGATTCCCCCGGCCCACCGCGGTGCCTTGCCGCCGCTGTCCGCGACCATCTGCACGTCGGCGGCGAGGAGTTGCCGCAGCCCGTCGACATCGCCGTCCTTCAAGGCGTCGAAGAACCGTTCCGCGAGTTCCTCGCGTTCCTTCCGGTCCGCCTCGAAGCGGGGCCGGCCGGCGTCCATGTGGCGGCGGGCGCGTACGGCGAGCTGGCGGCAGGCCGCCTCGGAGCGTCCCACGGCTGCGGCGATGTCGGGGAAGCCGAACGCGAACACCTCCCGCAGGACGAAGACGGCCCGTTCGAGCGGGCTGAGCCGTTCCAGCAGGAGCAGGGACGCCATGGACAGCGAGTCGGCCAGTTCCGCCGCGTGCTCGGGGTCCTGGTAGGGGTCGGTGAGCAGCGGCTCGGGGAACCACGGTCCGATGTACTGCTCGCGCCGCACGCGGGCCGAGCGCAGTACGTCGATCGAGAGGCGGGTGACCGTGGCGGAGAGAAACGCCCTGGTCGACGTCGGCCGGGTCGGGGAGAGGTCGTAGCGCAGCCAGGTCTCCTGGACCGCGTCCTCGGCCTCGGCCACACTCCCCAGGATGCGGTAGGCGATGGAGAACAGCAGCGGCCGGAGCTCCTCGAACTCCTCGACCCTGCTCACGCCAGCCCCTCCTTGAAGCCCTGGCGCCACGAGGGATAGCGCAGTTGCCAGCCGAGCTCGCGCTTGGCCTTGGCGTTGGAGAAGCCACGGCCCTCCGTCATCATCGTCACCACGACCTCCCCGGCCAGCAGCCGGGCCAGCCACTTCGGCACCCGCATCGGAGGCTTGGCACCCGCGCACGCCGCCAGATACGGCAGCCATTCGCTCTCCGGGGCGGGTTCGTCGTCGACGATGTTGAAGGCGCCCCTCGCCTGCCGCTCCACGGTGAGGACGGTGGCGCTCGCCGCGTCGTCGAGGTGCACCCACGAGGCGTACCCGGTGCCGTCCCCGACCAGTGGGAACTGCCGCTTGCGGACGAGTTCGAGCTGGTCGTCGGTGGCGCCCGGCCCGTAGAACCCGCCGTAGCGCAGGACGGCGCCGCCGACTCTGCCGACCGCGTCCTCGACGTGCCGCAGGGCGGCCATCGCCGGGTACGCGGGCGTCCCCTCGTGCAGGTCCAGCGGGTCCTCCTCGCTCTTCACCCATCCCCCCTCGCGGATTCCGTTCCAGTTGGCATAGCCCTGCGCGACGAAGTGCGGTACGCCGGTCGCCTCGGCCGCCGCCAGCAGGTGGTCGGTTCCCTCGGTGCGCAGCCTGATGGTGGGCGCGGCCCACCGGTCGAAGTGCTTCAGATCCGGTTTGCCGGCGTGTGCGAGGCCGATCCCGGTCATCTGGTGCACGATCACGTCCGGCCGGGCGGCCGCCACCGCCTCCCCGACGGACACCGCGTCCAGTCCGTCCATGACGACGGCTTTCGCGCCCAGTCTCTCGGCCTGTCCGAGCTTGGCCGCGCTCGTCGTCGTGGCCGTCACCTGGTGGCCCCGGGCCACGAGCTGCGGTACCAGCCGTCGCCCGAGCACGCCGGTTCCGCCCGCCACGAACACCCGCATGACCATCACCTTCCTGATCCCAAGTCGTTCTCCGGGATCTGAGACGAGACAGCCCGGCCGTCTGTGACACGGGTGAGCGGGTCTCGCGAACCGAAGGCCGGCAACGGGCGTTCGCCGAAGGGCGGGCCGGCCGTCCGGTCACTTCAGGATGTTGACCGCGCGGGCGACCACGAGGACCACGGTGACCAGGGACACCGAGGACTGCAGCATCATGAGCATCTTCGACCAGCGGGAGAGCGGCATGACGTCGGTCGGGCTGAAGGCGGTGGCGTTGGTGAAGGAGAGGTAGAGGTAGTCCAGGAACGCCGGTTCCCAGTCCGGCGGGGCCAGCTCCGGACTCTGCATCTGTACGAAGAGGAAGTCGGGGAACTGGTGCTGTCCCCGGACCCGGGCCATGGGGCCGCCCCGGTCCCACTCCCAGTACCACAGGGCGAACACCATCACGTTCGTCACCCAGATGACACCACCGGTCAGCAGGAGCGGGACCGCGCTGTCTCCGCCTTTGCCGCGCACCAGATCCCCCACGAGAAGGACCGCCGCCCAGCCGTTGGCCAGGCTGATGACGCCGGTCAGGGCCAGGCCCAGGTACCGCAGCAGGCGGGTACGGGGTTCCACGCGCCTAGGATTGCCCGCGATCAGCCCGGCCAGCAGCACCAACTCCAGTGCGGGCAGAGCCCAGACCGTGCGCAGGAGGATGAGCCGGTGCGGCACGATCAGCTGCAGGGCGACGGCCGCCAGGATCACCACCGTCACCGTCCAGCGCGGCTCGCCGCGGGTCGCCCGGCGCCAGGCGGGGACCAGTTCGCGTTCGCCGCTCTCCAGCAGCCGTTCGATCCTGGCCAGTCGGCTCCGGGCGTCAGCCATGTCGTCGTTCATGACGAGGATTGTCCCGGCCGGGTGTGCGGCGGCCGGAGCCGGGACTCCGGTGCGTCGGGCGGGGCCACGTCGGCCTGACCGGGGGCCGCCGACGTGGACCCGCCGGCGTCCCGTGGAGGCTTCAGGCGAGCCGCTCGTCCCGTGCCGCTCCGGCCACGCCGGGCCGGTGCGGGTCCACGGGCAGCAGGGTGCGGCCGTGTGCGTCGTTGATGCGTTCCCTGGAGAAGCATCCCTGGGTGATGGAGCCCGAGGGCACGACCGCCCGGCACTGGGCCATGACCCTGTGCCGCACCGCCGGCTTCGAACCCGACGTACGGTTCGAGACCACCGATCTCCTGCTCCACCTCCGCCTCGTCGAGCAGGGGCACGCCGCCGCTTTCCTCCCGGCGCTCGTCTGGGACGGCCGGGCGCCGACCGTGCCTCTGCGGCAGCTCCCCCGCGGCCTGCGCGGCCGCCGCATCTCCACCGTCGTACGGCGCGGGAGCAGCCGGCACCCCGCGATCCTCGCCTGCCGCGACGCCCTCGGGCGCGCGGCCGCCCGGCGCGCCCCCGGTCGTAGAGCCGGCGCCGTTCAGGGCTCGCGGTGCTCGTGGGCCGCCTGCTCCAGCGCCTGCGCCTCGGCCTCGGCGACGCGTGTCTCGGCGGCCACGTCGATCGAGCGGGTCAGCCACCAGTACAGGACCGCGGCGACCGGAAGGCCGATGAACAGCGAGATGTCGGCTCCGCCCAGCGCCTTGGCGGCGGGACCCACGTACAGGGTGCCGACGGAGAAGAAGGGGATCATGGCGGCGAAGCCGACCAGGTAGGAGATGATGCCGTGCCAGCCCCAACGGCCGTAGATGCCATGCGGGTTGAAGATCTCGGCGATGGCGTAGTGCCCGCGGCGCACGACGTAGTAGTCCATGAGGTTCACCGCGGTCCAGGGGATGAAGAGGTAGAGCACGAGCAGCAGGAAGTTGTTGAAGTTCTCCAGGAAGTTGGAGGTCGCGGCCAGCGCGCCGACCAGGGAGAGCGCCGCGGTGAGTCCGATGGTCAGCAGGCGTACGCCCAGTGTCGGCCGCACCCGCTTGAACGAGTCGATGCCGCTGATGAGGGTGAGCGAACCGCCGTACATGTTCAGCGCGGTGACGGACACCAGGCCCAGGGCGGCGAAGAGCAGCACGATCGCGCCGAAGCCGTCGAACACCTTGTCGCCGGCGGCGTTGATGGACTTGATGGTCTCGAAGTCCTTGCCGGCCCAGGCCGCGAGCAGCGTGCCGAGGACCATCAGCCAGATACCGCCGAGCGCGGAGCCGAAGTACGTCCAGTAGAAGGTCTTGCGGACCGTCACGTCCGGCGGGAGATAGCGCGAGTAGTCGGAGACGTAGATGGCCCAGCTGATCTGGTAGCCGGCGACCACGCCGAACTGGGCGAGGAACGGCGTCCACTTGAAGGCGCCCAGATCGAACGAGCCCGCCGGATAGTGCAGGGTGACGAGCACGCCGACGGTGAAGATCCCGAAGACGACCAGGAAGGTGTACGTCAGGATCCGCTCGGCCTTGTGGATGATGTCGTAGCCCACCAGCGCGATGACCAGCGCTACCACGGTGACGACGACCACCCACAGTTTGACGCTGCCGTGCACGGTGGTGTGCAGGGAGTCGGCGGCGAGGATGCTGTTGAAGACGTTGAAGCCCGCGTACTGCACATAGGCGAAGAGCCACACCAGGAGGGCGCCGACGTAACCGAACTGGGGGCGCGACTGGATCATCTGCGGCAGGCCCAACTGGGGTCCCTGTGCCGAGTGGAAGGCCATGAAGAAGGTGCCGATGACGGTGCCGGCGACGATGGCCAGCAGGGACCAGATCAGGTTGCCGCCCTCGGTGATGCTGATGAGTCCCACGGCCAGGGTCGCGATCTGGGCGTTGGACATGAACCACAGGGGGCCCAGATGCCAGAGCTTGCCGTGCCGCTCGTCCAGGGGGACGTAGTCGATGGACCGGACCTCAAGGCCGGACACCCTCGACTCGACTGATGTGCTCATGACGCCTCCTGGCGGCCGATGTGCCTCTGGCACATATTGTGATCCACCGTGGCCCCGGTGACGAGTGGTGAGACACAGGCAGTCGAGAGCCCGAGCGGCACCGAGTCGGCCGTGGCCCGGCGTTCCGTGACGCTGTAGTCAGCGCGGTGACAGTGGGCGCCTACCGGTCACGTTCGGTGCCTCGCCGCCACTCCGTGGCACATGTCAGGTCCGATGCAGGGCGTCCGAGAGGCGGACGAAGCGGTGGCCGGTGGCCAGCAGGTGCGGGACGGCGCTCGCGATGCCCCGTGCGGTGCCGCCCTCGGGGTGGTTCATGTGGCACAGGACGATGGAACCGGCCCGAGCCGAGGCGACGGTGGCGTGGACCTGCTCGGCGGTGAAGGTGGCGCCGCCGTCACCGTTGACGGAGAAGCTCACGAAGCGCTCCCCCAGGTCTGTGACAATGCGGGCCGCGACATCGTCGCAGTACGCGGTGCCGGAGCGGAAGAAGCGCGGCGGGGCGTCCAGCAGGCGGGTCAGCTTGGCCCGGTTGCCGGCGATCTCGTCGTACACCTCGCCCGCGTCACGGGTACCGGGAATGCCGTACGCGGAGCGGCCGGTGACGGACAGCGGGCGGTGCCGGGTGCCGTGGTTGGCGATCTCGAACAGCGGATCGGTGGCCAGTCGGTGGAACGCGGCCGGGTTGGCGTCGATCCAGCGGGAATTGATGAACAGCGTCGCCGGAATGTGCCGTGCCCGGAGGAAATCGACGAGCGCCCGGTCATAGCCGCTGCCGCCCGGGCCGCCGCAGGCGTCGAAGGTCAGCGCGATGTCGCGGGCCGGGTGCGGCAGGGAGTGCACCACACCCGGGGCGTCGAAGCCCCAGGTGTGCGGCACGCTGCGCCCGTAGCGGGCCACGATCTGCGCGCGGGTGACGAGAGGCCGGGCGGCGGAGGCCGTGGCCGAGGGGACGACAGTGGGGGGCCGTGGAGTCGTCGCGCCCGCGCCTGTCCCCGGCGAACCGGAGGAGGCCGCCGCGGGGGCGCCGCCACCGTTGTTCGGGCCCGCGCAACCGGCGAGCAGTCCTCCCGCCATGGCGGCCAGCACCGCACGGCGACCAGCCGTCATCCGCTCCCCCACACCTGATCGCAGGCCGTTACCCTGACAGCCGTCCACGACGGCAACCGTATGCAGCGGACCACCCGCGGCCGTGAAGACGGGGGTAAGAGGTCTTCCAGAATCGGCGGCGGGCGAGTCGGGGCACGGTGGCGCTACCGGCCGTTTCTGCCTCCCGGCCGTCCCTTGGACGGGTGCCGCCGTGCGTACGACCAGGTGACCGCCGTCATCAGAACCGGTACGGCGAGGAGCGGGCCGTAGGCGAGGGCCCACACGGTGCGAGGCGCGCCGCTCGCGAGCTCCGTGCGGCTGTCCACGGTGAAGGCGACCACCACCTGCGACAACGCCACCAGGATCGTCACAGCCGAGGCCGTCCAGGCCAGACCGGCCAGTGCACGAGGGTGTCGCGGTCGCCGGTCGCGGACGAGGAGCAAGGGGAAGAGAGCGGCCAGCTCGGTCAGGACGGACAGGCCGACGACGTAGGGGACTCCCCAGCCCGGTATGGCGTAGAAATCGCGCAACACCTTGTCGCTGTAGCCCACGTAGATGCCCGATGCCATGGCCAGACGCCACAGGCCCGAGGGTGCCGCGCACCAGGCGATGGCGTGAGCGGCGCGGCGCGCCCAGAGGGGGGCGGGTGAGAGGGGACGAAGAGGGGGGTGCACGGTCGCTCTGGTCATGCCGAACATGCTGGTCGGCGCGTGCCGCCGACGCCTCCTCCGCCGAGCCCGACCGTCTCCGCCGCACGGGGGAAGGCACCCCGCCGGAGGGGGACTTGAGCAGGAGCGCAGGTGGCGTCGCCGAGTCTGTTCCTGCGGTGCATCTGATCGGCATGGAGGAAGTCGGCGCGTTGGTCGCCGTCCTGCACCGGGAACGCGGGACCGCGCGGAGCGAAACCCCTGTCGCCGGACCTGACCGGACCACTGCGGCACGTCGAACCGAACGGGCCCGGTCCTGCGCGGAGCAGGACCGGGCCCAGGTCTTCTCGGCGCGGCCGGTCAGCCCTGGCGCGCCTTGAAGCGAGGGTTCTTCTTGTTCACGACGAAGACCACCCCGCGGCGGCGCACCAGTTGGGCGCCGGGCTTGGACTTCAGTGAGCGCAGGGACTTGCGCACCTTCATGGTTTGGTTCTCCTTGTGCTCAGGAGCACCCGGCGGTCAGCCGCGGGACGCCGGACGGCCGTAGCGGCGCTGGAAGCGTTCGATGCGGCCGGCGGTGTCCACGGCCCGCGCGGTGCCGGTGTAGAAGGGGTGGCTGGCCGACGAGATCTCCACGTCGATCAGCGGGTAGGTGGTGCCGTCTTCCCAGACGACGGTCTTCGACGCGGTGGCGGTCGAACGGGTCAGGAAGAGGGTGTCGGCGGCCCGGTCGCGGAAGACGACGAGCCGGGACTCGGGATGGATGCCTGTCCTCATGGGTGTGCCTCCTTGTGGCCGTCGGCCCGAGGGGGCCGCGGCGTGCTTCAGCGTTCCTCGCGGAAGGTGACGTGCCGGCCGGCGACCGGGTCGTACTTGCGCAGGACGAGCCGGTCGGGGTCGCTCAGACGGTTCTTGCGCGTCACATAGGTGACGCCGGTGCCTGCCGTCGACTTCAGCCTGACGACGGGACGCACGGTGCTGCGTGCCATGAGAATCTCCCTTCACCCACACCCCGGTATTGACCCGAGCATGTCAGCAATGAGTGCAACAGTGCCGCGTGCTCCGATATTCCCGGTGGTGTCGTGCCGCTGCCGCCGGACGAGCGGGCAGGTTCGGACACGGTCGTGCAAACCATGCGGGGGTCGCCGGCATTCCCGGGCGTCGTCTCCGGCGCACCGCCTGGCGCGCTTGGGAGCAGACGGCCCCGTGGGGACAGGTCAGACGTCCCGCTTCCCGACGACCAGCACGGCGACGACGACCGCGATCAGGGGCCACAGCACGTACACCGTCCAGGAGCCGGGGACCGTGGCGCTGAACATGCGGGAGCCGGGATCCGGTTCCCAGTTCTGGACCAGGCGCTGCCAGGCGGCGACGACCATGGTGTGGTTGACGTCGGCGGACCACCGCTTGCTCTGCGAGAAGACGGTCGGCAGCATCAGCAGCGTGAAGGCGCAGGTCGCCATGGTCGCGGCGGTGTGCCGGATCAGTACGCCCAGCCCGAGCCCGGCCAGTGCGCAGACGGGGGCCAGCAGCGCGGATGCCACGAGCGCCCGCGGCACACCGGGATGTGTGATCGAAACCCCCGCGTGCCGGCCGTTCAGGATGGCCTGGGAGACGAGGAAGCTACCGGTGGAGACGGCCGTACCGACGGCGGTCCACAGTGCGGCGGTGACGGTCGCCTTGGCCAGTATCACCGAGCCGCGGGCGGGGACGGCCACGGTGGTGGTGCGGATCAGGCCGCTGCTGTACTCGCTCACGATCGTGATGGCCCCGACGCTGCCGGCGACGAGCATCAGCGTCATGTAGCCGGGCTGCGGACAGGCGTCGAACGGCAGGAAGCCGGCGGGGCGGCGCACGGTCGTACCGGCGGCAGCCAGGTTGCGGTAGTCCGCGAGTGCCGCCACGGCGGCGGAGCCGATCACGAACAGGCCGGCGAGTGCGATCGTCCACCAAGTGGAGCGCAGGGACCGCGTTTTGATCCACTCGGCGGCGACCAGGTCACCGAAACGGACGGGCGCGGGGATGGTGCGTGTGGTCATCGGGGCCGTCCTGCCAGGTATTCGACGCTGTCGGCGGTGAGTTCCATGAACGCCTCCTCCAGTGAGGCCGTGCGCGTGGTCAGCTCGTTCAGCGGGATCCGGTGTTCCAGGGCGAGCGCTCCGATCCGGTCCGCCGGCAACCCGGCCACGGCGAGTCTCCCGGCGCCGGCTGGACCCTGCGGACCCTGCGGCTCGACCGATGCGCCCGCGGCGGTCAGTACCGCCGCCAGCCTCGTGGCGTCAGGGCCGGCCACCACGACGCTGCGGCGGGTGCTGCGGGCCGCGAAGTCCTCCACCGACTCGGCGGCGATCAGCCGGCCCCGGCCGATGACGACGAGCTGGTCGGCGGTGTTCTCCATCTCCGACATCAGATGACTGGAGAGGAAGACGGTACGTCCCTCGGCGGCCAGTCCGCGGAAGAGGCGCCGGACCCAGAGAACGCCTTCCGGGTCCATGCCGTTGATCGGCTCGTCGAACATCAGCACCGGTGGATCGCCGAGCAGGGCGGTGGCGATGCCGAGCCGTTGCTTCATGCCGAGCGAGAAGCCGCCGATGCGCCGCCTCGCGACCTCGGCCAGCCCGACCTCCTGCAGCACCTCCGTGACCCGCCGCGGCGGGATGCCGTTGCTGCGGGCCAGTGCGGACAGATGGGCCGCCGCGCTGCGTCCGCCGTGCACATGGCCGGCGTCCAGGAGCGCGCCGACGTGCCGCAGGCCGCGCGGGTGGCTGCGGAAGTCGGCCTTGCCGACCGTGGCGGAGCCGCCCGTGGGTCTGTCGAGGCCGAGGATCATCCTCAGGGTGGTGGTCTTGCCGGCTCCGTTGGGACCGAGGAAGCCGGTGACCTGTCCCGGCCGCACGGCGAAGGTGAGGCGCTCGACAGCCGTCTTGTCGCCGTAGCGCTTGGTGAGTTCGTTGACTTCGATCACGGCGACAACGGTGCCGGGTGGCGCACGGTGCGGGCATGAAGCCGTGGGTGGCAAACACGCACGGCGAATTGGCCCACGGGTGTACGTCCCGGGGCCGATGCCGCGGCCTCGGGCGGCTGGTTAGTCTCGCGGCATGACCACCAACGACCCCCCGGCTGCCACCGCGTCCTTCGCAGCGCCACGGGACCGCCGGAACCGCGCACGTGCGGGGACGAGCGCGACGCTCACGGCCTGGGCGGGTGGCGTTGTGTACGTCCTCCTGCTGCTGGTCCTGGTAGGGGGCGCGCCCCGGGACTCGGGCCCCCTTGTCGCCGTCGGGTCGCTGCCGGCGGTGGCCCTGCTCGTCGGGGTGCTGCGCCGGGCGCCGCTGACGGCCCTGCTGCTGACGCTTCTCGGTGCCACCGCCGTGGTGGTCGTTCCTCAGCGCTCCACCCGGGTGAGCATGAGCCTGTTTTATCAGGGCCAGTTCCTGTCGTATCTGGCGGCGGACCTCGTCCTGGGGTACATCGTCGCCACCTGCAGGCGCCGGGTCTCCATCGTCGCCGTGTCTCTGGCTTTCGTCGTCCAGTTCATGGCGATCGGCCTCTTCGCACACGGCCCGGTGGTGATCGTCGACGGTGTGATCGGCCTGCTGACGATGGCGGCGTCGTGCATGCTCGGGCTGTTGAGCCGCGAGCGCCATGAGCACGCGGTGGCGCTGCGCGCGCAGGAGGTGGCCGAGGCGGTCACCGCGGAACGGCTGCGGATAGCGAGGGAGTTGCACGACATGATCGCGCACTCCGTCGGCATCATCGCCATCCAGGCGGGGGTGGGTAGCCGGGTCATCCACACCCAACCCGATGCGGCCCGCGACGCCCTGCAGGCCATCGAGAGCACCAGCAGACAGACCTTGTCCGGCCTGCGGCGCACCCTGGTGGCACTCCGTCAGGCCGAGCCGGACACCGCGCCGGCAGGGCAGGCTCCGCTCGCTCCCTCGCCCGGTCTCGCGGACGTCGAACGGCTGGCGGCGGTGACGGCGGAAGCCGGGGTACGTGTCGAGGTGCGCGTCAGCGGGAAGTGGCGGCCGCTGCCGCCCGACGTCGATCTGTCGGCCTACCGTATCGTGCAGGAGGCGCTGACCAACGTGATCCGTCATGCGGGCACCGGGCACTGCACGGTCGCCATCGGCTACGGGAACGAGGAGCTGTCCGTGGAGGTCGTCGACGACGGGCGTGGTGTCCCCGGGGACGGCACGGGCCACGGCTTCGGCATCGTCGGCATGCGGGAGCGGGTCGCCCTGCTGCACGGCCGGTTCAGCGCGGGCCCGCGTCTTGAGGGTGGCTTCCGGGTGGTGGCCCGGCTGCCGCTGCCCGAACCTGCCGGCGTCTCGGCGGACACCCGATGAGCATCCGGATCGTCCTCGCCGACGACCAGCAGCTGGTGCGGTCCGGTCTACGGGTCCTCATGGCCGACCACCCCGATCTGGAGGTCGTCGGCGAGGCCGCAACCGGTGAGGAGGCCGTCCAGCGGGTCCGGGAGACCGCCCCCGACGTGGTGGTCATGGACATCCGGATGCCCGGCATGGACGGCATCGAGGCCACGCGCCGGATCACGGCCGGCGACGCGTCGGCCCGCGTGCTGATCCTCACCACGTTCGACGAGGACGACCATGTCTACGGCGCGCTCCGGGTCGGGGCCAGTGGCTTCGCCGTCAAGGACATGGCCCTGGACGACATCCTCGGCGCGATCCGCGTGGTCGCCGCTGGTGACGCGCTGATCGCGCCGAGTGTGACACGCCGCCTGATCGCGGACTTCGTCGAACACCGGGCGGCCACACCGCGGCACTCCGCCCGGCTGCCCGAGGGCATCACCGAGCGCGAACGGGAAGTGCTGACCCTGGTCGGACGCGGGCGGTCCAACACCGAGATCGCGCAGGACCTCTTCATCACGGTGGCCACCGCCAAGTCACATGTCTCCCGGCTGCTCAGCAAACTCGACGCCCGGGACCGGGTGCAGCTCGTGATCACCGCGTATGAGGCGGAACTGGTCACGCCGTGGAGCTGAGCGCCGTACGGCCACCCCCGGCCCTCGCCATGGACGCATCAGGATGCCCCGCGCTGCCGCCTGATCGGTTCTCCCACCCGGTGCATATGCGTGAGGGCCTCGCGGTAGGACCGGATCAGGCCGGTCTCGTGGTACGGCACGCCGATCTCCGCGCAGTAGTCGCGGACGATGATCTGGGCCCGCCGCAGATGGGGGGTGGGCATGCTCGGGAACAGGTGGTGCTCGATCTGGTAGTTGAGCCCGCCGAGCATCACATCGGTGAGCCGGCCGCCGCGTACGTTGCGGGAGGTGAGGACCTGGCGGCGCAGGAAGTCGGGTCGTTCGTCGCCGGTGAACGTGGGCATGCCCTTGTGGTTCGGTGCGAAGGTGCAGCCGAGGTAGACACCGAAGAGACACTGGTGCACGAAGAGGAATGCGATCGCCTTGCCGGGCGAGAGCACCAGGAACAGCGCGGACACATAGGCCGCGAGGTGAAGGAGGAGCAGGCCGCCCTCCAGGACCCGGTGCTTCATGGCGGGCGAGCGCAGCGCCCGTAGGCTCGCGACGTGCAGGTTGAAGCCCTCCAGCGTCAGCAGGGGGAAGAACAGCCAGGCCTGGTGTCCTCCGATGAGACGGGCGAGGCCACGACTGTCGCGGGCCTGGGCGGTGGACCACACCAGGATGTCCGGGGCGACATCCGGGTCGAGTTCCTCGTGGTTGGGGTTGGCGTGGTGGCGGGTGTGCTTGTTCATCCACCAGCCGTAGCTCATACCGATGCCGAGGTTCCCGAAGAAGCGGCCCCAGGTCTCGCTCGGCCGGCCGCGCCGGAAGACCTGACGGTGCGCCAAGTCATGGGCCACCAGGGCGACTTGACCGAACCCGAAGGCCAGCAAGGCGGCCACCGCCAGCTGCCACCAGGTGTCGCCGAGCACGAGGAAGGCGCCCCAGCCCGCCGCCAGCAGCGCGGTCACCAGACCGAGCCGTGCCGTGTAGTAGCCGGGGCGCCGCTTCATCAGACCCGCCTCGGCGATACGCCGGGACAGCCGGGCGAAGTCGCTGCCGGCTCCGGCATCGGACGTGCGGGAAGGGGCGGTGGGCGTGCCGGAAGCGACCGGGGCTTGCGGGGAGATCGTCATGCCGTCGAGTCTCGGCCGGCCCGTTCGCCCGCGACAGCCGGTCAGGCACCGTACGGGATGGGGGGCTTTCCCCAGGAAGTCCCAGGGCGTTGCCACCATGCCAAGCCGCTGACCTGGTCTTTCTCGCGAAAGGTGCAGCACTGGGAGCGGACGGCGCGGTCCGCTCCCGGTCTGCGATCAGTGCCCGGCGAGGAGTTCGAGCGTGTCGATCACGCGGTTGGAGAAGCCCCACTCGTTGTCGTACCAGGCGACCACCTTGATGTGCCGGCCGTCGACGCGGGTGAGGGCCGAGTCGAAGATCGACGAGGCCGGATTGCCGGTGATGTCGGACGACACGAGCGGGTCGTCCGAGTACTCCAGGATGCCGGCGAGCGGGCCCTGTGCCGCGGCGCGGTACGCGGCCAGGACGTCGTCGCGGGTCACGTCACGTGCGACGGTCGTGTTGAGTTCCACGATCGAGCCGACCGGGACGGGGACGCGGATCGAGTCGCCCGACAGCTTGCCGTCGAGGTTCGGCAGCACCAGGCCGATCGCCTTGGCCGCGCCCGTCGTGGTGGGCACGATGTTGACGGCGGCGGCGCGGGCCCGGCGGGCGTCGCGGTGCGGGCCGTCCTGCAGGTTCTGCTCCTGGGTATAGGCGTGCACGGTCGTCATGAACCCGTGCTCGATCCCGGCGAGTTCGTCCAGCACGGCGGCCAGCGGCGCGAGCGCGTTGGTGGTGCAGGAGGCGTTGGAGACGATCGTGTGCAGCTCCGGGTCGTACGCGTCGGTGTTGACCCCGTAGGCGAGCGTGACGTCGGCTCCGTCGGACGGCGCGCTCACGAGCACCTTCTTCGCACCGGCGTCGAGGTGGGCCCGGGCGGCCTTGGCCGAGGTGAAGCGGCCGGTCGCCTCCAGGACGACATCCACGCCGAGTTCGGCCCACGGCAGCTGCGCCGGCTCGCGTTCGGCGAGCACCCTGATACGGCGGCCGTCGACGACGAGGGCGTCCCCGTCGACGGTCACGGGTCGGCCGAGCCGGCCGGCCGTGGTGTCGTAGGCGAGCAGCCGCGCGAGGGTCGCGGGCTCGGTGAGGTCGTTCACGGCGACGACCTCCAGGGCGCTGCCGCGTTCGAGCAGAGCGCGCAGCACGTTGCGTCCGATACGGCCGAATCCGTTGATGGCGATGCGAGTCATGAGTGGTGTCCCTTCGGTTCCCCTCGTTGCCCCACCAGCGTCGCGTGCCGCCGGCGCGCATGACCGTGTCGAGAGCGCCATGGTTCGCAAGGATCGCGCCAGGCGGCTATTCGCCCTGGGTGAAGGTGCGCCGGTATTCGCTCGGGGTGGTGCCGAGGATCTGCTGGAAGTGGGTCCGCAGATTCGTGCCGGTGCCGAGGCCGACGTCGGCGGCGATCTGCTCGATGCTGCGCTCGGAACGTTCGAGCAGTTCGCGGGCCAGGTCGATGCGGGCGCGCATCACCCACTGCATGGGCGTGTATCCGGTGTCCTCGACGAAGCGCCGGGAGAGCGTGCGCGGGGAGACCGCGGCATGCTGGGCGAGCACCGTCAGGGTGAGCGGCTCGCCGAGGCGGTGCAGCGCCCACTCGCGGGTCGCGGCGAACCGCTCGCCGAGCGGCTCGGGCACACTGCGCGGCACGTACTGGGCCTGGCCTCCGCTGCGGTAGGGCGCTGCGACCAGGCGCCGTGCCGCGTGGTTCGACACGGCGACCCCGAGGTCCTTGCGCAGGATGTGCAGGCACAGATCGATACCGGAGGCGGCGCCGGCCGAGGTCAGCACGCTGCCCTCGTCGACGAAGAGAACGTTCTCGTCGACCCGGACCAGCGGGTGCTTCGCGGCGAGGGCCCGCGCGTAGTGCCAGTGCGTCGTCGCCCGTTTGCCGTCGAGCAGCCCCGTGGCCGCGAGCGCGAAGGCCCCGGTCGAGATGGCGGCGAGCCGGGTGCCCCGGGCGTGGGCGGCGAGCAGTGCCTCGACGACGGACCGGGGCGGATCCTCACGGTCCGGGAACCGGTATCCGGGGATGAAGACGATGTCCGCCCACGCGAGTGCGTCGAGCCCATCGGCGACGTGGTACGACAGCCCGTCACCGCCCGCCACCAGCCCGGGCTCCGCCCCGCACACCCGCACCTCGTACGGCATGCTCGCCCGCGTCGTGAACACCTGCGCGGGGATCCCGACATCGAGCGGTTTGGCGCCTTCGAGGACCAGGACGGCGACGCGTTGCAGACGGGGGGACGGCACGGGACACAGGGTACGAGAGGCTCGGGAGACGCTGCCGGGATCAGCGGCGGTTCCGCGACCGGGCTCCGTCTCCGTGCACTCGCCGAGGCCCGTGCGTCCGGGTTCTCAGCCGGGCGGCGTACGACGACGGGCCCCGTCGGTGCTGTCCGACGGGGCCCGCTGCCCAAGGGGTGTGCGGCCGGTGAGCGGGGTCAGTCCGTGCCGGATTCCATCGCGGCGCGGTCCAGGGCCTCGGCCTCCTCCGAGATCTCGCCGCGGGAGGCGATCGCCTCGGCGCCGCCCTGCGGCATGGCGCCGATCAGGCCGGTGGAGGCGGCCTGGGCCGCACCGATCAGGGCCGGGTGCTCGGTGCCGACCATGCCGAGACCGGCGTACTGCTCGAGGCGCGCGCGGGAGTCGGCGATGTCGAGGTTGCGCATGGTGAGCTGGCCGATCCGGTCCGACGGGCCGAACGCGGAGTCCTCGGTGCGCTCCATGGAGAGCTTGTCCGGGTGATAGCTGAACGCCGGGCCCGTGGTGTCGAGGATCGAGTAGTCCTCACCGCGCCGCAGCCGCAGCGTCACCTCGCCGGTGACCGCGGCGCCGACCCAGCGCTGCAGCGACTCGCGGATCATGAGCGCCTGCGGGTCCAGCCAGCGGCCCTCGTACATGAGGCGGCCGAGCTTGCGGCCCTCGTTGTGGTACTGCGCGAGGGTGTCCTCGTTGTGGATCGCGTTGACGAGGCGCTCGTAGGCCGCGTGCAGCAGGGCCATGCCCGGGGCCTCGTAGATGCCACGGCTCTTGGCCTCGATGATCCGGTTCTCGATCTGGTCCGACATGCCGAGGCCGTGCCGGCCGCCGATGGCGTTCGCCTCCATGACCAGCTCCACCGGCGAGGCGAACTCCTTGCCGTTGACCGTCACCGGGCGGCCTTGGTCGAAGCCGATCGTGACGTCCTCGGCGGGGATCTCGACCGTGGGGTCCCAGAACCGCACGCCCATGATCGGCTCGACGGTCTCGACACCGGTGTCCAGGTGCTCCAGGGTCTTGGCCTCGTGGGTGGCGCCCCAGATGTTGGCGTCGGTCGAGTACGCCTTCTCCGTGCTGTCGCGATACGGCAGCCCGTGCGCGAGCAGCCACTCGGACATCTCCTTGCGGCCGCCCAGCTCGGTCACGAAGTCGGAGTCCAGCCAGGGCTTGTAGATCCGCAGGTGCGGGTTGGCGAGCAGACCGTAGCGGTAGAACCGCTCGATGTCGTTGCCCTTGAACGTGGAGCCGTCGCCCCAGATCTGCACGTCGTCCTCGAGCATCGCCCGAACCAGGAGGGTGCCGGTGACGGCGCGGCCGAGGGGCGTGGTGTTGAAGTAGGCACGGCCGCCCGAGCGGATGTGGAACGCGCCGCAGGCGAGCGCGGCCAGTCCCTCCTCGACCAGGGCCGCACGGCAGTCGACCAGGCGCGCGATCTCGGCACCGTAGGCCGTCGCACGGCCGGGGACCGAGGCGATGTCGGGCTCGTCGTACTGGCCGATGTCGGCGGTGTAGGTGCACGGGACGGCGCCCTTGTCGCGCATCCACGCGACGGCGACCGAGGTGTCGAGGCCGCCGGAGAAGGCGATGCCGACGCGCTCGCCGACCGGAAGGGAAGTGAGGACCTTGGACATAGGAAGAGTATGCATCATCGCGCATGCCCATGCATAGCCCGACGGGCAACCGTGTGAACCTCTTTTCACTCCCGCCTGGTAAGAGGCCCCCGTACGCGAAACCATGGAACCGTCACGGAAGACACCCCTCCGGAGATCCGGTCATGGCCATGCTCAGCACCACCCAGTCCCCGCGCACCACCCCGCAAGGACTTCTCTGGGAGCCCAGTGCGCGCTGGGTGCGCGGCCGGAAGGGTGATGTCACCGTTGTCGACAGCCGGCACCCCGTCCTGGTGTGGGAGCCCGGCGTCCCCGTGCCGCTGTACGCCTTCCCGCGTGCGGAGATCCGCGAGGACCTGCTGCGGCCGGCGAGGAACCCGACGGCCGGGGCGCACACCGGGTCGACGGTCTTCTACGACCTCGAAGTGGACGGCGAGCTGCTGGAGAACGCGGCATGGACGTTTCCCGCCGCCGATCTGGCCGGCCACATCGCCTTCGAGTGGTTCGAGCGCACCGGCCGGGGCCTGGACCACTGGTACGAGGAGGAAGAGGAGATCTTCGTCCACCCCCGCGACCCGCACAAACGCGTCGACGCCCTGCCCAGCAGCCGGCATGTCGTCGTCGAGATCGGAGGGCGGGTCGTCGCCGACACCCGCCGTCCGGTGCTCCTGTTCGAGACCGGCCTGCCCACCCGCTACTACCTTCCCCGCGAGGACGTCCGCCTCGACCTGTTCCGCCCCACCGACCACCACACCGGCTGCCCCTACAAGGGCACCGCCGAGTACTGGTCCTGGCACGGGGAGCAAGGCGAGGCGGACGTTCCGCCCGACATCGTGTGGAGCTACCCCGAGCCGCTGCCCGCGGTGGGCGCGGTCAAGGGGCTGCTCGCCTTCTACAACGAAGCCGTGGACATCACCGTGGACGGTGAGCGCCTCGCACGCCCGGTCACGCACTTCACCGCGCCGCCATCCTGACGCGAGACGGTCGCTCCGGCCTCGCGGTAGCGCCGAACCTCGGCGGCGACGGTCTCCTCGTCGCCGATGACCGCGAGGTCGACGGCCCGGGTGCCGCCGGACAGCTCGATCACGCGCCGGCAGGAGAGGAACCTCTCGTAGAAGGAGAGCGACTCGTTCGCGGCCTTGCGCACCGCCTCGACGTCGGCGGTGACGACACCGGGCACGAAGGCGACGATCCGCGGGGCCGGCCGGCCCTCCGGCCCTCCGACCCGGAGTACCTGGAGTGACCCCTGAGGCTCACTCTCGGGAGCGTCATCGACGGGACAACGTGGTCCGCGAGGGCGCGGTCACCGAAGCGGCGAGCGACTACCCGCGCGTGCAGGGCGTGCGCCGCTTCACTTGAGTGCGTGACCGGCGGGACATCAACGCCCGCCGGCGGCGGCACGCCGACCGCCGCCGAGGACGCCGCTTTCCGGCAGGAGCGGTCACCCTCCCGCCGGGGGCCACGGTTCAGCTGCCGGTCAGCAGCCGTCGTACGACATAACCCGCCGAGTCCACGCCCGAGCTGCCGCCCTCGACGAGCGCCGCGGCCGAGATACGGGAGTTGTAGGCCGTCAGCCAGCCGTTGGTGTGGTCGCCTTCCTCCGCGGTGCCGGTCTTGGCACCGACACCCACCAGCCCGCCCAGGCGCGGCGCCGCCGTACCGCTGGTGGCCACGTTGCGCATCATCGACTGCAGATAGCCGGCCGTGCGGGCGGAGATGGGCCGGGACGCCGTCTCCTGGTGCTGTCCCGGCAGGATGACCGGCTGCTCGAAGCCGGCGCCCCGGACGGTGGCCGCCACGGACGCCAGGAACAGGGGCGTGGCGGTGACCTTGCCCTGGCCGATGAACTGGGCCGCCTGGTCGCCGCCCTGGACGTCCGGCGGAATGCTCGGGTCTGTGGTGGCGACTCCCCCGCCGATGGACCAGTTACCCATGCCGAAGACGTTCGCCGCCTCGTCGTGCAGCGCGGAGGCGTCGCCGTCGTGCACCAGGTAGTGGAAGCCGTCCTTGATGAAAGACGTGTTGCAGGACACCGTGAACGCCTGGGCGAGGGAGGAGCCGGGGTCGGCCCGCACGCCGGAGTCGTTGTGGAACAACTGGCTGTTGGCCATCAGCGAGTCCGTGCACGGCGCCGGGCTGCTCGGATTGAGACCCGCCTTGTCGAAGAGGGCCGCCGAGGTGATGATCTTCATCGTGGAGCCGGGGGACTTGATGCCGTTGATGGCGATGTCGCCGTCGTCGCCCGAGTGCGCGATCGCCAGGATGTGGCCGTTGCGCCAGTCCAGCGCCACGGTGCCGGCGGGCTTCTGCTGAAGGTGGGCATCCTTCACGGCGCGCTCGGCCACTGCCTGGAGACCGGCGTCGATGGTGGTCCTGACGACCGCGGGGCGGCCCTTGGAGAAGACCTTCAGCGACTTCACGCCCGCGCCGCCGGAGTCGACGACGGCCACACCCGTTCCGGGGGTGCCACCCGTGGGCTTCGCGTTCTTGCCGATCGTGGCCGCGATGTCCCGCAGCGACGCGAACCCGGAGAGATCGGTCTTGCCGTCGCTCGCCACGACCTTCGTGCCGCCCGCGCCGGCCGGCAGCCCGCCCGCGGTCAGCGACTGGCCGTCGCTCAGGCCCGGATAGAGCACCGAACTGTTCCAGTGGACCGCCGTCCCGCCGTTCGCGCTCTTCAGCACGGCCACCGCGCTCGGGTAGCTCCAGGTGCCGCCCGCGACCTGGGCGGTCACGTCGAAGGTGACCTTGGTGGCGCCCTGCGTCACCGACGAGGGGCCCACCGACATGATGTGACCGAACGACAGCTTCTTCAGGTGCAGGCCGTCCGCGTAGCCCCGCAGCGCCTGCGAGGCCGTAGCGGCCACGTCGGTGTCCCCCGCCGCGCCTTCCAGGTGCTGCCGGGACCAGTCGTCCAGGAACGCGCGGGCCCGCTTCACCGCCTCGGCGTCCGACGGGGGCGTGCTGGACAGCGCCGAAGGGTCGAAAGCGCGCGCGTCCCGGGAGTCATTGCCGCCTGCCGAGCCCGAGGTCAGGCCGTGCAGGATGTTGTACGTACCGATTCCCCCAAGAACGAGCAGCGCGGTGCAGGTACCGGCTATGCCGATCTTCACAGCTCTGTTCATGTACAGGATTGTATGTATGTCCCATGAATGGATGTGCTGATCGTCGGTAGATCGTTATCGGAATGACAGGCTTGCTCATCGCCCGGCCGAAACTCGGCCCGGACCCGGACCTCGGCCGCTGCCCGAGCTGACGGTCCGACAACGCTCCATATACGTCGGAGGTGTTGACCAGTAGCGGCTGTCGAACTCATTGACACGCGAACAGGCCGTCCCTACGGTCCCCGATACACCCGATGTTTCGATGAACCGTCAGGTTTGGAGGGCCACGATGACCTCGCAGCCGGAGAAACGCTCGCCGGTTCCCCGCAGATCCTTACTCGGTACCGCGCTGGGCGGGGCGGCGGTGGCGGCGTTGCCCGGGACGGCCCGCGCCGCACAGTCCGCAGGGACGGTGCCGTCCGGTGGCGCCGGATCGAGCGGCGAAGGCGCCGGCCGGCCCTGGAGACTCCGCGACACCATGACCTCCGACAGCGCGTGGGACGAGTTCCTGCGCGGCCAGGACCTGCTGTGGACCAGGCTGCCGACGCTCTGGTACGAGGGCCCGTTCCTCGGGGACGGGCTGCTCGGCAGCATGGTCTACCAGGAGCCGGGCGCCAACCGGATCCGTTTCACCGTGCAGCACGGCCGAGTCCAGGACCACCGGCCCGAGTTCGGCAGCGGCTGGGGCACCTGCCGGCTGCCGGTCGGGCATCTCACGCTCGATCCGGTCGGCACCATCACCGCCGTCGACTGGCGGCTGAGCCTGCGGAACGCCGAACTCACCGGCACCGTGACCACCACCGCCGGCACATTCACCCTCTCCGCCCTGATCCACGACGAGGTCTTCGCCGCCCGCGTCACGGCCGGCGGCGGCGAGAAGGTCACCTGGACGTTCCACCCCGAGGAGGCCATCAGCCCCCGCAAGATCCAGGAGGCCCCGCCCGCCGGCTACACCGGCAACCCGCCCTGGACCACCCGGACCACCGCGGACGGCACCGCACAGGTGCTCCAGCCGCTGACCGGCGGCGGCCAGACCGCGACCTCCTACCGCCGCTCCGGCGACGACCTACTGCTCAGCGTCGGCCACAGCTTCCCCTCGTCCTCCGCCGCCGAGGCCGACTCGCTGCGCAACCTCCGGCGCGCGAAGTCGTACGGCGTCCTGCGGCGCCGGCACACCGGCTGGTGGCACGCGTTCTACCGGAAGAGCTTTGTGTCGTTCCCCGACCAGCGGCTGCAGAGCTTCCACTGGATCCAGCTCTACAAGGTCGCCTCCGCGAGCCGCGCGGGCGGCCCCGTGATGGCCACCTCCGGGCCGTGGCTGGAGCCCACGCCCTGGCCGGCGGTCTGGTGGAACCTCAACGTCCAGCTGGAGTACTGGCTCATCCAGGGCTTCAACCACTCCGAACTCGACTCGCTCGCCAGCACGTTGCGCCAGAGCCAGGAACAGCTCACCGCCAACGTGCCCGCCGCCTACCGCTCGGACAGCTCGGGCATCGGCCGCAGCTCCGACATGTTCTGCGACCGCGAGGTGGGACAACCGGGCACCGGAGCCGAGACCGGCGACCTCACGTGGGCGCTGCACAACGTGTGGCTGTCGTACCGGCACTCCATGGACACGTCGCTGCTCCGCGACACGATCTACCCCCTGCTGCGCCGGACGATCAACTACTACCTGCACTTCCTCACCCCGGGCAGCGACGGCAAGTTCCACCTGCCGAGCACACTCTCACCGGAATATCCCGTCGTACCGCCGCAGGACACCAACTACGACCTGGCCCTGATCCGTTGGGGCTGCCAGACGCTCCTGGACTCGGCGCAACTGCTCGGGATCGACGACGAGTTGAAGCCGCGCTGGCAGGAGGTGCTGGCCCGGCTCACGCCGTACCCGGTCGACGACAACGGCTTCATGATCGGCGCCGGCACCCCGTACGCCCAGTCCCACCGGCACTACTCGCACCTGCTCATGGTGTACCCGCTCCACCTCGTCAACTGGGACCAGCCCGAGAACCGCGACCTGATCACGAAGTCGGTGGTCCACTGGCACGCGCTGACCGGAGCCCACCGGGGCTACAGCTACACCGGCGCCGCCTCGATCTACGCGATGACCGGGGACGGTGACACCGCGATCGGCTACCTGCGGAAGTTCTTCGACCCCAGCACCCGGTATCCGTGCCGCGCCAACACCCACTACACCGAGGCCGGTCCGGTGATCGAGACGCCGCTGTCCGCCTCCCAGTCGCTGCACGACATGTTCTGCCAGAGCTGGGGCGGTGTGGTCCGGGTGTTCCCGGCCGTTCCGTCCGCCTGGAAGGACGTGACCCTGCACAACTTCCGTACGCAGGGCGCCTTTCTGGTCAGTGCCGTGCGCAAGGCGGGGGCCACCCGGTTCATCCGGGTCAGGAGCCTGGCGGGCGAGCCGCTGAGGCTCCGGCACGGTCTGAGCGGGACCCTCACCGCGGTGCTGGACGACGGCACCCCGGCCCCCACCCGGGACCTGGGCGACGGCACCCTCGCCATCGACCTGCCCAAGGGGCGCGAGGTGCTCGTGCACCCCGGTGCCCGGCCCGACCTCGTCATCGCGCCCGTCGCCGTCAGCGAGCCGGGCGCGGCATGGGGCCTGCCGTGACCGCCGTCCAGAAGGGAGGATTTCCGCGGCTGTTCCACTGACCAGGGCGAGATCCGGTACGGTCAGCGAGCCGTCGACCCTCGGTATCGTCACCGAACGGGCCGATCTGTCCCGGGGGTTGCACTTCGCGCAGCGCAAGGGCCGTACGGTCGAGGAGCGTTACCGGACGACGTCCGGGAAGCGGCTCGACCGCAGGGTCCGGATGCGCGAGATCCGGCTGTCCTTCGCCTCCGCCGCCGACGTCCTCGCCCGGAGCAGCGGCGACGGCTGGTTTCTCGGCGGGGTGTACGCGAGCGCCGCCCGTACGGCCGAGGTCCCGCTGCCGATCGGACCTGGACGCCGGCTGGTCGAGACGATCCGGGACGGCGCCGACGGACTCGTCCTGGACCGGCGAGTGCTGCGCGGCGGCGACGCGTTCTCCGTCGGCACCACCGCGAACGGCGGTTTCGCCGGCGTCGCCTGCCTCTGGCATCCGGGCATCACCACCTGCTACCGCTGATCCCTCGCGCGCACGAGCGGCCGAACTGCCCTGCGCCGACGGGGCGGTTGGGTCGCGCGCACGACCGGGCCGGGCAGCACCGGTTGCCGTGCGTGGCCTAGGCGCCCGAGGTCACAGCCTTCAGTTCGGTCAGTGACTCCCGGATCAGCTGCTGCATGGCGCGTTCCTCGCCCGGGGCGATCCAGCGTTCGAAGGCGACCTTGAAGACGGCGACCGCAGCCTCGGCGGCCAGGCTCGCGGTGGGCGCCGGGATGCCGCGGCCGCGCAATGTGTCGGCGAGCGCGGCCGCCAACGACGCGAGCTTGATCAGCTCGCGCTCCTGGAGTTCCGCGTTCGCCGTGATCACGGCCTGCCGCCGGCGTGCGAACTCGCGCCGGTCGGCGAACAACTCGGCGACGGCGTCGAGCCCGACCGTCAGGGCGTCGAGCGGGACCGCGGTCTGCGGAGCGCCGGCGACCGCTCGGACGAACAGGTCCTCCAACTCGCCCGCGCCGGCGAAGAGCACCTCGCGCTTGTCGGCGTAGTGCCGGAAGAAGGTCCGTTCCGTGAGCCCGGCCCGCTTGGCGATCTCCGCCACGGTGGTCTGCTCGTACCCGTGCTCGGCGTAGAGCTCCAGCGCGGCTTTCGCCAGGCGTCCGCGCGCGTCCGGCTCCCATCTACCCATGCCGAGATCTTACGTGATGACAGAGACTGGCATCAGGTGTAGGGTCTATGACAGTCACTGACATCGAAGGGTCTGGGGTCTCCTCATGCGCATCTTCGTCACCGGCGCTTCCGGCTGGATCGGATCCGCCGTCGTACCCGAGCTCATCGGGGCGGGTCACCAGGTCGTCGGGCTCGCCCGCTCCGACACCTCGGCCACCGCGCTCACCGCGGCGGGCGCGGAGGTCGTCCGCGGCACGGTCGACGACCTCGACCTGCTGCGGGACGCGGCCGCCGCGTCGGACGGGGTGATCCACCTCGCCTTCAAGCACGACATCGCCTTCAGTGGCGACTTCCAGGGCGCCGCCGAGGCCGACCGCCGCGCCGTCGACGTCTTCGGCGAGGCGCTCGCCGGCAGCGACCGGCCCTTCGTCCTCGCCTCCGGCCTGGCCGGTCTCGCACCCGGACGGGTGGCGACCGAACGGGACAGGGCCGCGTTCGACGGCTCGCCGGTCTCGATCCGCGCCACCACCGCACAGGAGGTGCTGGCGTTCGCCTCGCGCGGTATCCGCTCCTCCGTGGTACGGCTCTCGCCGACCTGTCACGGCGAGGGGGACAACGGATTCATGGCGACACTGGTCGCCATCGCCCGCGAGAAGGGCGTCTCCGGTTACATCGGTGACGGCGCCAACCGCTGGCCGGCCGTCCATCGCCTCGACGCCGCGCATCTGTTCCGTCTGGCGGCCGAGCAGGCCCCGGCCGGATCGGTGCTCCACGGCGTCGCGGAAGAGGGCGTCGCGATCCGTGACGTCGCCGAGGTGATCGGCCGGCACCTCGATGTGCCGGTGGTCTCCGTGGCAGCCGAGGAGGCGGCCGGGCACTTCGGCTGGATGGCCGGCTTCATCGGCCTCGGCCTTCCGGCGTCGAGCACGGTGACCCGCGAACTGCTGGGCTGGAAGCCGACCCAGCCGGATCTCCTCGAAGACCTCGACAAGGGCCACTACTTCCACGCCCCTGCCACCGGCGCCTGAAAGGGACTTGGTCGCCCGGGGGTGCCGTGACGCCGAGTGCCTACGGCAGGAAACGGGCGATCGGCACATCACCGGGCTCGACGCCCCGGCCGTAGCTGCCGATCGCCACCGGGCCGATGACCAAGCGCACTGCGCATAGAGCCCGCTCACCTCGCGGACGGCCGCCTCGACCCGGGGCCGGTCGTCGACGCGGGCATGGATGAGAGGAGGGTCAGAAGTCCCTGGGCGGAAGGCCGGCCAGCCCGGTGTCGCGCATGATGCGGTCGACCGTCTCCGGCAGGCAGCTGTCGGAGCCGATGACCGTCTCCACTCCGCCGGGCAGCAGGTCGCGCTGCCGGTACCAGTCCCGCAGGTCGGCCTCGCTCACCCGGGTGGCGATCGACTTGGTCGCGTGGCGGGCGAGGGTCTCGGCGAACGGCACGTCGAGGTAGTAGCCGTGGGTCGGCCCCCGGTGGTCGGCGCGCAGCCGCGCGAGCATGTCGCCGTAGCGGTCGGCGTACAGGATGCCCTCGACGACCACGTGATAGCCGGCGTCCAGGGCATAGCGGGCCACCGTGTCGATCAGGCCGATGTTCGCCGCTCCCGGCCGGTCCCGCTCACGCAGCACGACCCGGCGGAGGTTGTCCTGTGCCACCAGCGCCAGCCCACGCCCGAACCGGTCGCGGATGCCCGCCGCCACGGACGACTTGCCGGAGGCGCTGTTCCCACGGAGCACCACCAGCCGGGTCTGTTCGGTACCGACTCGCATCCGACGCAGGGTACCGGCGGCACCGCCCTAGCCGAGTTCCAGCCGCCCGTGGGAGTTGGCATCGAGGGTGGCGGCCATGTTGACGAGGATCGCCGGGTGACCGTTGAACGCGAAGCTCATCGCCTCAACTCGGCCCTGGCATACGGCTGTCGAGATGAGTCAGGTAGGCGTTGAGCTGTGTGGCCGCGTGCAGCATGGCCAGGCCCTGGGCGGTGAGTTTGTGCTGCCAGGCCGCCAGGGAGGAGGCGAGTGCCTCCGTGCCGCCTGCGGTGCGGATCTGCTGGACCACGGTGGCGATGTGGTCGAGCGGATAGCCCCCGCGTCGCAGGAGGTGGGCGAGTTCGGCGTCGCGGATGTCGTCGGCATGGAAGACGCGGTATCCGGTGGCCGGGTCCCGGGTGGGCGTGAGGATGCCGGCGTCCTCCCAGTTGCGCAGGGTCGCCGGTGTGACGCCGAGTCGGTGCGCGAGTTCGCCGACCGTGCGGGTACCGGGATCCCGGGCGGCAGCCAAGGTGGCCTCGGACTCCGCCGTCAGGTGGGACACCGCGGTGCGCACCGCGGCGAGGGTGTCCCGGTCGCGGAGCAACTGACCGTGGCCACGGTCGATGATCGCGAGCGCCTCGTCGAGTGCGTCCCGGTGGAGGGCGTTCATGATCTGGCCGCCGGCCGCGTACCCGAACGCCGGGACGAGCGAGAGGTAGGCGCGGAGCGCTGCCGCGTGCGCCTCGGTGTAGATCCGGTAGCCGCTGGGGGTGCGCTCGGCGGGCGGGATGAATCCATGCCGCTCGTAGTTGCGCACGGCCTGGGTCGAGAGGCTGTGCTCGCGCGCGAGGTCGGCCGGTCGCAAGGTACTCACCGGTTGAGACTTTACCGCAGGCTCTGACCGCCACCAGCGGCCTATCTGACCGCCGAAGGCTCCCAAAGTCTCAATTGTTCTTTCAAGGATACGATTGAGGCTCATGAGTCATGACATCCGAGACTTCGTCACCCCGTCATGCGACCTTTTGGCACTGGGTGAGCCGACCCACCAGGAACCGGCCTTCGGGCGGATCCGGAACGACCTCTTCGCCCGGCTGGCCGGGCACGGCTTCCGGTCGATCGCCCTCGAGACCGACCGCGTGGCGGCGCTCGCCGTGAACGACTACGTCCAGGGAGGAGCCGGAAACCTCGACGCACTCATGCGCGAGGGCTTCTCCCACCGGTTCGGGGAGCAGGACGCCAACAGGCGGCTGGTCGGCTGGATGCGGGACTACAACCGGCACCGGCCGCCGGCCGAACGCCTGGCCTTCCACGGCTTCGACGCGCCGCTGGAGAACACCTGCGCACCCAGCCCCCGGACCTATCTGGAACACGCCCGCGACTACCTGGCACTCGACCTCGACATCGCCGGCCTCACCGGCGACGACTCTCGGTGGAGCCGACCGGAGGCCGTCCTGGACGCCGCAATGTCACCCGGCGCCACGGCTGAGGCCGAGCGGCTGCGGTCGATCGCGGACGACATGCTCACCACGCTCCACGCACGCGCCCCGGAACTGATCGCGGCGACCTCACGCGACGAGTGGTTCAGGGCCAGGACCCGTCTCACCGCCGGCCTCGGCCTGCTGCGCTACCACAGGCAGTCGGCACGGCCCCTGGAGCCGAGTGCCCGGATCGCCGGCCTGCTCGCCACCCGCGACGCGCTCATGGCGCAGAACCTCCTGGACATCCGGAGCACCGAGGACAGGCGAGGCGCGACCCTGGTCTTCGCGCACAACCTCCATCTGCAGCGGAATCTCAGCATCTGGCAGCTGGGCGACCGGGGCGCCGAGTGGTTCTGCGCCGGTGCCATCGTGGCGTCCCTGCTGGGCGAGCGGTACGTCTGTGTCGCCGGCAGTCTGGGGCGCAGCGAGGCCCTCGGGCTTCAGGACCCCGCCCCTGACACCTACGAGGGCCTCCTCCAGAGCCGTATACCGACCTGGGGTCTGGAGGCGGCCACCACTCCCCCGTCCGCCCACACGCGGACGGACACACATCCCCGGCAGGGCTACTTCCCGCTCGACCGGGCGACGTTCGACGCGGTGGACGCGGTCCTGCACATCAGCGACGGCACGACCGCCGGCACACCGGCACGCATCTGATCGCGACCGGGAGGCGACGGCGACGCCATGACCGGCACCGCCCGCCTCCGGGGAGAGCGGCCGGTCGGCCCGTAGGCTGGAGCCGTGACCGGCGAGACTGATCTGCAGACACTGCTCAGCGGCATGCGTCCGGAACTGAATCCGGGCCGCTATGTCTTCACCATGGCGGAGGGCGGCGTGCCGTCCGGTGTCACCCCGGTGGTGACGGTGGCCGAACAGGAAGGCCTGACCCTAGTCGTGCCCCAGGCGGACGCGGACGCGGCGGGGATGGCGTACGACTATGTGGCCGGATGGATCACCCTGCGGGTCCAATCCGCACTGGCATCGGTGGGGCTGACCGCCGCTGTCTCCCGGGCCCTCGCCGACGCGGAGCTGAGCTGCAACGTCGTCGCCGGCTTCCACCACGACCACCTCTTCGTGCCCTACGACCGCGCCGAAGAGGCCGTGGACGTCCTGCGGCAACTGGCGCGCGACTCCTCCTGACCCGTCGATGACGGTGCCGCAGTGGGCGGTGCCCCGGCCGTACGGTGACGGCCGCTGGGAGGTGCGGCTCGTGCTGTCGCTTCGTGGCCGCTCGGTTCTCCGCCCTGTCGCCGCGGTCGGTCTCCATGCTGTTCCGAAGTCGGGTGCGCCAGGCGTTCGCCGACACGGAGGACGGGCCGCGCCTCGGAACGCCTTGACCTTGCCGCTGAGGGCAGGGTTTAGCGTGTGAGCGAGGTGAACGGCATGAGGATCAGTGAGCTGGCGCGGCAGGCCGGTGTGACGACCAAAGCAGTGCGGTACTACGAGTCGCTGGGGCTGATCACACCCGAGCGCCTGGCCAATGGCTACCGGGACTACGGCGAGGACGACGTACGCCTCGTACGGGAGATCAGGACGCTCCACCGGCTCGGTATCCCCGTCGAGCGCACCCGGCCCTTCCTCGAGTGCCTGGCCGCCGGACGGGCGCACGCGGACGACTGTCCCGCCTCTCTGGCGAGCTACCGCGAGGCCATCGACGAGCTCACCGGGCGCATCGAGTCCCTGACCGCCCGCCGCGCGACGCTGATCGCCAACCTGAACGCGGCCGCGCACCGGGGCAGGGGTGGCACACCGGCCGAGGAAAGCGGCACCGGACGCCTGGACTATCTGACACTGCCCGCGGATCTGCCCGTCCCCGAGGACGACGGTGCGGCGGACCATCTCCCCGGCATGAAGGTGCCTGGTCTCGCCCTGCTCGACACGGCGGGCCGAACGGTCCGCCTGGACCTGCTCGGCCCACGGCGCACGGTCGTCTATGTCTACCCGCTCACCGGCCGCCCGGGCACGGACCTTCCCGAAGGCTGGAACTCGATTCCCGGAGCCCGCGGCTGCACACCCGAGTCATGCGGCTTCCGCGACCACTTCCACGACCTGCTCGAAGCCGGCGCGGGCCGTGTCTACGGGCTGTCCAGCCAGGACACCGACTACCAGCACGAGGTCGTGGAGCGGCTGGGACTGCCCTTCGACATGCTCTCCGACCCCGCCCTCGGCCTGGCCGACGCGCTCGGTCTGCCCACGTTCGAGGTCGAGGGGATGCGGCTGTTCAGGCGCCTGACGCTCGTGCTCCGCGACGGAGTCATCGAGCATGTCTTCCACCCGGTCTTCCCGCCGAGCGAGCACGCCCAGCAGGTGCTGACCTGGCTGCGCGAGAACCCGCTGTAGGCACCGGACCGGCCTGCCGAGGCCGGCCCGGCGGCCGGACTACAGCGTGCCGGCCCTCTTCGGCGGGATCTCGCGACGGCCCATGGTGTCTCCGTGCACGGCCGCGTGCCGCTGCCGGTGCCGGTGCAGGGCTGGGAAACGGCTGGAATGCCCGGTCCGGCGGCGCGACACTCCGTTGGTCGTGCGTGGATGCCGTACAGGGAGGACCGGCCGGATGAGGACGACCCGGCTGGGGCGCAGCGCGGTGAAGGTCACGGAACTGGCTTCGGCGGCGGTCCCCTCGGCGGCCTCTTCGTGCCGCTCGACGACGACACCGCCGAGAACACGCCGACGGCCGCCTGGAGTTGTGGCATCCGCTACTTCGACATGTCACCCTGCTACGGCATCGGGCACTTCGAGGACGCGCTGCGCGAGGGGTATCCGGCGCCGGCGGAGCTGCGTGCGCAGGGGTGGGCGCCGTCAGGGCCCGCATGTACCGCCCACAACACGCTCGACGACCTGCTGTCGGCCTGCGTCTCACGCGGGGTGTCCGTCCTCGCCGCCTCGATCTTCCACTCCGGCCTGCTCGCCACACCCGTCCCGCCCGGGAGCGTCCTTCGACCATGCCCCGCCCTCACCGGGGTCCTGCGGCAGGCACGGAAGATCGCTGGCGTGTGCGAGGCACATGGTGTGACGCTCTCCCATGTGGCGATGGCATTCCCTGGTCGCGGCAGGTCTCCTCGACGATCGGGCGTCGATGCGGGGATGAGTGCCGGGTGACACACCGTTCGCATTCGGCTTTCGGCGGCTATGGCTCTTCGTTCGCACCACGGACGTGGCCTGCGGACACATGGGCGGGCATCGGCTCGCGGACCATGAACACATCCACCGGGTCCTCGGTCTCGACCTCGAATCCGTGCCGCTCGTAGAGCCGTCGGGCCCGGCTGCCCCGGAGCACGTTCAACCGGATCCGGGTGCCGTCGCGGTCGCAACACTCCGACAGAAGCCGGAGCACGGCCGATCCGATGCCCCGGCCCTGCAGGCTCGGGTCCAGGTAGAAATGCTCCAGCCAGTGCGCGTCGTCCGCCGGCCGCAGCGCCACGCATCCGGCCAGGACTCCGCCCGTCTCGATCACCCAGGTGTGCTCCGGTGCGAACCCGTCCCGCAGCCGCTGCCGCACCCGGTACTCGTCGTACCGCCCGAGACGCTCCAGGTCCGCTCTGAGCACCACGGCCCGCAGCGCGGCCACCGCCTCGACGTCCGCCGCCGATGCGGGACGCATCTCCCAGTCCGCCATGATCGCGATGCTAGCGCGGCGGAATTCGGGCCGGCTCCGGGGACCACCGGTCGGCCGCGTCCAGCCATGGGAAGTGTCGCGCCGGGTGGCTCCCGGGGGACACGTTGGGCGACAGGGATGGCACAGGGGTGCGACGGCACACGGAAGAACGGCACATCGAGGCGCAACGCACAGGGTTCACTCAGTGGAAACCCGCCGGACCATCCGTATCATCCATGTGTCGGGGGACCCGCAGGACAACTCCCGCTCCCCGCCTGCCGCAACCGCGGGCGACGGAGCGCACCAGAGTCACGATTGGAGCCACAGATGCCTGAGCCCACCGCCCCCGTCACCGAGTTGACCTCCCAGTACGTCAGCCAGGTGACCAACGACCTCGAGCACAACGTCAAGGAGCAGGAACGCATCACCGCCGAAATCTCGGCGCTTCAGGAGCAGTTGGCCGCCCTGCAGCACGACCAGACGATCCTGGTGAACATGCGACAGGCACTCGGTGTCGCCACCCCGGTGAGCACACCCGCCCCGGCCGAGGGCGCCGTGGTGCCCGCCCCGCGCACGAAGTCCGGCACCGAGTCCGGGACGCGCCGATCGCCGAAGAAGGCGGTTCCGGAGCAGTCCGGGAGCAAGAAGCAGCCCGCCAAGAAGCCTGCGGCGACGAAGTCCTCGGCGAAGAAGGCGACCGCCCAGTCGGCCCAGCTCACCCTCATCGAACTGGTCCGCCGCCACCTTGCCGAACAGCAGGAGCCCCGCTCCGCGGCGGAGGTCACCGAGGCGCTCGACAAGGCACATCCCGAGCGGGAGATCCAGACCAAGGTCATCCGCACCACTCTGGAGAACCTAGTGGCCCGCAACTCCGCCCAGCGCACCAAGCAGGGCTCGTCCGTCTTCTACACCCTCACCCCCGCGTCCGATTCGGCGGCGTCGAACCCGGATGAGTCCCGGCCTGACGCGGCCGAATGAGCCGTGGCGACATCGCCCCGTCCCCCATCGACAAGTGTCAACGGGGTCCGGACGGGGCGATTCAGCGCATCTGACTCTCCCGCTCCGCCCAGCGCACGGTTGTTCGCTCGAATTGACGATGAATCAGAAAGTGGTACCACGACTCACAAACCGGCCGTGGCCCTCTGCCGGGTCTGGTCGAACTCGGTCACCGGATCGCCGCCGGTCTGCCAGGGCCACGCGGTGACGACACCACCGATCTGCTCGAAGACGGAGCCCGCCTCGGCGCGCCGGTCCGCGGCGACCAGGGCGTAGGCGAGGAGGTTGAGGTCGGCAAGCGCCTTGGCATGGCGCAGAAACCCCGGCTGGGTCCACGTGTGCGCCGCCCGGTCGAGGGCCTGTGTGGCCATGAGCTGGGACCAGTGGTTCCGGGCGACCAGCGCCTCCAGCCCGCCGCGGTCGAGGATGGCGTGGTACTGGTGGACCTGGGCGGTGAGTTCGGTCGCCACGCACGGCGCGTTGGCGGGCATGCGGGCGCGCAGGGTGTCCACGAACTCCAGGACCTGGATGCGCGATCCGGCCTCGTCCGGGCTGAGGTAGGCCAGCATGTTCAGATACGCCTCGCGGTTCCAGCGATCGCGTGCGAGCACCTCGTTCCACAGCCCGAAAACCTGCGACTGCTCCCGGCGGTCCAGGCGGGCCACGGCGAGGAGGGCCACCCAGGGAGTGGGGTCCTCCGGGGCGAGTTCGGCGGCGCGCAGACAGACATCGACCGCGCCGGCGGGGTCCTCCAGGTACCCCTGTGCGCGGGCCTGCGCGACCTGGGTCCAGGCCTGCAGGACGAGTGCGTCCACATTGCGGGGCTCGCGCGTGACCCACGACCGCGGCAGATGCGATCCGACGAGGTACCCCGCGAGTACGTCCATACGATGCGTCCGGCGGTCCCAGTCGCCGGGGTCCTGCCCCAGGAGGCGGGACATCTGCGCCACACACAGTTCGGTGGTCGCGATGGTGCCGGTCCTAGTGGTCGCCACAAGTGACTTCAGCAGCTTGCCCAGGTCCTGGTCATCGAGCTCGGGAGCAAGGCGGGCCCTTCTGCGGCGACTGGAAAGAAATGCCATGTGCGGAGGCTAGGGCGGATCCGTGGGCGCGCAAGGTCTCGGCCGAGATCGTTATGGTTTTACACGTACAACTTGCCCATATTCCCGTCCATGCCCGAGATACAGCCGCTCCGTCCGGCTCACGCCCCCGCGTTGTGCCCCTTCGAGCAGCAGAACCGGGCCTACTTCGCCGCGTCCGTCCCCGACCGGGGTGGCGACTACTTCGCCCGGTTCGACGAGCGGCTCCGTGCCCTGCTCGCCGAGGAGGAGGCCGGTCTCGGCTTCTTCCATGTGCTGGTGGACGAAGGGAGCGAGGTGCTGGGCCGCATTCAATCTCGTGGACGTCGCGGATGGCGGCGCCGACCTCGGGTACCGGATCGCAGAACGTGCCGCGGGCCGGGGGATCGCCACCTGGGCGGTGCGGGAGATCTGCCACCTGGCCGCCCACCGCTACGGGCTGACGGCCCTGCGTGCCGCGACCACCTCGACAATGCGGCATCGCGGGCCGTACTCGCCCGTTCTGGGTTCGCCGTCGTCGGCGAGACCCGGCTCTCCGGCCGCCCCGGTCTGTCGTATCTCCGCAGTCTGTCGGACTTCACCGCCCGGCCGGACGCAACGGCGGGCTAGGCCTGTGCGGAGTCGTGATCAATGAGTGGGTCGGAGGCGGGCGCATCGGAGCCCCACCGCGGGTTCCGGTGACCGTCGCCCGGCGCCCATGATGTGGCCATGAAGATTCCCGACCGACGGATCGAACTGTTCACCGGCACCGGCAGCGAGCACCGGTTCACGGGCCCCGCGACCGGTGACGAGCGAAGCGTGCTCGTGGCCGTGCTGGACGCCCAGCGCGCCACCTTGAAGCTGAAGTGCTCCGGGCTGGGGCCGGAGTTGGCCCTGCGGTCCGTGTCCCCCTCCTCGCTCTCCCTGCTCGGCCTCGTCCGGCACCTGGCCGACGTGGAACGCCGCTGGTTCCGGGCCGTGCTCGCCGGGCACGACGTCGAACTGCGCTTCTCCTCCACGGACGTGCCCGAGGGCGACTTCGACGGCGCCGCCCAGGACCCCGAGGTCGTCGCGGAGTCCTGGGCGGCCTGGCGGGCCGAAGTCGCCTTCGCGGAGGCGTTCGTCGCCGAGGCCTCGCACCTCGACATCGAGGGCCACGACCCCTGGCGCGGCACGGTCTCGCTGCGCTGGGTGCTCATCCACATGATCGAGGAGTACGCGCGTCACAACGGACACGCCGACCTGATCCGCGAACGGATCGACGGCGCGGTCGGCGTGTGACTCCCGGCGGCTGTGCCGCCCCCGCTACAGCGCAGATCAGCCTGGCCGGAAACACTCTTCGGACGCTTCGCCGGCGTGCAGTGGTACGGCGAAGAAGGCCGGCGCCGCGCAGGCCGCCACGCCCGCTGCGGTTGCCAGTGTGCCGGGAAGGGACCAGGTCGCCAGGGGGCCTGCGATCGCCGCGCCCATGGCGAAGGCGGTGATCTTCAGGCTGGCGCCGGTGGTGAAGATCTGGCCGCGCAGACGGTCCGGAGCCTCCCGGTGGCGTATCGCGAACAGGGCGGTGAGCTGCGGCCCTTCACCGATCCCGGCCAGCAGCAGGGCCACGACGAGCACGGCCGGGCGGCCTGTCGCCGCCAAGGCGAACGCGCCGGCCTGGATCAGGGCGCCGGCCCAGATGACCGGGTCGGGCGCGACGTGCTGCGGGAATCGTGCGATTACGGCGTTGGCCACCAGGGCCGAGACGGCCGCACAGGACAGCAGCAGCGCGCCGCGCCCCGCCGCGCCGAGGACTCGTTCTCCCAGCAGCGGCACGCAGGCCGTCAGCATGCCCTGCGCGGCACAGCACACGACCGAGGCCAGGGTCGCCCGCGCCAGCCGGGGATTGCCCACGATGACCCGCGTTCCGGCGGCGAGGTCACCGATCAGCGCACCGGGCTGCCGCTCCCGCACCCGCGCGGAAGGCGCCGGCAGGGTCCACGCCGCCGGTGCCGCCGAACCGATGAGCGCCGCGGACACCACGACGGCCGTCGGCGCCCCCAGCACCTCGGCCAGGCCACCGGCGAGGACCGGACCGGACAGGCTCGCCACGCCGAAGGTCATGGCATCGAGCGCGTTGGCCCGTGGCAGCCGGTCCGCTGCCGCCACCCTCGGCAGCTGACCCGTCCAGCCGCCCGACAGTGCCGGCCCCAGCAGGCCGGTCAGGACGGCGATCAGCACGGTGACGGCGAACGGGAGCCTGCCGAGCCCCACGAGGATCACCCCCACGCCGGTGGCGTAGAAGGCGAGCGCGGCGGCCAGCAGCCGTCCCGGCCGCCGTTGCCTGTCGAGCACCGCGCCCAGCACGGGGCCGCCTGCGGCCGCCGCGGCCGTGATGCCCGCGAGCAACGCCGCCGCTTCGGAGGCCGAGCCGGCGACCGCGTATCCCGCCAGCATCAGCGCCGGTCCCGACATCTCGTCCCCGACGCGGGCCATCGTCGCCCCCGCGAAATACCTGGTCAGCACGTAACGCCTGGTCACCCGAGCGACGTTACGGAGGTAACTCAAAACTCCGCAATATGCGTTACAGTGCGCTGGTGTCCCCCAGCAACGGCACCGACGGCGAATGGTCCGCCCGGCACTCCGTCCTGACCATGGCCCGCCGCACCGCCGCTCTCGTCAACGCCCTCGCCGAGGACCGCCCCCACCCGGGCCATGTGGCGGAGGTGCTGCTCGCCTACGGCGAGACGGGCCCCGTGCACCTCACCTCCCGGGATGTCGCGCAGATGCGGGAGGCCGCGGACCGGCTGCGAGAGGTCTTCGCCGCCGAGGGCGCCGACGAGGCCGCCGCCGTCCTCAATCGACTGCTCGGCGAACACACCGGGCCGCTCCGACTCACCTCACACGGTGGCGACACGCCCTGGCATCCCCACCTCGATCGCGACGACGACGCTCCCTGGGGTGAGTGGCTCCTCGCCTCGTCCTGCCTGGCCCTGACCGTACTCGTCTGGGACCGCCAACTCCCGCCCGGAAGGATCTGTGCGTCGGTCGCCTGCCGGAACGTCTTCGTCACCCAGGGCCCCGGCCCCCAACGCCGCTACTGCTCCCGGCGCTGCGCGACCCGCGAACGGGTCGCGGCCCACCGCAGCGCGCGAAGGAGCCGCACCAACTCGCCGCGGCTGCACACCACCTGAGGCGCGGACACCACGGCCCGACGGCTAGGAGCCGCTGCCCTCGCACATCGACCAGACCTCCCGGAGCAGGGCCGGGTAGTCCTCGCCGTACGTGGCGATGCCCGCGTACACCGCGTCGAGGGCCGCCCGCAGCGGGTCGGGATCCGCGGCGCCGAGCAGTGCGGGGACGGCCATGTGCGGCTGTGAGACGGGCAGCGACGGTCTCGGCTCGCCGATCGTGACGCACACGGTGTACTGCGTCGCTCCCGTGGGCTCGGGTACCGGCCATTCGGACGGCGTCGGTGCCGTCGCCCGGTCGGCCGCGGGACCGTGCGCCGTGGGCTCGGACTCGGGAATCGGCAAGGACACCTCGGCCCAGTCCGGCGCCGGTGCTTCGAACGGCGGGCGCTCGGGCGGCACGGCCTGGCCGACGGTCCGGTCCGGGACCCTCGGGTCGCCTTCGAGGGCCCGCCACACCTGGTCCCCGTCGTCCAGCGGCGGTGGCAGCGGCCGGCCCTCGGCGACGGCGGTGAGTCCCGCGGCGATCCAGTCCAGCTCCACGAGCCCCGCCGCCTCGCCCGCGCGGCGCGCGGCCAGCAGGGCCACCGCCCGCTGTGTGACGGGGCCCGCCGCGTCCATGGCGTGCACGAGCGCAGTGTCGAAGGCGAGCAGGCCGCGCACGTTTCCGCCGACGGCGCGCAGCGCCGGGCTCGGTGAGCGCCCGCCCCACTCCCAGCGTTCGTAGGCAAGTTCACGTTCTCTGTCCGCCTGTTCTTGCTTGAGGCGGGCCTGGCGCAGCGCCTCGGCGCGTTCGGCCGGTGTGGGAGGCGGCGGCAGCCGACGGGCGTAGTCGTGCCAGTACGCCGCCATCTTCGAGGTCTGCCGCAGGACACGGTCCGGCGCGGGTGGTGCGGGCCAGAACTGCAGGAGATAGCGGTCCAGTTGCGGCTCGTCGTCGAGTCGGGTGTCCTCCTCGTGTGCCGCGTCCACGCCCTTGGCGCTGTAGCGGACCCGGTAGTCGGTCTCCTCCAGGTCCAGCTCCCAGGAGCCCTCGCCTCCCCACAGCACGAGCGCGGTACTGTCCGAGACCCGCCGGAAGGACACCTCCACGACGTCCTCCCAGTCCGGGTCCAACGGCGGGGCCTCGTCGTGCACTTCGACGGTGAAGCCGACGTGACCCGTATGCAGTCCGGTCGTCAGCCACAAGGTCCCGGGAATCGCCGCGCCGCACAGCCCGGAACCCTGGCCTGCGAACGCCTCGGCGAGGTCCGGGCCGTAACTCTTCGGATCGCTCTCGACGTAGAGCTGGCCGTAGTGGACGTGGACTTCTCCTTCGACCGGCCTGCGCACCACCATCACCCCCATCGCCTCCGGGAACGGTCATGCTCGGCACACTACGACGCGCCACTGACAACGCCGTTCTTCCTCAGGTCGAGGTCCGTTCGCCGCCAGCCTTCCTCTCGCCTCGCCGGTGAGATGGAGGCATGACTTCACAGGCACCCCTTGGCGGTAAGAAGGCCCTGGTCACCGGCGGCAGCCGGGGCATCGGTGCGGCGGCGGCACTGCGCCTGGCGCGGCAGGGCGCGGATGTGGCCGTGACCTATGTGCACGGGAAGGAAGCGGCGGAGGACGTGGTGCGGGCCGTCGAGGCCCTGGGGCGGCGGGCGGTGGCCCTGCGCGCCGACGCCGCGGACGCGGAGGAGGCGGCGGGCGCGGTGGAACGTGCGGCCGAGGCACTCGGAGGCCTGGACATCCTGGTGAACAACGCGGCCGTCGGGCTGATGCAGCCGCTGGAAAGCCTGACCCTCGCCGACGTGGACCGCCTGATCGCCGTGAACATCCGCGGGATGTTCCTGGCCGCCCAGGCCGCTGCCGCGCTCATGGCGTCCGGCAGCCGGATCATCACCGTCGGCAGCTGTATCACCCATCACGCGCCGGGCCCCGGCGCCACCCTGTACGCGATGAGCAAGTCGGCCGTCGTCGGGCTGACAAAGGCACTGGCCCGCGAGCTGGGCGAGCGCGGGATCACGGCGAACGTGGTACATCCGGGCCCGACCGACACCGACATGAACCCCGCCGGCGGTCCCTTCGCGTCCGCTCAGGCGGCCATGACTGCCCTCGGCCGCTTCGGCACAGCCGAGGAGGTGGCCTCCGCCGTGGCCTATCTGGCGGGGCCGGAGGCGGTGTACGTGACCGGAGCGGAGCTCTCCGTGGACGGCGGGTACGCGGCGTGAGCGAGCGGGGCGCGCCGTGCTCCCGAGCCCCGGGGCACCCCGTTCTGAACCGCCGGACCGGTCATGTCTGGCGCAGTCGGCGTACGTCGTCCTCGTGCCACTTCCTGGTGTCGCGCGGCTGGGTGTAGGGCTCGGCCCCCGGCGGATGCCCGCCGGCGACGGCCCGCTGGCGCACGATCTCCGCGTCGAACTCCAGGCCGAGCAGGATCGCCAGATTGCTGATCCAGAGCCAGACCAGGAAGACGATCACGCCGGCCATGGTGCCGTAGGTCTTGTTGTAGGAGGCGAAGTTCGCGACGTAGACGGCGAACCCGGCGGAAGCGATCATCCAGATCGCCAGGGCGAGGACGCTGCCCGGGGTGATCCACCTGAAGCCCTTGGTCCTGGCGTTCGGGGTCGCCCGGTACAGGATCGCGATCATCACCGTGACCAGCAGGACCAGCACCGGCCACTTCGCGATCGACCACACCGTCAGGGCCGTGTCGCCGAGCCCCAGCGCCCGACCCGCGTAGCGGGCCAGGCCGCCGGTGAGGGCGACCATCAGCGCGCCGGCCACGGCGAGCACCATCAGCATGACAGTGACGCCGATCCGCAGCGGCAGGATCTTCCACACCGGGCGGCCCTCCGGCATGTCGTAGACGGCGTTGGCGGCCCGGATGAAGGCGGCCACGTACCCGGAGGCCGACCAGACCGCCAGTACGACGCCGACGACGGCCATGACCGATCCGGTGCCGGCGTTGTTCTGCAGCTGCTCCACGGACCTGATGACGATGTCCCGGGCGGAGCCGGGCGCGAGGTGCCGGAGATCGGCCAGCACCTTGCCGGTGACCGACCTGCCGGCGATGCCCAGCAGTGACACCAGGACCAGCAGCGCCGGGAAGAGGGCGAGGACCCCGTAGTAGGTCAGGGCGGCGGCCCGGTCGGTCAGCTCGTCGTCCTGGAACTCGCGCAGGGAGCCCTTCAGCACCGCACCCCAGGCCCGCTTGGGCAGTTGCGCCGATGTGTCGGGCGCGGCCCGCTCGATCCGTGGATCGGGTCCGGCGTCCTGCGGCGCCGGCACACGCGGCCCCGGTGCGTCGTCGCTGTGGCGGTGGCTGCGCCCGGCAGGATGCGGCTTCGGCATGCGGGCCGGGTAACCCGGGCTCGCGGTTCCAAGCAGGTGTGCCCGTCGGATCCGGCCGTGCATCCCGCGGTGGGCTGGGTACTGGGACCGAGAAGTCCCACGTATGAGCGGGCGCGCCTGAGACGGCACGGGTGCCGTGGACACGGGCGCAGCGGTGAAACGGCACCGAAGTGGAGGTGACGATGATGAGGTACGACGAGTTCCTCGCCCGTGTGCGCGAGCGCGGCGAGTACGCCAGCCAGGATGAGGCGGCGCAGGTCACGGAGGCCGTGCTGAGTGTGCTGGCGCAGCGGATCAGCCCTGGGGAGATCGACGACCTCGCCTCCCAGCTGCCCGGGCCGCTGGGCCCGAATCTGGCCGACGCGAAGCAGCCCCGGCCGGAGCGGTTCGGGGTCGAGGAGTTCCACCGCCGGGTCGCCGAGCGGATCGGGAGCAGGCCGCGTACGGCCCAGTGGGACGCCGGCGCGGTCCTGACCACGGTCGCCGACAGCGTCAGCGGAGGAGAGCTGAACCAGGTCTTCAGCCAGCTCCCGTCGAGCTACGCCGCCATGTTCGGCAGGACGGACCTGGCGGACTGAGCCCGGCACCCTGTGCCGGCATCGGGGCGTGCCTCCTGATTGACCGCGCCGGCGGCGTGGGATTTGATGTGGCGCATGCCGGGTGAAGCACAGACGGGTGGAGCACAGCACGGGGCCGATCCGGTCATGGCCTTCGCCACGCAGCAGGCGTGGGAGATGTGGCTGGAGGAGCATCACACCGATGTGCCGGGCATCTGGCTGAAGATCCCGAAGGCAGACTCCGGGCTCGACGGCGTCGGCTACGCGGAGGCGCTGGAGGCGGCGCTCTGCTTCGGCTGGATCGACGGGCAGAAGAAGAAGCTGGACGAGCGGCACTGGCTGCAGCGCTTCACCCCGCGGCGGCCGGGCAGCAAGTGGTCGAAGGTGAACCGGGAGAAGGCCACCGAACTCACGGAGCGGGGCCGGATGCGACCGGCCGGCCTGCGGGAAGTGGAGAAGGCCAAGGCCGACGGCCGCTGGGAGGCGGCGTACGAGGGTCAGCGCACGGCGACGGTGCCCGAGGACCTCCGGGCGGCTCTGGAGGCCTGTCCTCCGGCCCGGGACTTCTTCGCGACGCTGGACAGCCACAACCGGTACGCGATCCTCTACCGCGTCCAGGACGCCAAGAAGCCGCAGACGCGGGCGGCGCGCATCGAGAAGTTCGTCGCCATGCTCGCCGCGCAGCAGAAGCTCCACCTCTGATCCCGCGCCTCGGGCCCCCATCGCTTCCGATCCGCGCGGTACCGAAGAGGCGACGCACGGACCGCACTTGGAGGCGCGTCAGCGTGGTGTCAGCCGGTTCCGGCACCGTTGTCCATGTGAACGGCGGAGCGGGCGACCGCGCAGCCGGGAGCGAGGAGAGGTGCCCGGAGTGGTTGATCGGGGACCGGTGAGCGTTGGCTCGAGGTCGGATCCGTAGGGTCCACGCAGGTTCGAATCCTGCCCTCTCCGCACTGCCGAGGCCCTGGGCCTACGCCCGCCCCGTACAACCTGCGCGGTATCCGGGAGGCACTCCGCCCGTCGGCTGGCGTCACACGGTGGCCCTCAGGTGGCGGACGCGTGGCCCAGGGCGCCCAGTCCCGCGGCCACCACGACGTCCGTCACTCCGTCCATCGGGTGTCGCGGTTGGCCATCAGGGTGGAGGTCACCGCGCCGATCGCGGACACCACCCGCACCCGCCGCTCCTGGGCCTGTGCGAGGCGTTCGAGGATCTCGGGGTCGCGGGTGAGCCAGAAGGCGCCCACGATGAGCGCGCCCGTGCCCGGCCACTCCTCGATCATTTCGACGAGCGCGTTGAACAGGGCCGCGTCGCGCCGCTTTCCGACCGGGAGTCCGGCGGCCGCGGCGGCGACGCGCGTGATGTGTTCCTCGGTGCGGGCGACGACGGCGGCCTGGATGCGTTCCTTGGACCCGAAACACTTGAGGACGGCGGCCTTCGAGTAGCCGGCGGCGTCGGCGATGACCTGGACGGGCCCCTGGGCGAATCCGTGCCGGGCAGACACGAAGGCGGCCCACGTCGAGCAGTGCGCGGTCGATTTCCTCGCTCGTGAGCTTCAGATGGGGGCTCAGCGTGCCCGCGATCACCGCCGTGGCCGTGGTCGTCCAGAGCGTCCTCGCCCTGCTCGGCGGCCTGGGCATGGTGGTCAACCTCTTCCTGTTCATCGTCCTCTCGGTCCCGAGCGCCGGCGGTACGGCCCCGCTGGAGGCCACTCCGTCCGTCGTCCGCTTCCTCGGCACCTTCGAGCCGCTGCACCAGATCTACGTCGGCGTCCGCTCGGTGCTGTACTTCGGCGCCGTCTGGGACGCGGGCCTCGGTCGCGCGGTGACCGCCGCCGCGGCAGCTCTTGTCCTCGGCCTCGGGGCCGGCCTACTCGGCACCCTCGCCTACGACCGCAAGGGCCTGGCGCGGCGCCTCGGCACACCTGCCACAGAGCTGCCCGGGACGGCCGGAGCCGCGTGACCGCCGCCCCGGCCGGCATCTGCGAACACCGCCCGAGTCGGCTCCGGCCGGCGCCACCGTCCCCCAGGCGGTGCCGCCGGCCGTCCTCATGTGTCAGCGAGCGGCCCGCACCCCCAGGTGGCGCAGTGCGGCCGCCGCGGCTCCGGCGCCGCACATGCCGTGCGCGCCGGCACCGGGCGGGGTCGCCGCCGAGCACAGGAACACACCCGGCAGGCCGGTCGAGTACGGCTCGGTGGTCGGGCGAGGGCCCAGGAGAAGCTGAGGGTTCGTACTGGCCCCGGTGATGATGTCGCCGCCGGCGAAGTTGGGATTGGCGGCGGCGAACCCGGCGGGCGGGGTGACCCGGCGGCCCACGATGCGGTCGCGGACTCCGGGGGCGAACCGCTCCAGCTGACGGAGTATCGCCTCGGTCGCGTCCCCGTCGTAGCCGTACGGGACATGGGCGTAGGAGTAGACGGGGTGGACGTCGCCCACCGATCGGGCGGGGTCCGCCAGGTACTGCTGGCCGACCAGCACGAAGGGGCGTTCCGGCAGGCGGCCGGCCACCACGGCCCGCTCCGCGTCGGCCACCTCGGCGAGCGGGCCGCCGAGGTGTACGGTGCCTGCCCGGCGTGCGTGCTCGTTGGTCCAGGGCACGCCCCCTTCGACGGCCAGGTCGAGCTTGAAGACGGCGGGGGCCCGCCGGAACCGCCGGTAGGCACGGCGCACCCGGGCCGGGAGCCGGTCGCCGTAGAGGGCGACGACCTGGCCGGGGTCGAGGTCGAGGAGGGTCACATCGGCGGGTGGCAGCTGCCGGTGGTCGGTGACACGCACGCCGGTGTGGACGATGCCCCCGTGCAGGCGCAGCACGCGTTCCATGCTGCGGGCGATGGACTGTGAGCCGCCTTCGGCCACGGCCCAGCCGGCGGCATGGCCCGCGGTGAGGATGCCGAGCCCGATGGCCGAGGTGAACGGCTGCGACAGCGGGCGGAAGGCGTGTGCCGCGACGCCCGCCCACAGGGCCCGCGCCCGCGGGGTGGTGAAGAGGCGGGCGAGGAGGGAGGCGGGAAGGGTGGTCGGCAGGCCGAAGCGGGCGAGCAGCAGCGGGTGCGAGGGGATGCGCAGCAGGGGGCCCATCACATCCTGTGCCAGGGCGTCCCAGTGTCGCACCGGGGTGGTGAGGAGCGCGCGATACCGGTCACCGTCCGGGCCGAGCATGCGGGCGGTGTCCGGCACGGAACGCAGCAGGACCCCGGCACTGCCGTCGTCCAACGGGTGCACGCAGTCGACGTCCGGCAACAGCCAGCGCAGCCCGTGCCGTTCGAGGCCGAGTGCGCGCAGCGCCGGGGAGCTGACGGTCATGGGATGGATGGCCGAGCAGTGGTCGTGCACGAGTCCCGGCAGGATCGCCTCGTGGCTGCGGGTGCCGCCGCCGACCTCGTCCGTCGCTTCCAGGAGCGTGACCTGCAGTCCCGCCTTGGCGAGGAGGGCAGCGGCGGCGAGGCCATTGGGCCCGCCGCCGACCACCACGGCGGAGGTCATCTGGCGTACCTCGACGTGGTCGCGGCCGTGGGGGCGGGCGGTGCCGTCGTCATCCTCATACGCCTGAGTCTGGCATCAGTCCCAGGCGTCCGAGGTCGTCAGGACTGGGGCCGCTTGCCGTGATTGGCGCGATGGTTGCGCCGCGACTTCTTCTTACGGCGTCGCTTCGAGGACATCGATGCCTCCTGGAAGGAGAGGGAAACCGGTGAAGAAAACACCTGGAAACACCGTATATCGGGATACTCGGGGCCTCCACCGCAGCCGCCGCCCCCGACCGCCACTGCATGGCGGCACTGCCCCCGGGCTCTCGTTGATACGATGCGAAAAATGTCCGACTCGTGAATGTTCTCCCTGGACCGTAGGAGCGGAAATGACCGGTGACCCGGAGCCGATCGGTGCCGCTGCCCGCCGCGCGCTGGAGCAGGAGCTGGCCGACCTGCGTGATGAGCGCCGGCTCGTCGCCGGAATTCTGCAGGACCGCACGGAGGTGGGCGATCAGGCGGACCAGGCCGAGCAGTTGCAGCGCGCCAATCAGCTCGACCGCCTGGACCGTCGTATCGAGACCATCACCGAGCGGCTGCGCCGAGCCGACGTGGCCGGGCCCGCCCCCACGGACGTGGTCGGCGTGGGCAGCACGGTCACCGTCCGCTTCCCGGACGGCTCGGTGGAGACGCTCCAGATCGGGGAACTCGCCGAGGCCCTGGACCAGAACCTGGTCACCTCCGACAGTCCGCTCGGCCATGCGCTGCTCGGACACCGCCCCGGTGACTCGGTCCACTTCGACACGCCCGACGGCCCGTCGAGCGTGGTCGTGATGTCGATCGGGGAGCACGGCGAGCAGGGATGAACGCTGGGGAGTCAGCCCTCAGTCGGCTCTACGGACCCTGCAGTGGAGGGAGTCGTGTTCGACGTCGGCGACGATGGTGTCGCCGGGATCGGCTTCGCCGCTGAGCAGAAGGGTGGCGATCCGGTTGTCGAGTTCCGCCTGGATCGTGCGGCGCAGCGGCCGGGCACCGAACTCCGGCTGGTGGCCGTGGGCAATCAGCAGTTTCTTCGCCGCATCGGTCACCTCCAGCGTCATGCCCTGGGCGTGGACGCGGCGTTTGCTGTGGTCCAGCAGATGGTCCACGATCTTCCCGAGATCCTCCTCGGTCAGCCCGTGGAAGATGATGATGTCATCGATCCGGTTGAGGAACTCCGGCAGGAACCTGGTCCTCAGGTCCTCCATCAACTCGTCCTTGAGCTCCGACACATCGCCCTTGTGGTCCAGGATCCGGTGCGCGCCGATGTTGGACGTCATGATGATCACGCAGTGCCGGAAGTCGACGGTGCGGCCCTGCGCGTCGGTGAGCCGGCCGTCGTCCAGGATCTGCAGCAGGGTGTTGAAGACGTCCGGGTGCGCCTTCTCCACCTCGTCGAACAGCACCACGCTGTAGGGCCGTCGGCGCACCTTCTCCGTCAGCTGGCCCGCTTCCTCATAACCCACGTATCCGGGAGGGGCGCCCACGAGGCGGGCGACGGTGTGCTTCTCCTGGAACTCGCTCATGTCGAACCGGATCATCCGGTCCTCGTCCCCGAACAGCAACGCCGCGAGCGTCTTGGCGAGTTCGGTCTTGCCGACACCCGTGGGACCGAGGAACAGGAAGGATCCCACCGGCCGGTTCGGATCCCCCATGCCCGCCCGGTTGCGCCGTACCGCCTGGGAGACGGCGGTGACGGCCTCGTCCTGGCCGACGATCCGGGCGTGCATCTCCTCCTCCAGCCTGAGCAGCTTCTCCTTCTCGCTCGCCGTCAGCTGCGACACCGGGATGCCCGTACGTCGGGAGACTACGTCGGCGATGTCGGCGGCCGTCACCGACACCACGCCCTCGCGGCGTTCTTCGATGCCGGCGAGTTCGCCCTCCACCTCGGAGATCTGCCGCTTCAGCTCCGACGCCTTCTCGAAGTCCTCCCCGGAGACGGCCTGGTCGAGTTCACGGCGGAGCTGGGCGATGCGGTCCTCGCGGCTGATCACCTCCGTGGACCGGCCCACGCTGCGCAACCGCACCCGCGCACCGGCCTGGTCCATCACATCGATCGCCTTGTCGGGCAGGAAGCGGTCGGTGATGTAGCGGTCGGACAGTTCGGCCGCGGCCGCCAAGGCTCCGTCGTCGAACCGGACCTGATGGTGCGCCTCGTAGGAGTCCCGCAGACCCTCCAGGATCTGCACCGTCTCCTCCACCGTCGGTTCGGGCACCATCACCGGCTGGAACCGCCGCTCCAGCGCCGCGTCCTTCTCCACGTACTTGCGGTACTCGTCGATCGTCGTGGCTCCCACGACGTGGAGTTCACCGCGCGCGAGGGCCGGCTTGAGCATGTTGCCCGCGTCCATCGACCCCTCCCCCGTCGCCCCCGCGCCCACGACGGTGTGCAGTTCGTCGATGAACAGGATGATCCGGCCCTTGGCGGCCTGGACGTCCTCGATGACCTTCTTCAACCGCTCCTCGAACTGGCCCCGGTACTGCGCCCCCGCGACCATCCCCGACAGATCCAGGGCCACGACCCTCTTGTCCTTGAGGGTGTCCGGCACCTCACCGGCCACGATCCGCTGTGCCAGCCCCTCCACGATCGCCGTCTTGCCGACTCCCGGCTCGCCGATCAGCACGGGATTGTTCTTCGACCGCCGCGAGAGGATCTCGACCGTCTGCTCGATCTCCTCCCCACGCCCCACCACCGGATCCAGCTTCCCCGCCGTCGCCTCCTCCGTCAGATCCCGCCCGTACTCGTCCAGCGTCGTCGCCGGTGCCTTCTTCCGTTCGGCGGGAGCTCCGTCGCCGCGAGCGGCCTGCTCGGTCAGACCGGCCAGTTTCTGCGTGTCCATGCCCTCGGCACGCAGGAGCTTGGCGGCGCCCGTCTCACTGTCGCCGAGCAGGGCGCCGAGGACGTGCTCGGGACCGATGTACGACACTCCGGCCGCCTGTGAGTAGGCGTAGGCGGCCCGGAGCGTGCGCTTGGCCGCGGGGGTCAGGCCCGGTTGCGCGGACGGCTCGCCGGACTCCCGGGGCAGGGTCCTGTCGAGCTCGGCCGCCAGCGTGTCGGGATCGACGTCCAGCTTGGAGAGCAGTCTCCGGGACGGTTCGACCTTGGTGGCCGCCCACAGCAGATGTTCGGTGTCCAGGTCGGACGTGCCGTCCTCCAGCGCCCGCTGCGCGGCCACGTTGAGCAGTTCCTGCGACGACTCCGTCAGCAGCCGGCCGATGGGCACCCGCTGTACGGCGGGAGGCGACGACGCGGGCGACATCCCGAAGAAGCGGCTGAACAACTCGCCGAAGGGATCCGACGAACCGAACGGTGCACCGAACGACATCGACATGACAGCTCCTGAGCGCGCGGGAGGTCGATAATCCGCGGGGTGGTTGTTCCGGGGGTCCGTAATCACTGAACCCCGCTGTGCACGGCACCGCAAACGGAAGACACGCATTGCCGTTCCGGTAACGCTGGGTCACGAGCCGCTCGGGGCATCGGGCAGGTCGTCGAGAAAGGTGACGGTGGGCACATGGAAGAGGCAGCCCGTGACCGGCACAGAGAATTCGAGAATCCGGTCGGGCCGGCCCGGATCCCTACCGAGGAACATGTTCCTCAGCATTTCCTCCGTCACATCCGGGGTACGGGCATATCCGATGAAATAGGTGCCGAACTCGCCTTTGCCGACGGTACCGAAGGGCATGTTCTCCCGTACGATCTTGCGTTCGTCGCCGTTCTCGTCGGTGATGGTGTTGAGCGCGACATGGGAATCGGCGGGTTTCACATCGTCGGGGAGTTCGATGTTGGCCAGTTTGGTGCGCCCGATGACCAGGTTCTGTTCCTCGACCGACAGGGCGTTCCAGGCCGTCATGTCGTGCAGGTACTTCTGCACGATCACATAGCTGCCGCCCGCGAATTCCGCGTCCTCCTCGCCGATGAACACAGCGTCGTCCGCGACGTTTCCCTCGGGGTTCTCGCTGCCGTCCACGAAGCCCAGCAGGTCACGTTCGTCGAAGAATTTGAAGCCGTGCACCTCGTCGACCACGGTGGCCGCTCGCGCGAGTCGCTCGCCCAGCAGCCGGGCCAGTTCGAAGCAGAGGTCCATACGGTGGGAGCGGACGTGGAAAAGCAGGTCGCCCGGTGTGCCGAGCGCTCGATGGCGGGGGCCGACCAGGTCCGTGAAGGGATGCAGCTGACGTGGGCGCGGGCCGCTGAACAGCCGGTCCCATGCGTGCGATCCGATGCCGACGACACAGCTCAGTTCCTCGGCCGGTTCGCGGAAGGCCACCGAGCGGCGCAGCCCCGAGACGTCCTCGAGCAGGCCGCGGACCGTGTCCTCCCCGCCCGGATCGATGGTGGCGACGAGGAACACCGCCGCCCTGGCCGGCGGGACGATGACGGGCTGCGGTTCGACCACGGCAGTACGCCTCCTCATGAGGTCCTGGAGACACGAGGGCCTTGGAACCAAGTCGTCGGGTCCTTGGAACCAAGTCGTTCCAGCATGGCGCTGCCCGGTCGGCTCGGCAGGTCGTACGCAGTGCGGCGCCGGGACCGGCGGAGGGGCCGACGGGCCGGGGTTGGCTTTACGGGGAGCGGTCGGGTACACCCGTGCCGTGCTCTTTCGTCAGCTGGAATACCTCGTCGCCCTCTCCCGGGAGCGGCATTTCGCCCGTGCCGCCCAGGCCTGCCATGTCTCCCAGCCCGCTCTGTCGGAGGCGCTGCGCAAGCTGGAGGAGGAACTCGACGTGCCGCTGGTGCGGCGTGGCCGCAAGTACGAGGGCCTCACCCCGGAGGGGGAACGCATCGTCGTATGGGCGCAGCGGATCCTCGCCGACCGGGATGCCCTCAAGGACGAGGTGGATGTCCTGCGCAACGGCTTGAGCGGCAGGATGCGGATCGGCACCGTGCCCACCGCGTCCGGTGCCGTCGCCGAGTTGACCGGCCCGTTCTGCGCGGCGCACCCGCTGGTCACGGTCGAGGTGACAGCGGACATGCAGTCGGTGGACATCCTGCGGCAGCTGCAGAACTTCGAGCTCGATGCCGGGGTGACCTATCTGCGCGAGGATGTGTCGGAGGGTGGCTTCCACACGGTGCCCCTGTACCAGGAGCGGTACGTGCTGCTGCTCACGACCGCCGACGGGCTGGCCCGGCGTACGTCGGCCACCTGGGCGGAGGCGTCGCGACTGCCGCTGTGCATGCTGACCCCGGCGATGCAGGGACGCCGGGTGCTGGACGAGCTGTTCGCGCAGGCGGGGACGCAGCCCTCGCCCCGACTGGAGACCGACTCCGTGGCGGCGCTGTTCGCCCACGTCAGGACGGGCCAGTGGGCGGCCATCGTGCCGCATGCCTGGCTCCATGTGTTCGGTGTCCCGCACGGTATGCGGACGGTGCCGCTGATCGAACCCGCCGCGGCCGTGCCCGTGGGCCTGGTGGTCGCCGCCAGGGAGCCCGGTTCGGTGATGGCGAGGGCGCTGACGGACATCGCCCGCACCACCGACGTGGCCTCGGCCCTGGAGCGCGTGCCGGGGGATCCGGGGCGGTAGCCGACGGCGCCGGGCGCGGCTGCGGCTCCCCTGGCGTGCACTGCCGTCGCCTTGGAACGGCCGACTGCTGTCTGCCGCCCGGTCCCGCTGAGCCGTCGGCCAATCGCCCCGGGCCCGCGGCCGCCGGACGCGGTGGCTCGACTCGGCGATCGTTGGGCAGCACAGCCCCCGGTCGCTGGGCGCATCAGCTCAGCTCCACGACCGCCGGGCACGGCCACTCGGCTCCGGCGATACCCGGCACCGCGGCTCAGCCCCACAGGATGCCGCACCCGGCAACCCAGCCCCGCAGTCGCCGAAGGCCGCGGCCCGACTCGGCGACGCCGGGCGCCACGGCCCAACCCAGCAGGTGCCACCTGGCAGCTCAGCCCCGCAGATGCCGAGCGCGGCCACTCAACCCCACAGGATGCCGCACCCGGCAACCCAGCCCCGCAGTCGCCGAAGGCCGCGGCCCGGTTCCGGCGACGCCGGGCGCCCCCGTCGGCCCCCACGTGAGCCCTCGCGTCAGCCCGCTTCAAACCCCCACCAGCACACGTCAGACCCCCCACCAGCACACTTCAGGCGCCCGCCGCCCCACGTCAAACCCGCCTCAGCCCACGTCAGCCCACCGGCTGCGGCTGGAGTCGTTCCGCGCCGGCGTACACGTTCATCGACGTACCGCGCAGAAAGCCGACCAGGGTCAGCCCGCTCTCGGCCGCCAGGTCCACGGCCAGCGAGGAGGGGGCCGAGACGGCCGCAAGCAGGGGGATTCCGGCGAGCACGGCCTTCTGCACCAGCTCGAAGGAGGCGCGGCCGCTGACCATCAGCAGGGTGCCGCGCAACGGCAGCAGGTCCGAGCGCAGGGCGTGTCCGACGACCTTGTCCACGGCGTTGTGCCGGCCCACGTCCTCCCGCAGGCACAGCAGTTCGCCGTCGGCCGTGAACAGTCCGGCCGCGTGCAGGCCCCCGGTGCTGTCGAACACCTTCTGCGCCGCACGGAGCTTTCCGGGCAGGGCGGCGAGGAGCTCCGGGCCCACGCGCAGCGCGTCCTCGGCCACGGACCACCTCGTGGCCATGCGCACCGCGTCCAGGCTGGCCTTGCCGCACAGGCCGCACGAGGAGGTGGTGTAGAAGTTCCGCTCCAGCGACGCGCCGGGCACAGCCACGCCCGGGGCCAGGCCGACGTCCACCACGTTGTAGGTGTTGCGGCCGTCCGCCGTGGCGCCGGCGCAGTAGCGGATGCCGGTCACCTCGCCGGCGGCATGGACGACGCCCTCGCCCGCGAGGAAGCCGGCCGCGAGGTCGAAGTCGTCGCCCGGGGTGCGCATGGTCACGGTGAGGGGGCGCCCGCCGACCCGTATCTCCATCGGTTCCTCGGCGGCCAGGGTGTCCGGCCGGGCGGAGGGTACTCCGTCGCGGATCCGGAGCACCCGCCGCCGTGCCGTCACTCGTCCCATGGACCTGCTCCTCTCCTGCGGATCCCAGGTGCTCCAGGTCGCTCAGCCGGCGGCGCGCGTGGGCTCCAGGCGGATCAACACGCCTTTGGACGTAGGGGTGTTACTGATGTCGGCGACACTGTCCAGCGGCACCAGGACATTGGTCTCGGGGTAGTAGGAGGCCGCGGAGCCGCGGCTGGCGGGATAGGCGACGACACGGAAGTCCTCCGCCCGGCGCTCCAGCCCGTCGTGCCAGACGGCGACCAGATCCACCCGGTCGCGGTCGGCGAGCCCGAGGGCGGCCAGGTCGGCGGGGTTGACGAGCACCACCCGGCGGGCGTTGTGGATGCCGCGGTAGCGGTCGTCCATCGCGTACGGCACGGTGTTCCACTGGTCGTGGGAGCGCAGCGTCTGCAGCAGCAGATGGCCCTCGGGGATGTCCGGCATCGTGAACTCGTTGACGGTGAAGACGGCCTTGCCGCTCGGCGTCCGGAACACGCGCTGGTTCACCGGGTTGGGCAGCCGGAAGCCGCCGGGCCTCGCGACCCGGGCGTTGAAGTCCTCGAAGCCCGGTACGACCCGGGAGATGCGGTCACGGACGGTGCCGTAGTCCGCCTCGAACTCCTCCCAGGGGATGGCGGGTTCGTCGCCGAGGGTGCGGCGGGCCAGCCGGCTGATGATCGCGACCTCGCTGAGCAGGTGCGGGGAGGCCGGCGCCAGGCGGCCGCGGGAGGCGTGCACCTCGCTCATGGAGTCCTCGACGGTGATGAACTGCTCGCCGGACGCCTGGATGTCGCGGTCGCTGCGGCCGAGGGTGGGCAGGATGAGGGCCGTGTCACCGCAGACCGTGTGGGAGCGGTTGAGCTTGGTGGAGATGTGCGCGGTGAGCCGGCACCGCCGCATCGCCTCCTCGGTGACATGGCTGTCGGGGGTGGCCCGGACGAAGTTGCCGGCGACGCCGAGGAAGAGCTTCGCGGTGCCGTCGCGCATGGCCCGGATGCCGTCGACAGAGTCCAGTCCGTGCTTCGCGGGCGGGGTGAAGCCGAACTCCCGGCCCAGGGCATCGAGGAACGTCTGGGGCATGCGCTCCCAGATGCCCATCGTGCGGTCGCCCTGGACGTTGCTGTGGCCGCGCACCGGGCACACGCCCGCGCCCGGCCGACCGACATTGCCGCGCATCAGTAGGAAGTTGACGACCTCACGGATGGTGGGGACACCGTGCTTGTGCTGGGTGAGGCCCATGGCCCAGCAGACGATGATCTTCCCGCTGCGCAGCACCCGGTCGTGGACGCTTTCGATCTCCTCACGCGTGAGCCCGGTCGCGGTGAGGACGTCCTCCCATGCGACCTTCCGGGTGTGGTCGGCGAAGTCGGCGAAGCCGGTGGTGTGGGTGCTGATGAAGCCGTGGTCGAGTACGGTGCCCGGGCGCTCGTCCTCGGCCTCCAGCAGCAGCCGGTTGAGGGCCTGGAACAGGGCGAGGTCGCCGCCGGGCCGGATCTGCAGGAACTGGTCGGCTATCGCGGTACCCCGGCCGACCACTCCGCGTGCCTTCTGGGGATGCTTGAAGCGGATGAGTCCGGCCTCCGGCAGCGGATTGACCGCGATGACCTTGCCCCCGTTGCGCTTGGTCTCCTCCAGTGCGGTGAGCATCCGCGGATGGTTGGTTCCCGGGTTCTGTCCGACGACGAAGACGAGGTCCGCGGTGTGGATGTCGTCCAGGGAGACGCTGCCCTTGCCGATGCCCAGGGTCTCCATCAGCGCGGACCCGCTGGACTCGTGGCACATGTTGGAGCAGTCCGGCAGGTTGTTGGTGCCGTGGGCGCGGGCGAAGAGCTGCAGCAGGAAGGCGGCCTCGTTGTTCAGCCGACCGGAAGTGTAGAAGAGGGCCTCGTCCGGGGAGTCCAGCCGGCGGAGCTCGTCGGCCAGTATGTCGAGCGCCTCGTCCCAGCCGACCGGTTCGTAGTGTTCCGCACCGGGCCGCTTGATCATGGGCTCGGTCAGCCGGCCCTGCTGGTTGAGCCAGTAGTCCGACTTGGCGCCCAGCTCGGCGATCGGGTACTGGCGGAAGAACTCGGCGGTGACCCGGCGCGAGGTGGCTTCGTCGCTGATGTGCTTGGCGCCGTTCTCGCAGTATTCGTTGAGGTGCCGCTTGCCCGGTGCGGGCTCGGGCCAGGCGCAGCCCGGGCAGTCGAATCCCTTGACCTGGTTGATGTTCAGCAGGGTCAGCGCGGTACGTCGTACGGTCGTCTGCCCCAGCGAGTACTCCAGTGCGTGTGTCACCGCCGGGACACCGGTCGCCCAGCGCTTGGGCGGGGTGACCGACAGATCGTCCACGGGGTCCTCGTTACCGCTCATCTTCCGGTCCGCCTCTTTCTCCGATGGGCACTGCGGGGCAGCATCCGCCTCTTTCCGGAGACACGTCAAAGAGGTGTTTTCGATGGCGTGATAAGCGCGGGTTATCGGATAGGCGCCACCTATCGGCGCCCAAGGGGGGCCTCTTTGACTTCCTCGGACGGCTCACCAACGATGACCCGCATGACGGCATCCCGGACGCACCCGGCCGATGGCCCGGCACCGCACGGACCGCGAACCCAGCCGGACCCGCTCCGGGCCGCGCGGGCCTGGGAGACGGCCCGCGCGATCGCCCGGTCCTGCGCCGGGCACCCGCTGCCCGCGGTCCCCCGCGTTCTCACCGACGCGCTGGGCCACGCACTGGCCGAACCGCTCGTCGCGCTCACCGACCTGCCTCCGTTCGCGACCGCCGCGATGGACGGCTGGGCCGTGGCCGGACCGGGCCCGTGGCGGCTCGGCGGCACCGGCGTCCTGGCCGGCCGGGAACCCGGGCCGCTCGCGCCGGACTCGGCCGTGCCCATCGCCACCGGCGCCCCGGTGCCGGCCGGCGCGACCGCCGTACTGCGGCGCGAGCACGGCGCGGCGGACCCCGAGCGCGGCCTGCTGTACGACCGCTCCCCCGCGCCGGTGCCCGAAGGCCGCGACATCCGGCCGCGCGGCCAGGAGTGCCGCTCCGGTGAGCCGCTGCTGCCCGCCGGCACCACCGTGACCGAACGGGTGCTGGGCCTGGCGGCCGCCGCCGGGTACGACCGGCTGACGGTGCACCGTCGGCCGAGTGTGGAACTGCTGGTCCTCGGCGACGAGTTGCTCCGGCAGGGCGTGCCGCGCGGCGGACGGGTCCGGGACGCGCTCGGGCCGCTGCTGCCGCCGTGGCTGCACGCGTGTGGCGCCGGGCTGATCGGCCATCGTCTGCTCGCCGACGACCTCGACGCGCTCCGGGAGGCCGTACGCCGCTCGCCCGCCGATGTCGTGGTCACGACGGGGAGCACCGCGGCCGGACCGGTGGACTTCCTGCACGACACGCTCCGGGCGGTGGGCGCCCGGCTGCTCGTGGACTCCGTGGCGGTACGGCCGGGTCACCCGATGCTGCTCGCCGAGCTGCCGGCCACGGCCGACGGCCGGGCACGCCGGCTGGTCGGGCTGCCCGGCAACCCGCTCGCCGCGGTGGCCGGCATGGTCACGCTGGCCGAGCCGCTGTTGCGCCACCTCGGCGGGCACTCCGGCGCCGAGCCGGTCAGGCTGGTGGCCGGCTCCGCCCTGCCCGGGCATGCGCTCGACACCCGGCTGCTACCCGTGTTCACCACGGGGCAGGAGGTGACGCCGCTGCCGTTCGACGGTCCGGCGATGCTGCGCGGCCTGGCCCTGGCGGACGGCCTCGCGGTGGTGCCGGCAGCCGGCGTGCCGGCCGGCACCGGAGTGGACGTGCTGAAGCTGCCCGGCCGGTGAGGCCGGCCACTCACCCAGCTCGACGGCACGATTTGGCGCCATCTGGCGGCGCCAACCGGTGCCAACCAGAATGGTGCACCCTTCGCAACACGTCCACCCCGTCCGAGGCCCCGGAGCAGACCGAGGACACCGTCAAGGTCCACGCCCGGACGGTTGGGGCAACATCGACATCCGCCGTGCCCAGGCCTGGCGTGGTGGGATGCAGCACGAGGTGACCGATGCCGACACCGCGGTGGCGGTGGGCAGCGGTGACGTGCCGGTGCTCGCCACCCCGCGGCTGATCGCGTGGCTGGAGGCGGCCACCGTGCGAGCCGCCGCCTGCTTCACCGACTCCGGTCGGACCACCGTCGGCACCGAGGTGCGGGTCCGGCATCTGCGGGCCACGCCGGTCGGCGGCCGAGTGGAGGTGAGCGCCGAACCTTCCGCCTCCGTCGCGGGCGGGCGCCTCACCTTCGTGGTGCGGGCCGTCGACGGCTCGGGCCGGCTGGTCGCCACGGGCGAGATCGACCGGGCGGTCGTCGACCGGCAGCGGTTCCTTGCTCGCGCACTGGACTCGGCAGACCACTGACGGCCGGGCGCGTCATACGGGCGTGTGTCCCCGAAGGTACTCGCGTACGGTCGCGGGGAGTTCGACGTCGGCGGTCTCGGGGATCGGCGCCCAGCGCACCTGCTCCGGGGTGAGAGCGGCCCCGTCCGACGGGGTCCCGCTCAGCAGCTGGCACACCACCGCCGACGTGCCGTCCGGGGGTGGACCGTCGTGTCGGGCCAGGGACTCCGTGCCGTCGACGAGGTACCTGGTGAGTTCGTAGACGACGCGCGCCGCGGTGGCCTCGGCGGGCTCGGCCGGGTCGGGAGTGCCGGACGGCAGTGCCCAGCCGTGGCCGTCCTCCACGAGCAGCAGCCGGCCGTCGTACAGGACGACCGCCTGCACCACGCCCTCGGCGAGCTCCAGCGTCATGACCGACCACCAATCCCCCGGCGCGCGCGGCCGGTTTCCCCTCCGCCTACCCAGACCTGGCAGGTCATGCACCGGTGCCGTGTCATTTCCAGCTGCTGGGCTCAGTACAGCACCGACAGGTCTCCGGGGCGTACCCGCACCGTCACCGGCAGGGTAGCGTCGACCTCCCCGTCCGCGCCGTAGGGGACGGGCCTGTTCGCCTCGATGCGCAGTTCCCTGCCGCGCAGCACGCGCACCTCGGGGCGGTGCACATGACCGCCCGTCTTCAGCTCGTTCATGAGGGTGAAGAAGAGCCTGCGCGGTGCCTCGCGGATCATCACCACGTCCAGCAGGCCGTCGTCGACACGCGCGTCGGGGGCGATGAGCCGACCGGAGCCGTAGTAAGGGGAGTTGGCGGCCACGACGGTGTAGCCGCGGTGGGTGTGTTCCTCGCCGTCGACGGTGACGCGGTAGTTGGCCGGCCGCCACGTGGTGACGGCACGCAGGCCGCCCGCGTAGTAGGAGGCGGAACCCCGCAGCAGCCGGGCGTGGTTGGCGTGCCGGTTGGCCACCGCGTCCACGCCGGCGTAGACGCTGCCCAGGACGACCGTCCGCGGGTGGACGGCCGACTCCACCTCGATGGTGTCGACCGGCCGTGGCTCGGCGTGCAGCAGGATGCCGGCGAGTGCCGCGGGGTCGGCGGGCAGTTCGAGGGCGCGGGCGAAGTCGTTGCCGCGTCCCGCGGGCACCAGGCCGAGGACGGTTCCGGTGCCGCTGAGTGCGCCGCCGATGCCGCCGGCGATGCCGTCGCCGCCGACGGCCAGCACGATCCGGCCGCGCTCACCGGCGCGGCGGGCGAGGTCCTGGGCGTGGGCGAGGCTGTTGCTGTACTCCGTCTCCAGTTCGGCCCCGGCTTCGCGCAGCAGCCGGGCCAGGTGGAGCAGGGTCGCCGCCCCGGTGGAGCCGCCCGCGGTGGGGTTGACGACGGCGGTGAACTGTCGCATCGGTGTGCCTCCGAAGCAGGCGGATCGGGTGGTCGGTCAGCGGAACGGTGGGTCAGTCGGTGGGGAGCAGGACGCCGGGGTTGAGCAGGCCCTCGGGGTCCAGGCGGCGCTTGACGGCACGCAGGGCCGAGATGCCGAGCCGTCCGGCCTCGCGGACGTACCAGTCGCGGTGGTCGGTGCCGACTCCGTGGTGGTGCGAGATGGTTCCCCCGGCCGCCAGTACGGCCTCGTTGGCCGCGTGCTTGGCGGGCGTCCAGTGCGCCACCGGGTCCTCACCCTGGGCGCTGACGACCGTGAAGTACAGCGAGGCGCCGTTCTCATAGACGTGGGAGATGTGGCACATCACCAGGGGTGGGGTGCCGGCTTCGGTGAGGGTGTCGGTGAGCGCGCTGCGTACGGCCGTGTAGAGGTCGGGGATGCGGGACCAGAAGGCGGCGGTCTCCAACGTCTCGGCGAAGGCGCCGACGTCGAGGAGGGCGTCGCGCAGGTACGGCGCCGAGAAGCGGCCATGGGCCCAGCGTTCGCCCGGTTCCGCTCCCACGAGGGTGCCGCCGCAGGCGGTGAGGACGGCCGCCGCCTGCTCCCGGCGCTGTGCGGTGTCCTCGGCCGTGCCCTCGTAGCCGGTGATGGCGAGACAGCCGGCCGCGCTCTGCGCCAGGTCGCCGCCGATGGCGTCGGGCTGGGCCAGGCCGATGAGGGTCTCGGTCTCGTCGGACAGCCGCAGCACGGTCGGCCGGGGTCCGTCCTGGGCCAGCCTGCGCAGCGCGGCGGCGCCCTCCTCGAAGGAGGCGAACCGCCAGCCCTCGTAGATCCGCACCTGCGGCACCGGGCGGATCCGTACGGTGACCGAGGTGATCACGCCGAAGGCGCCCTCCGAGCCGAGGATCAGCTGGCGCAGGTCGGGTCCGGCGGCGGAGCGCGGGGCACGGCCGGCCTCGATCGTTCCCTCGGGGGTGGCGAGGGTCAGGCCGAGGACCATCTCGTCGAAGCGGCCGTATCCGGCGGAGGCCTGGCCGCTGGAGCGGGCGGCGGCGAAGCCGCCGATGGTGGCCCACTCGAAGGACTGCGGGAAGTGGCCGAGGGTGAAGCCGTGTTCGGCGAGCAGGGCCTCGGCCTCGGGGGCGCGCAGACCGGGCTGGAGTACGGCGGTGCGCGAGACGGGGTCCAGGTCGAGCAGGCCGTTCATGCGGCGCAGGTCCAGGGCGATGAACGCGGTGCGCTGGGGGGCGAGTCCGCCGACGACCGAGGTGCCGCCACCGAAGGGGACGACGGCGAGGCCGTGTGCGGCGCAGGCGCGCAGCACGGCGAGGACCTCGTCGTGGGAGGCGGGCAGGACCACGGCCTGCGGGACGTCCGCGAAGTCCCCGGTGCGGATGCGCAGCAGGTCGGGAGTGGACTTGCCGCGGGTGTGCCGGATGCGGCTCTCGTTGTCGGTGCGGACGTGGTCCTGACCGCCGACGGCCTCGGCGAGCGCCTTGAGCGCGGCCGGGGAGGCCGTGCTGGCGGGCAGTTCGATGTCCTCGAGGGTGAGGGCGGGGGTCGTGCGGGGCTTGACGCCGAGCAGGTCGCGCAGCAGTCCGGTCACCGAGTCGGGCAGCGGTGCCGCCTTGGCCGGGTCGCCCCAGCCGTTCCACAGCATGTCCATTGAACGGTCGTCCTCACAGGTCGGTGTGCTCGGTGTCCTCGGTTCACGCGACGGCCGGCGGGCCGCGCCGGGGGTGACGGTGTCTGCTCCGCCCGACCCCGGGGCGTTACACTGTGACACATGACGCCTATTCGTCACAACGGCTCGGACAACGATCATGTGCTCGACGCGGTACGCGACTGTGTGCTGGCCGTCGGCGTCCGCCGCACCACCCTCGCCGACGTGGCCCGCCGCGCCGGTGTCTCACGGATGACGCTGTACCGGCGCTGGCCGGATCTGCGGACCCTCGTGGGCGATCTGATGACCCGCGAGTGGATCGACGTGGCCACCCGCGCCATCCCCGAGCCCGCCTCCCGCACGGACACCCGCACCCGGATCGTGGACGGACTGGTGGCGGGCGTCGAGACCTTCCGGGCGCACCCGCTCTTCCGCAAGATCGTCGACGTCGACCCGGAACTGCTGCTCCCCTATGTGCTCGACCGGCGCGGAGCCAGCCAGGAGGCGCTGCTGGCGCTGCTGGCCGACGGGCTGCGCGACGGCCACGCGGACGGCTCCGTGCGCCCCGGGCATGTCGAACGGCAGGCCCGCGCCCTGCTGTTGACCGTGCAGTCCTTCACCCTGTCCCTGCGCACGATGACCGACGAGGACGATCCGGAGCTCGACTCCGCCGCCTTCCTCGGCGAGTTGCGCACCCTCCTGGAGAGGACCCTCACGCCATGAGTCACACCCGGGCCGACGCCGGCTCGTCCCTCAGCGCACACCGCCGTAGCCGGGAACTGGCCGAGGCCGCCGACGGCAGGATTGCCGACGTCCTGGTCGTCGGGCTGGGCGCCACCGGGGCAGGAGCCGCGCTGGACGCGGCGGCCCGCGGCCTTGACGTCGTCGCGGTGGACGCCCACGACCTGGCCTTCGGCACCTCCCGCTGGAGTTCGAAGCTCATCCACGGCGGGCTGCGCTATCTGGCCTCCGCGCAGTTCGACGTGGCGCACGAGAGCGCGGTCGAGCGCGGGGTGCTGATGACCCGCACCGCCCCGCACCTCGTGGCCGCCCAGCCCTTCGTCCTGCCGCTGACCCCCCTGGTGTCCCGGGCCCAGGCCTCGCTGGCGTGGGCCGGGTTCCGGGCCGGGGACATGCTGCGGCTGGCCGCCCGGACCCCGCGCCAGGTGCTGCCCGCCCCGCGCCGGCTGTCGGCGACGGAGGCCCGGCATCTGGCGCCCTCGGTGCGCTCGGCCGGACTGCGCGGCGGACTGCTGTCCTGGGACGGCAAGGTGACCGACGACGCCCGGCTGGTCACGGCCCTGGCCAGGACGGCCGCCGCACAGGGCGCCCGGGTGCTGACCCGGGTCAGGGTGCTGGAGCTGACCGGCACCGGAGCGCGGATCCGCGACGAACTCACCGGCGAGGAGGGCGAGATCAGGGCCCGTGCGGTCATCAACGCGGCCGGGGTGTGGGCGGGCGAGCTCATCGAGGGCATCCGGATCCGGCCCTCTCGCGGCACCCATCTGGTCCTGCGCTCGGAGCGGCTCGGCACCCTGCCGGCCGGCCTGCACATCCCCATCCCCGGCGAGACCAACCGCTTCGTCCTGGTCCTGCCCCAGGGCGACGGCCGGGTGTACGTCGGTCTCACCGACGAGCCGGTCGACGGCGGGATCCCGGACGTCCCTGAGGTGCCCGAGACCGACATCGGCTTCCTGCTGGACGTGCTCGGCTCGGTCCTCGACACGCCGGTGGCCCGGGACGAGGTCGTCGGCGCCTTCGCCGGACTGCGCCCCCTGCTGGACGCCTCCGGCCACGACGCCCGAGCCGGAGCCCCCGCCCGCACCTCCGACATCTCCCGCCGGCACGCCGTGCTGACGTCCCCGGACGGCATCACGACGATCGTCGGCGGCAAGCTCACCACCTACCGGCGGATGGCCCAGGACGCCGTGGACGCCGCGACCGCCGCGCGGGGACTCCCCGCCGCGCCCTCCCCCACCGCCGCGCTGCCGCTGGTCGGCGCCGCCGCACCCGACCGGCTGCGCACCCTGTCCGCTCCCCCGCGCCTGGTCCGCCGCTACGGCACGGAGGCGGAGGCCGTCCACGCCCTCGCGGCAGAGGATCCCGCCCTGGCCGAGCGGGTCCTGCCGGGCCACCCGGTGACCCGTGCGGAACTGCTGTGGGCCGTACGGCACGAGGGCGCCCTGGACGAGTCCGACCTCCTGGACCGGCGCACCCGCATCGGGCTCGTACCCGAAGATCGCGCCGAGGCGCTGGCCGTGGCACGGGAAGTACTGGACGAAGCGGCCGCGCGACGCTGACGCGCCGACCGCCTTGCCCGGGCGAGGCGGTGCCTGTTGTCGGTGGTGATCTCCGATGGAGGCGGCCTGGTCACGTCCCCGACGCAACCGAGCGGGCAGCGCGGCGGAGGCGCCCCTCCGCACCCGGGCAGGGCTCGCTGAGGCGCAGGTCGTGCGGCCTTGAGGTGCCGGCCGGCTGGACCGAACGGCGCAGGAGAGCGGGAGCGTCACAGCAGGCGGCGGATGTCGCCGCGGACGCGGTAGAAGCCGCCGGGTGCAGGGCGTCCACGACGTAGCGGGCGCCCGGCTGGCGTATCGCCCGCGGGAACTGGACCTTCCAGGAGGTGTCGTAGCCCTGGGACACCACATGCACCCGGAGTCGGCCGCCGTCCTGCACGCACTCGACCACGACGGCTCCGGCCGGTGCCTGTGTGACGGTGGCCACCGCGGCCACGGCGGTGGCGGGCTGGTAGGTCGGCAGGGCCGCGGCAACAGCACGCGGTCCGGGCTTCAGTCCTGCCGCCAGTCTTGCCCGCGACAGCGGCCGGCACGTGCCGGTGGCGCTCGGTCGGTGCGCGACCTCGAGGGTTCGCCCCTGGCGCATGTACTTTTTATCCGAGCGGCGCAGCTGCTTCTGCGTGCGCCGCGTCACAACGGCCATCACCCACCGATGAGTTCGGCGAACCGCACGGTGTCGATGTTGCCGCCGGAGGCGATGATGCCGATGCGGCGCGGGAGGCCGTCGACGCGTCGGGCCAGGAGTGCGGCCAGGCCGGTGGCGCCGCTGGGTTCGAGGACGATCTTCAGGCGTTCGAAGGCGAAGCGCATGGCGGCGACGATCTCCGCGTCGCTGACGAGGGCTATGGCGTCGACCAGGCGCCGGTTGATCTCGAAGGTGATCTCGCCGGGCGTGGACAGGGCCTGCCCGTCGGCGATGGTCCTGGGCACGGGCACAGTGACGCGGGCGCCGCTCTCCAGGGACCGCTTGGTGTCGTCCCCTGCCTCCGGCTCCACACCGATGACCCGGACAGCGGGGTGCAGGGCTTTGGCGGCGGTGGCGCTGCCGGCGATCAGGCCGCCGCCTCCGACGGGCACGAGCAGGGCGTCGATCGGGCCTGTCTCATCGAGGAGTTCCAGGGTCGCGGTGCCCTGTCCGGCGATCACGTGGGGGTGGTCGTAGGGCGGGATGAGGGCCAGCCCACGGTCCTCGGCCAGCGCCGTACCGAGCGCGGTGCGGTCCTCGGTGTAGCGGTCGTAGGTGACGATCTCGGCACCGTATCCGGCGGTCGCCTGCCGCTTGAGGCGCGGGGCGTCCTCGGGCATCAGGATGACGGCGCTGGTGCCGAGTTCGCGAGCGGCGAGGGCGGTGGCCTGGGCGTGGTTGCCGGAGGAGTAGGCGGCGATGCCCTTCGCCAGCTGGTCCGGGGAGAGCTGGGCGGCCGCGTTGTAGGCGCCGCGGAACTTGAAGGCGCCGACGCGCTGGAAGTTCTCACACTTGATGAACACCTCGGCGCCGACGAGGGCGTTCAGGGTGCGGGAGGTGACCACGGGGGTGCGGTGCGCGACGCCTTCGAGGCGCGCGGCGGCCGCACGGATGTCGTCGTACGTTACGGGCGAAGCGGCGGCCATGGCGGTCTCCGGAAGCTGCCTGGACGGATTTTCCATTCTTAGACTCGAACTCTATGGAGATCGGCGTCCTTCTGTCCAGGGAGAGGCGAGACGGACGTTCGCTTCCGGCACTGACCAGGCTGCGCGTCAGGACCGGGCGAGGACGCAGAACTCGTGGCCCTCCGGGTCGGCCAGGCACGTCCACGGGACGTCGCCCTGCCCGACGTCGAGGTCGGTGGCGCCGAGGGCCCGCAGCCGGGCCACCTCCGCTGCTTTGTCGTCACCGGGGCAGGGCACCAGGTCAAGATGGACGCGGTCCGGCACGGTCTTCACGCCGGGCGTGCGGAGGAACTCGAGATACGGACCGACACCCTTGGCGGAGCGCAGCACCGCATGATCGTCAGTCACCTCGCGCAGGGTCCAGTCCACCGCCTCACCCCAGAACCGGGCCATGGCCCGCGGATCCGCGCAGTCGACCACCACCCGGGCGATCGGTCCGGTGTCCCGGTAGATGTCCCGCGGCTCCAGCACGCAGAACTCGTTGCCCTCCACGTCGGCGAGAACCGTCCACGGCACGTCACCCTGACCGACGTGCGCGGGCGTCGCACCGAGATCCCGGAGGCGCGCGACCAACTCCGCCTGATGGGCTGCGGAGGTGGTGGCGAGATCGATGTGTACACGGTTCTTTGTGGCCGTCTTGGGTTCCGGCACGGCGATGACGTCGACGCAGACGCCGACCGGGTCCAGCCAATCGAAGCCGGCGGGTTTGGCGGCGGTCGCGCCGGGTTCCGAGCTGGAAACGCTCCAGCCGAGCGCCTCCGCCCAGAACCGGCCGACCGCCGAGTCGTCAAGAGCCTTTACGTTCACCAAAACCGGTCGCAGCGCCATGCCGACGATCTTACGCATCCGCTCTGCAACGACATCCGCACTGTCGCCGAACGGAGATCAAGGCACCGCCCGCATGCTCAGCTCGCCAACCAGACCACGCCGGTTGCGGCGTGGTGATCGACGCGGCCTGGCTGCGAGCGCCGGGTCCGCCGGCCGGAGCGGGCGGCGCCGCGGCGGCGGCGAGCCTGGGCCACTCCGCTCTCGCAGGGGAGCCGAGCACGTGCTCGCCGTGCAGCCCGAAACGCGTTCGCCGGTCTCGCCGGTGCTCGTGGACGCCCGGATAAGCCCGTACCGGGCGAAACTGAAGTACAGCGCTTGCGTGGACTGCAAGTTGTAGGTCGTCCCCTGCCCGGTGGGCGCAACCGGCGAGGACGGCCCGTGCGACGCCCTGACCTGTACGGCCACAACCGGACCGCACGCCGTACCCGGATGGACGGGACCAGACCACGGAGCGCGGACTCCCCCGGCGCACGCACCGAGCGGCGGCGAGGCCCGGACGAGCCGGGGTGGGAGGGGCGGGGAACGACCCGAGCGCAATGGATTCACCGTTCCCCGCCCCCGGCGCGTCGGCCCGCCTCGTCACGGACACGGAGGGACGACCCGCGACCGGTCGGACGAAGCTTCGACTCACCGATCTTGTTCCGACCTTCCGACGCCCGCGACGTGCAGGCCAGCGGAGCCGGTCCGGCCGGGTGACGGGCCCCCGCGCAGGGGACGGGACGGCGGTTGAGGGGCGCCCCGTACAGGGGGCGGGACGGCGGGTGACGCATGGGCCGCGCACGTCACGCTGGGGCCGGCCACGGATGCCGCCTCCGCTCGCACGGTGACCGGAAGCAGGCCACGGGCGACACCCCGCCGAGCCAGGCAGCAGGCGTACGGCGCCCACCCTCGCACGGGGTCCGGAGCCACGCCGCTTGCGACACCCCGACCCGGACGGTCCCTGGCCGGCGGAGAGAGGCAGATGGAGCCGCCGCATGAGCCGCGCCCGGCGGGCAGCAACTCTGGCCGTTCTCCGCCCCCGCCCCCGCCTCCCAGGTGTGCCTCATGCGCCCCTCACCACTGCGTCCCCATCGCCCAGGACGGGGCCCTCATCCCTGTCCGACGGCTCCACTCGGCGGAACCTCCGCTGGTCTCGGTGCCGGCCCGCGCTGGACAGCGCCGCTGCCAGCTGAGCCGGACGCCCAGCGCCTCCTGGGCAGGGCGGGGGCGAGGGCGGCACCGGTCACGCCCACGCCGTAGGCGAAGGTGAGCAGGGTGAACTCGCGCGTCTCGGCGGCCGGATCGACGTCGGCCTGGCTGTCGAAGACCCACACGAGAAGCTCGCACGCGCTCGCACTGCGGTCGCGCTGCGCCTGGCCAACGCCCCACAGCTCGGCCAGGCAACCGTCGTTGCCGCAGGTGCCCGAGCCCAGGACGTCCCCGGGGCGCACACCCGATCCGGTGCCACTGCCGGCCGCCAGACGCCGCACCGCACCATCCTGAGCTCGGGGAACTCCCCGCGCACCCCGGATAGTTGATGTGGGAAGCTTTGGCCAACCGTTTGCGGGACCGAGGCCGTGACGGTCGTGGAGAGGAGCACAGCGTGACTCAGGACGGCGGCCAGTCCGTGCACATCGACACCAGCAAGCCGCATCCCGCACGGATCTACGACTACCTCCTGGGCGGCAAGGACAATTACGAGGTGGACCAGCTGGCGGGCGACCAACTGGCCGCGGCGGCCCCCGAGGTGTGGATCTCCGTGCGGGCCAACCGCGCCTTTCTGCACCGTGCGGTCCGGTACGTCATCGACAGCGGCGTCCGCCAGATCCTCGACATCGGCACCGGGCTGCCCACCTCGCCGAACGTGCACGAGGTCGCCCAGGAGCTGGCTCCGGACGCGCGCGTCGCCTATGTCGACAACGACCCGATCGTGAAGGCACATGGCGACGCGCTGCTCAGCCGGGCCGGCACGACCAGTATCGTGCTCGCCGACCTGCGCGATCCGCAGTCCGTCATCGATCATCCCGAGGTCCGCCGGGTCATCGATTTCGACCGGCCGGTCGCCGTGTTCCTCGTCGCCATCCTCCACTTCATCCGTGACACGGACGAGCCGGAGCGGATCGTGGCCACCCTGCGCGACGCGCTTCCGGCCGGCAGCTTCCTGGTGCTCTCGCACGCGACGGGTGACTTCGCCGACGACCGCAGCGCGGCCGAGGCCGTCTACAACAGCGCGACCGCCACCATGAACCTGCGGTCCCGCGAACGGGTCGAGCGGTTCTTCGACGGGTTCGAACTGGTCGACCCCGGCCTGACCCAGGTTCCCTTCTGGCGCCCGGACACCACCCCGCCGCCCGGCTCCGAGGCCATCGGTTTCTACGGCGGCGTGGCCCGCAAGAACGCCTGAAACCGGGATCACCGGCAGCGGCGTCCCGCTGGTTGCGGGGCGGTACTCACGGCAGGGACGTGACCTCCTTGCCGACCGCCCCCGCGCCGCACCGGAAGCGTCCCTGCCGCCGGGACCCGTGCGGGGGTTCAGGCATGGGTGCACAGGCACTGCTCGCCGCGCGCTCTCAACGGCTGCGCTCCGCTCACCGAGCGCATCCGGCGTGGACACGGGCTGTGCACGGCCGTGCACACGGACCACGGCTCGCGTGCCCTTGTTCGTGCGCCGCCTCGCCGGGGACGGCACCGGAGCGTCCCGGGGGGCGGCGTCGGCCCGCACGTGCCGGCCGTGCCTGGTGAGGCTCGCGCGTTGGTGCGACGCTGGGTGAAGAGGTCTGCGACGAGGGGCATCCTGGAGGGCCGATGGGACGCGACGTCCCGGCGCTCGTCTTCACCCGCGAGGACCGCCGCCGGTACCGGATCAAGATGCACGCGTGCCTGGACACGTTGGCGCAGATGCTGCGGGAGGCACGGTTCGAGTCCGAGCGGCCGCAGGTCGGTCTGGAGATCGAGCTGAACCTGGTCGGCGACGACGCCGAGCCGGCGATGCGCAACACCGATGTGCTGAAGGCGATCTCCGACCCCGCCTGGTCCACCGAGCTGGGCCGGTTCAACCTGGAGATCAACGTGCCGCCCCGGCGGCTGACCGCGGGCGGACCCGACGCGTGGGAATCGGAGATCCGCGCCGCGCTGAACCACGCGGACGAGCGGGCCAGGTCGATCGGCACGCGGCTGATCATGATCGGTATCCTGCCCACCCTGCGCCAGCAGGACATCGGCGAGGAGACCCTGTCGGAGAACCCGCGCTACCAGTTGCTCAACGACCAGATCTTCGCGGCCCGCGGCGAGGACCTGCGCATCGAGGTGGACGGCGAGGACCGGCTGCGCACCTACGCGGACACCATCACCCCGGAGGCCGCGTGCACGAGCACGCAGTTCCATCTCCAGGTGTCCCCCGAGGAGTTCGCCCCGTACTGGAACGCGGCGCAGGCCATCGCCGGGGTCCAGGTGGCGCTGGCGGCGAACTCACCGTTCCTGTTCGGCAAGGAGCTGTGGCACGAGACCCGCATCCCGCTGTTCGAACAGGCCACGGACACCCGCCCGGAAGAGATCAAGGTGCAGGGCGTACGTCCCCGGGTGTGGTTCGGGGAGCGGTGGATCAACAGCGTCTTCGACCTGTTCGAGGAGAACCTGCGCTACTTCCCCGCTCTCCTCCCGCTGTGCGACGAACAGGACCCGGCGGAGACCCTGGACAGCGGGGACATCCCGGAGCTCGGCGAACTGACCCTGCACAACGGCACGATCTACCGCTGGAACCGCCCGGTGTACGCCGTCTCCCACGACCTCCCGCACATCCGGGTGGAGAACCGGGTGCTGCCCGCCGGCCCGACCGTCGCCGACACCCTCGCCAACGGCGCCTTCTACTACGGCCTCACCCGGGCCCTGGTGGAGGAGGAGCGGCCGGTGTGGTCGCGGATGTCGTTCGCGGCCGCCGAGGACAATCTGCACACCGCCGCCCGGCGCGGCATCGACGCCCCGTTGTACTGGCCCGGCATGGGCGAGGTGCCGGTGCCGGAGCTGGTCCTGCGCCGGCTGCTGCCGCTGGCGCACCGGGGGCTGGAGCAGTCCGGCATGGACGAGGCGTGGCGGGAGCCGCTGCTCGGCATCATCGAGCAGCGCTGTGTGACGGCACGCAACGGCGCGGTGTGGCAGAAGGAGATGTTCCACCACCTCGACGCCACCACGCGCGCCGGCCGCCATGAGGCGCTGCGCCGGATGACCCAGCTGTACATCGACTACATGCATCTGAACGCGCCCGTCCACACGTGGCCGGTGGACTGAGCCGGCTGAGCCACACCAAGCCCGTCTGCCGTGAGGTGTCACCCTTGAGGCGGCTGACGTCGCCCGCGAGGTGGGCTATCGCACCGGCCCGCACTCGTCGACGAGCACGGTCGGTTCCCCAAGGAACACGTCACCGTCGACCGGGCCGTAGGCGACGTTGAAGGTGTCGAGCGAGTACGACCACTCCGCCATCCCGGAGCTGCTGCTGTGGCGGTGGTGGAGCTGCCACCGCATCCATTGGCCGGGCCCCAGCCACACCGCCGGCGGCCTGCGGGGCCGCAGCGGCACACCGAACCCGCTGTGGGCGAACACCCGGAGGCCGCAGCCCCGTTCGCGCAGGCTGACGGGCATGCCGTCGAGATCCGTCCGGCTCTCCTCGGGCGTGAAGTCCTGCCGCTCGGTCACCCATACGACGTGCGCGCGGTCCAACGGCACGTCGGGCAACGGGAGTCCGACCGGCACGGCGTTCCGCCGGGCCGCGGCCGTGGCGCCGCGTGACCGCTTGGTCCAGACGGTCCGCACCCACTGTGCGGTGATGTCCATGGCCGGACCGCGCCCTACGCGGGCGAGCCGCCCGGCCGTCGGCTCTACGCGCCGGGGCACGGCGGGGCGTCCGGCAGGTGGGCCTTCGCCCACTCGCCCAGTTCCCGGAGCGCCGGCTCCAGGGCGGCCCCCGCCTCGGTCAGCCGGTAGGACACGCGCAGCGGCGGTCCCTCGTCGACCTCGCGGAGCACGAGTCCGGCCGCACCGAGTTCCGCGAGCCGGTCGGACAGCATGCGCTCGCTGATGCCGGGGACGGCCCGGCGCAGATCGGCGAAGTGTGCGGGCTGTTCCACCAGGACGGCCACGATCGGGCCGCTCCAGCGTTTTCCGAGCAGCTGGAAGACACGGGTGATGCCATCGTCCACCCGTTTGCACGCCGCGCTGTCGTGTGTCACGTCCGCCGCCATGCGATCAGGGTACTACCTCGATGTAGGGGGATGAAAAAAAGTAAGTCCCTGTGCTAAAGATAGTCCTGTACGAAAACTCAGCCAGTGCTGAGCCACGGGGACACCCCTGTCCCTTTTGTCTTCTTTCTGGAGTCACCATGGCCACCTTGCTGCACATCGACTCGTCCGTGTTCCCGACCGAGGCCTCGGCCTCGCGCGCCGTGGCGGAGGCCTTCCGCGCGCACTGGCAGGAGCAGCACCCGGACGGCACGGTCGTCCACCGCGACCTCGCGGCGCAGCCCGTCCCGCACATCAGCGCCGCCGCGCACACCGCAGGCTTCGCCGACCCGGCCTCGCACACCCCGGAGCAGGCAGCGGCCTTTGCCGAGCGTGTCCGGCTGATCGAGGAGCTGGAGCAGGCCGACGCGGTGCTGATCGGCGCCCCGATGTACAACTACTCGATCCCCTCGACCCTCAAGGCCTGGCTGGACAACGTGATCCTCTTCGGCCGCACCGCGGGCGAGACACAGTCGGCGAAGGGCACCCCGGTGACGGTCGTCGCCAGCCGGGGCGGCGCGTACGGGCCGGGCACCCCGCGCGAGGGATACGAGTACGTGCAGAACTACCTCTCGGCCGTCCTCGCGGACGCCCTCGGTCTGGACCTCGACTTCATCGTCCCGGAGCTGACCATGGCCCCGCAGAACCCGGCGATGGCCGAGCTCATCCCGCTGTACGAGGCCTCCCGCGACCGCGCCCTGGAGGAGGCCGCCGCAAAGGCCAAGCAGCTCGCGGAGCGCCTGGCGGCCTGACCAATCCACCCCGGCCCCGGCGCCGTCCTGAACGCGGCGCCGGGGGCGGTGCGGCGACGTGGGTGAGCGGCAGGTCGCGCAGGCTGTACGCGACGAGGATCGCCACGGTCCCGGCGGGCATCCGGGGCCGGAGGTCGCCATGCGGACGATCGAGACCGGCCTGTGAACCGGTCGCGGCCACGGATGTACTGTGCAACGACCTGTTCAATGCCCCCGTGCACGGACACCTGAGGAGTGGCACCCGTTGGCCGCCAGCTACTTCGAGCGCATAGATCAGCATCGCTACAAGCCCACCCCGCACGCGAGCGGCGCGTGGGACACCGACGAGATGCACTTCAGCCCGCTGGGCGGACTCGTGGTCCACGCGATCGACCAGTACCGCGCCGAGCGCCCGGCGAGCGGACTGCTCCTGTCCAGGATCAGCTTCGACATCCTGGGGCGCCTCGCCCTGGACGAGTGCGAGATCCAGGTGGAGTCGATCCGGCCCGGCCGCACCATCGAACTGCTCGAAGCGGTCGTCCGTATCGCGGACCGGCCGGTGGTGCGGGCCCGCGCCTGGCTGCTGACCGAGGTGGACACCAGCGCAGTGGCCGGCGATGCCGAGGCGCGCCTCACCCCGCCGGACGGACTCGCCGGTCACTCCCTGGCCTCGCTCTGGCCCGGCGGCCACTGCGCGTCTGTGGACGTCCGGCCGGTCACCCCCTCGGAGCCGGGCCGCGGCAAGGTCTGGATCTCCACGGACCTCGACCTCGTCGCCGGCGAGCCGTGCAGCCCGGTCGCCTCCTATGTCGCCCTCGTCGACACGGCCAACGGCATCGCCGTACGCCGGCCGCCGACCGAGTGGATGTTCCCCAACGTCGACCTGACGATCCATCTGCACCGGCAGCCGGCGGGCCGCTGGGTCGGCCTGGACACCACGGTCGCCTTCGGCCCCACCGGCCAGGGCCTCACCAGCAGCGTCCTCCACGACGTCCACGGCCCGGTCGGCCAGGCCCAGCAGACGCTCACGGTACGGCCACTTCCGGGCCGGTGACCGCCCGTTGGGCCGGCTCAAGGGTCGAGGTTCCATCGCTCGGGAAGGTCGGCGTCACAGAAGACACAGACGAAATGCTCCTCCCGGACAATGTTGTGCTGCCCGCAGGTGCGGCACCGGCGGAACACCACCTCATGGGTGAAGGCCCCGGGGCGTTCGAACCCGGCCCGGTCGAGCGCCTGCGCGACCGCCGGCCATGAGTCGGTGTCCGGGCAGTAGCCCGTCGACTGGTTGCTCACCTCCCGCACCACCCATCGGCCGGTGTCCTCACCGAAGCGGACCTCTCCCGCGCTCAGTACCGGCTCGCCGCCCGCGCAGGCCACATGCTCGGACCGGCGCGGGGCCAGCCGTAGCGCGCCGTCCAGGCCGATGACGTAGGTGAAAGGCTCGGCCAGTTCCTCGCGCGGCCGGGTGGCGGCCCAGTCCGCGAACTCGTCCGCCGTTAGGACGAGCGTGAGGCCGGCCGTGGCGCAGCAGCCGTCGTACTCGGGCAGCGTGATGCCGGGCGGCATGGGCAGGTGGGCTTCGTCCGGTCCGAAGCCAGCCCTGGGGCCACCCTTGTACTCGCCCAGCGCGATGAACCTCGGCTGGGCGACGCCGACCACTGGCATTGCACCAGCGATCTCCAGCTCGTACTCCAGCCTCTTCTTCGCCCCCTGGGCGGCGTCCGCGTACGCGTCCAGTCCCTTGGCCATCGCACTGACGGCATCGGCCAGGTCCCTCAGCCAGCCGCGCCCGCCACTGACACTGACCGCGGCCGCCGCAGTGGTCGTCCTCGCCGAGCAGTGACGCGGGGAGAGGCCCTTGGACTGAGTTCCCCGTCGGCCGATGCAACTCGTTCCCCCTGTTCCCCCCAAGTTTGCATCTGTGCTCTGGACACTTGTCTACCCGTCAGTAGGGTTGCCCCGGCGGACGCGCCCGGCCCTCGGGCGTGACACTCAATTGCCGCCGTGGACAGGGGGATTCATGCGCGGGATGAGCCGTCGCCGGTTCGTGTCGGGAGCATCCGCGGCAGCCGCAGGAGCCGCCCTGTGGCCGCTGCTGACGCCGGGCAGCGCGCGTGCT